>JASJAZ010000211.1 GCA_030066785.1 Desulfobacterales bacterium | reverse complement strand
TTGACTGGACCGCACTGCCGGTGTCGCCATACTGCGTGTCCACGATTTCAATCGCACCACCCGCGATTGCTTTTCGAAATCCAGCATCGCCGGCAGCCACCCATCCGGCACCATCCGGTCCGGGAAACCAGGCAACTTTTAAAGGTTTGCCTAGCTTATCCTGCATACGTTGCAAGTAGATGCCAGCGTGGTGGCCCATGTCCCAAAAGGATACCGCCGCCCGTGCGGTTATCAGGGGCGAAGAAATACCATTGATCAAATCCAGCACCGGAGCGCCCTGGTCATGGGCTTTTTTAATAAGGTCATTGAGACCATCCAGAGAGATGGCACCGATGATCAGACCATCCGGTTTGGCTTTAAGACCTTCCTCAATCTGCTGGCGTTGGATTTCAAGCTGATCATAGCCACCTGCTTCATATATCGACAGGGTGATACCGAGACGACGAGCTTCATCGATAAGCCCATAGTTAACCCCCAGCCAGTAGGCATCTTTGAGATGTGGAATGTAGACGCGGACACGCCATTTTTTTTGTACTTTGTCAAGCGGTATATACTGCTGTTGATTGCGTTGAAGCTGATCATTAAACGGCGGATTCCAGACATCCACCTCTATAGGATACCACGTTTTTGCAGCCTGCACACTCGTTAGCGCCATCACGCTTGAAAGGGTGAACGCGCACAGCATGCCAACGCCATTTTTGAGCCAATCAAGGATTCGCATATATTTAACGTCAAACAAACGTGGCATTGGTAACCCCCCATCAATGGATTTTATACTTTTCCTCGACGCCGTTGGCTTTAAAGAGATCGTTGATCTCCTTTTTCAGTTCGATCATTTTCAACTCACGGCCGATGGCCATGCGTCGGAAACGGGCCAGTTCATCGAATTTGATTTTCAATTCCTCCGATGTCGCTTTAATGTCAGTGATGTCCGTCCACCAGGCTAAAGTTGCTGTTTGGCCCTCGTACTCAATTTGATTGTAGTTGGACAGCATGTCACAAACCTTGCCATTCGCATTATAGGCCTTTAGCTCATAATTGTGTACGGAATGGCTGCGTTCGAGCTCTTTAATGATGAGTTCACGATCTTCCGGGTTGACGTATATGGGAATCGTTTGATCCCCCTCTTTGATACCGAAATATTCAACCAAACGGTCATTTGCGTATTGGATAATTCCATCAACGGAGATTCCCACAGCTACTGGGCTGGTATCGAGGATGCTTTGCAAACGCTGCTGTTCGACGGCCAGTTTTTCCGCCATGCTTTTGCGTTCGGTGATGTCCGTGAAGGTAACCACGGCCCCCACAACTTGGCCATTCTTTTTGATCGGCATACTCGTGTATTCTACTGGAAAAGGTTTGCCGTCCTTACACCAGAGCACCTCGTCCGTAACCCGGAAACGGGCCCCCTCGGTGTAGGATCGATACATGGGACATTCTTCGCGAGGATAGGGTTTGCCATCTTCACGGGCATAGTGAACCTTGGCATGGATGCCTTCGCCGATCAACTCTTCCGGTTCATATCCCAGCAATCGGCTGCCAGCTGGGTTGATGAAGGCCAGCTTACCTGAAACATCGACACCAAAGATTCCCTCCCCAGCTGAATCCAACAGCATGCGTGCGCGTTCTTCGGCCTCTGCTAGCTGTTTTTGATTGTTCTGTAATTCGGCCGTTCGCTCAACCACCTTACTCTCCAGGTCGTCCTTTGCGCGCATCAGTGCCTTGCTGGTGCGTTCGCCGACAATCAAAACAAATAAAATCGCCCCTACGGACAACAACAAGGTAAATCCCAGGATGGCGACGATCGTCGTTCGCGTTATGTAATAATTTAACAGCGCATCAGCCGCGTCCACCTCTACCGCTAGCCCGATATCAAGGTCTGCGTTCCACAACCAGGCGCCGAAGACCGGCACGCCGCGGTGGTCGCGGTATCCTTTCATGTTAGACTCAACCAGTGATTGACCTTGGCGAATTCCGTCAGTATTCATTTGCTGCCGCAAGGTTAATGCCCGTGAAACCATTTGGGTCAGCGGCTGTTGTGATCTTTCGATGGCGGGACGATAGCCTACAACCATATTGCCGCCAGGATCCCGAATCTCGATATTCAGCGCACTGGACTGGCCCTCATCCAATAGCCCAATGCGGCGGAGCTGCTCTTCAAATGGACTTGTCGACAGCATGATGCCATTCCGATCAAACGCATAAGTTTCACGGGTCCCCCCCCTTCCGAACGACTTCAGAGCCCGAGCAAAATCTTTCCAGGGATCCACACGCAAGGTCATGGCTGCTAAGATTCGCCCTTCTCTGTCCTGGACTGGCCCGATAAAAAACATGGTTGGTGGCTTGCGTGAGTTGTTTGTCTTGGATGGTTTGCCCAGCGCCACATCCGATGTCATGGGCGGCACAAAACCTACCTGGCCCTGAAATGCCTGCTGGAGAAGTTTCGGATACTGCTTTGATATCAGGTTGAGGGTGCCGAGATTAGCATTGCGCATGGAGCCGATGCTGATATGTTCAGGATCGATTACAAAAAAACCGATATTAGAAAAAATATCTTCAGTTTGACGAAAGAAAAACCGCGCCTCCCTCAAGGCATTCGATGCCAGCAAGGCTCTTTTATTGGGCTTGACCTGCAAGAGGCGCTTGGTGATGGCGACTAATTCCGGATCACGTCCCAGGCGTGCCATGTAGGAAAGCCTTTCCTTCAGCCACAGATCAAAACGATCCTCGCTAACCGATAAGATCCCTCTGAGGTTCTCGTCCACATTATCCAGATGCTCGGCCTTGTTGCGATCGAGCATGTACCACCCCACAAAGACCACGATCAGCACAAAAATACTCAACGAGGCCAAAACAATCCCCCGAAACCAGGTTGATCCAAAATGAACCGCAATTTGTTCTTTTTTGATGGTTTTGAATAATAACCAGGCCAGCAAACTAAGAATCAGGAAAACGATAGTGCTGTAAGAAATCAAACGGTCGTATGCAATTGGGGTTTCGGCTGGCGGGGCTGCTGCATCCATAACCGGCACCCACTTCTGACGGATTTCGAACTTTTCGTCCTCGGTGATGCTGTCAAGGGCTTTATTAAGGATATTTGCGAGCATAGGGGCATCCTTGCGGACGCCAAACCCCAAGTCGATGGAAAATCTGGTGGAACCGATGATCTGAAGGTTCGTCAGTCCAAGCTCGGACATCAAATGGGAAGCGGTCGAGGCGGCTGAAAGAAAGGCATCGGCCTGGCCCGCAGCTAAGCGTAGAAGCCCGTCGCGAACCGTCTCCACTTCTAAATAGTCCAGACCCGGAAACTGCTGACGAAAAGGGATCACATACCCATAATCTTTAACCACCGCCAGGCGTTTGCCTTTGAGCTCACTGGGATCCAAGATGGGCTGGACACCACGTTTAGCGATGAGTACTACTGGAAAAACGAGATAGGGTTTAGTGAAAGTCATCGTTTCGCGTCCCGAGCTGGTTGTCTCGGATAGCATATCAACTTCGGCCGTCTCTGCCAGTCGCACAGCCTCATTCCAGGTCTTCACCGAAACGCGCTCAAACTGGATACCAAGTCTGGCCTCGAGAAGATCGAGAATGTCCGCCACGATTCCGATGTATTGCCCCTCACTTGTGAATGCCTCCTGGGGCAGCCAGTCCGGATCGCCTGTGAAGCGGATGACGGGGTGCTCTTTCAGAAACGTACGTTCTTTGGCCGTCAAACCAAACCCGATGGCAGTCATTTCGGTTTTTCCTAGCCACCTATCGCTCAAGGTTTGGTATTCTTCATCCGTTATCAGCGCCATACCTTTGGCTATAATTCCGGCAAAAACAGCATCCTCCTTTGGCACGGCAAGGTGCAGAGGCATAGGGCGGCCCGCTTCGATCCCCAGATCCCCGCCAACCTTCAGGTTGGTAATCTGATGCTTGTTCATTAGGAAGTTGACCGCTGGCATGATGTCGTAAAGGGCATCGGCTTTGCCCACGGACACCGCATGCATGGCGTCGATGATGTCCCGCACTTCCATAATCTCGACCTGGGGATAGGATTTGAGCATCTCGGCGATATAGAAACCCTTGGGCACTGCGATCCGCTTACCGTAGAGGTCCTCGATGGAGCGCACCGGGGGGAAATCCTTGCGGGTGTACAGCATCTGGGTCAGGGTCACAAAAGAGGGCGTGTAGGCCAGATACTGCTGCCTTTCGGGCGTTTTGGCAATGTTAAGCATAACATCCAATTCGCCGGATTTCATCATACCCAGAAATTCATCCCAGGTCGGCCCAGTGATAAATTCGACCTGGAGGCCGATCTTCTCGGCTATAAGCCGCATGTAGTCAATGGAAAACCCTTTGGGCCGGCCACGCTCAGCAAAATTAAAAGGCGGGCTGGCTGTTTCGTTATGGACCCGGATCACTGGATGGGTTTCCAGCCATTCCTTTTCCGTCTGGCTCAGATCAATTTTTGGCGTATGAGCCGCAATGGCCGGAGTGGTGGATGAAAGCACCAGGCAAACCGCAATGATTGAAAAAATTACTATTCTTTTCTGCATAAGAAATGGCACCTTTGCATTTAGAAGTGTTTTAACGCTATCCTTTATTGTCTCTCATTCTTATCCCCTTTTGCGCTTTGTGGCAACTCATTGATTGCTATAGCGAGACCGCTTCACTACCTGTGTTTATATGAGTCAAGGGTACTGAATATAAAAATGGCAGAGGACAAAAACAGAGGATTAATAGTGCTTCATCCTCCAGTTTTGCCGTCTGCCATATGATCTTGTTCTCTGACAGCTGCTCTCGCAAATCAGGCATCTGAAACCTGAAACCTTACACCAATAATTTCGGTTGATGTATTCACCTAAAACATAGCGCAAGCAGTCCGTTTTCAGACTATTGCATTTAAAACTCCTATTCAAGCGCCTGTTTCTTTATTTGTTCTTTTGGCCGGCCTCGTAGCCTTCTTGGTAGGCTTTTTCTTCAGATTTCTTGTGGCGATCATATAGATATCCACCGGCAGCCCCGGCCGCTGCGCCCACGGCCATCCCCATAGGGGTGTCACCTGCCATCGCACCAACGGCCGCGCCCGCCGCCGTGCCAATGGCAGCCCCGCCTGCGGTTCTTTTGGTTGTATCTGACATTTCGGCGCAACCACCAAGCACCAAGCTGATCATTAAAAAAATGATAAATGAAAGCTTTTTCATGACTTAATCCTTTCAAAATTTGGCTTTATTTGCATGGCCAGTATTCCATTAGAAACCGGAACTCAGTCTCCACCGGAGTCTCGTTGTGATACTGCGGACGCGCCTGGGCCCACTCAATGAACCTGCCGATCGACTCATTGCGGGAAGGTCTCTGATCGGGTGGGCAAACAAATTTAATGGCTGACGGTCCGGAGGTATGGGCCTCATAATAATGGAAAGCACCCACTAAGTATCCATGGCAAAAATTTATCGCCTGATGATACAAGGGGTCATCTGATGAGGCGGTACACAAATTGATGATGTTTTTGGTGGTATTGACTTCGAAGTCTTTTTCGCTAACAGCACTCGCCATTATCGGCAACCAAAATAGTATGATGAGCGCTAAGCTGATTATTCTTTTTCGCATGGTGACGTTCTCCCTTTCTGAAAAAGGTCGCTTGCGACCAAACGTATTGGAAAATAAAGCGGCTGTGAACCATAATCAACAATGCCAAGCCGCAGGAAATATTAGGATAAAATAGATCTCAGATATGGAAAGGTCAACTAATGACCTTTACTGATTCCATTGAGTATTACCACTGATTTTTAGTTCAACTTTAGGAATAGCTAAGGCTTGGGATAATTGAGAATGTGGGGTTTAATGGCTTTGCCAAGCCAATCGATGCATTTGCCAATGTGGCGCATGTTAGCCAGACCTTCTTCGTCTTTTAAAACCTCGCCTTTACCTAAGCCGTAGCCCATGTTCCAGTAAGTTGAGCCCGGAATGATCATTCTTGACATCTGCATCATATGGTTAATGGAGTCATACGCATGGGTGGCGCCCCCGCGGCGTACCGCTACAACTGCGGCCCCTATTTTTCCTGCAAAAGCATGATCGTTGGCATAGGCCACATAGCCAGCCCTTTCGATTAAGGCTTTTAAATCCGCCGATACAGCCGCAAAATAGGTGGGAGAGCCCAGAATCATCGCATCGGCTTTAAGCATCTTTGCAAAGATGTCGTTAAATTTATCCTTTTTGACGGAGCATTCATTGTCTTTATTTTCAAAACATTTCTCACAGGCAATACAGCCTCGAATGGCTGTTCCACCAACTTTGACCAGCTCTGTTTCCCAACCGGCAGTTTGCAGTTGGCTAAGCACCTCTTTTAAAAGGATTTCGGTATTTCCGCCCCTGCGTGGGCTTCCATTCACAGCAATTGCGTACATCGTAATCTCCCGGATTTTGATTGGTTAAAAACTAGATAGAAAAGAAAATAATTAAGAAATATTCTTGCGGTGCTTTGTGGAGCTATCAAAGGTCATCATAAACCCATATACCAACGATTGCTGGCTTGGGCACTTAATCGGGCATTAAAGGCTATTTTTAAATATCATCTGACTTCAACATCGGCAAGCCAATCAATGGCTGCTTCAAAGTCTGTAAATGATCTGAATTTGATGCCTTTTAGTTGCAGAGCGGATTCGGTTTGTTTCGCAATCCATAGGCGATCCTTAGTGTCTGGAATGACATTGGCTATTTTTTCCTTCAGATAGTCCTTAAATTTTTCCATTTCCGACACGGTTTCAAGTATATCAGCCATATCGTAATCTTGCGGAAGCGTTGTTTTGCGAAAGTCAAAAAGGATATTATGCTCCGGGTGAAAATGAGCTAAAGCGGCGATTTCATGGATAATATCTGATATTCGCTCACGCGTTAACTCACCTGATTCATTTTGACGTATGAAATCCTGTATTTTGTAGATTTTAACCTCTGACGGCATAGTTCCCCCCCTTTGGTTGCTGATGCCATTCAAGTAAAGATCTATTTTCTTAATCTAATATTATTATTATATCGATAGTGCCCTCCGTCAAAATATAAGAATTAGTTTGGTAAATCTGATTGGGATAATTTGAAAATTGGCAAAGATTAGATGTGAAAGGATTATCACAGATTTTTTAATCAGGTCAATGTTCATTATAGGTTGGGGAAGTCGGCAATTTTAATCATTTATAATAGATATTTATAACAGTGGATAGGTACAATGAATGAGAATTACGGGTGCATATCCGCAATCTCTGTTTTTTGGTTCTTTTGGAAGGTCTACTTCGGATATCTAATCTTAAAGAACTATTTAGATGACAGCGTTTAGAACTTTGGAAATATAAACCACATCTAAATTGAGTGCGTTTCTTCAAACTTGCATCAGTCTTTAATTATACACGTTCACGCCTAGACATGAGTTTACACACACTACGGATGCTCATTTCTTTTGGAGACCAAGAAAACGTTTGGAGCGTCTTAAAATACCTTTGGAGGTAATAGCGTTTATTTTTTTCTGGTTCTTTTTTTCGGCTGTCCTGACGCGATCCCGGCATTCACCTTCGCATTTGCCTGAAATGTCTCTGGATGGCATTTTATTCATTTTCAAGTTTTCCTTCGTTGTGTTTAGAGGGTATGCGCATTTTAAAATAACTTAATAAGAATAATCTATTTATTGGGAGCCATTAATCAAGGGATCGTGTCTTTGAAAAGTTTAGGGAGTTAAAATGTCAGAT
>JASJAZ010000051.1 GCA_030066785.1 Desulfobacterales bacterium | reverse complement strand
GTCCCAAGATTTCAATCTTCACCATCCTTAGCTTCTTTTCGGGTGACTGAATCTTTCCGTTTTTCATCTTTCTTGAAGCCGCCGACAACCCAATAAATTGATCTCACAAAGCCAAAGGGTATAATAAAGCAAATGCCAAGCCCTGCGAAAAGAACGATCCATTGTTCTTTAGCAATATTAGAAAGCCCGTCGGAAACAATTAGAATGAGAATAAGCCAAACAAATGCTCCTAAGCCTCCCCAAAAAATAGACCGTCTTCGAACTCCTACAGATTTCTTTTTCATCAGCAACACCATGTTAAAATGTGGTTCCAGTAAGAATTTTTTATGCTTTGGCAGCCATAGAGTCGATGATCTCTTTAAAACGATATGGTTCGATCAAGGATAAGGAAAACACTGGCTGCTTGACCAGCCTATCAGAAGAATAAAAATGAACAAGGCTACCAAACGTTTCATCGCCGGCCTCCCTTGGTCAAGCCTGTTCGCAATTATCGTTACCCCAAAGCCAAACAATAAGTCAATAATGCAGCCGAATTCAAATACCGTATGCAATTCAAATATTGTATAATTTAGACGGATTAACCTGGATTTGGTGTTAATTGCAGTTCTGTCACGAATTATGCCGAAAGAGGCTGGTGGGCGCATGCATACCGATGAAATGTTCAGCGTTTTTGCATATGAATGTCATCCGGGTCGTTGATGGGGTCTATATTTTGGTGCAATGCTTTAACAGGCAGTGCCGTTTGACAGCCAACAGCCAATTATCTATATACTGAATCGTCAATTCGTATCCGCAACAGGGGGAGATTATTGAAATGCCATTGACGCCATTAAGTGCAATATCACCGGTTGACGGACGTTACCATAAGGCCACGGCGGCCTTGTCAGGCTATTTTTCCGAAGCGGCATTGATCAAATACCGCGTGCGGGTAGAAATCGAATACTTCATTGCCCTGTGTGAACTGCCGCTGCCGGTGCTTGAGGGTATCGATTTGGCTGTATATGAAAAGCTTCGCAGCATCTACCAATCGTTTACATTGGAAGACGCCCAGAAAGTCAAAGATATCGAAAAGGTCACCAATCACGATGTCAAAGCGGTGGAGTATTTCATCAAGGAAAAGTTTGAAGAGCTCGGATTGGAGACGTTTAAGGAGTTTATCCATTTCGGGCTCACGTCCCAGGATATCAACAATACCGCGGTACCCTTGTCTCTGAAAGAAGCCTGGCAGGCAGTGATGCAACCGGCTTTCGAAAAAGTCATGAAAGACTTGGAGGCCAAATCACGCCAGTGGAAGAAAGTGGCCATGCTGGCACGCACTCACGGTCAGCCGGCGTCACCCACAAGCCTGGGGAAGGAACTTTTTGTTTTTGTGGACCGATTTCAGCAACAGCAGACGGCGCTGCAAGCTGTACCGTTTGCCGCTAAATTTGGCAGTGCCACCGGCAACTTCAATGCCCATCATGTGGCTTATCCTGATATCGACTGGGTGGCCTTTGCCGACCGGCTGGTAAACGATGTGCTTGGCCTGCACCGCTCAAGAGTCACCACTCAGATCGAGCACTATGATCATTTGGCGGCCTTTTTAGACGGCATCAAACGGATCAATACGATTTTGCTCGATCTTTGCCGGGATCTGTGGACCTATATTTCCATGGACTATTTCAAACAAGAAATCAAAAAAGGCGAGATTGGCTCCTCCACCATGCCCCATAAGGTCAATCCGATTGACTTTGAAAATGCTGAAGGCAACCTGGGGGTTGCCAACACCATCCTTGAACACCTGGCCGCCAAGCTGCCCATCTCGCGGCTGCAGCGTGATCTAACCGACTCCACCGTAACTCGCAATATCGGCGTTCCGCTAGGCCATACCCTGATTGCGTTAAAATCGATCCAAAGAGGCCTGGGAAAACTGCTTCTCAACCAGGAAGCCATTCAGGATGACTTGCAATCCAATTGGGCGGTGGTGGCTGAAGGCATCCAAACGATTCTGCGGCGCGAAGGGTATCCTAAACCATATGAAGCCCTTCTGGAATTGACCCGGACCCATGCAGCCATTGATCAGGCTGCCATTGCTGATTTTATTAGCAAACTGGATGTGTCTAAAAAGGTCAAAGAAGAGTTGCTGGCCATTACCCCGGAAACCTATACTGGCATTCACGAATTTTAGCCACCTGCAACAGCGGCTTTTGCCATGCCGGTATTGTCTGATTACTCGCTAAACATACCCCTTAAAAGACGCGTAACGATTTTTTAGAAAGAGGTTTTGCTGTCTGATGCCGCAACTGCATATTGAAGAATACACCCGCGTTCTTGCTGGTAAAGAAGTCTTTATTGCCTGCCGAGAGGGTATTTTACGGGATCACTTTCAGGCTATTATTGCTGATATCAAGTTTCTCAAACGCCAAGGGATTGCCACAGCGCTCTTTCACAATATGAGCAACCGGTTTGCCAACCAGCAGCATTTCAAAGAGCTGGCTACCAGGCTACCGATGACCAAAATTGTGCGGGTGCCCTCAGATAAGGATTTCTATCAGTTTGTTTTAGATTATAGTGACGCGGTTTTTAAACTGATTTTTCTTGAAAGAAAGTACCTGATTGATCCGGAGGGGAACAAGATCAACGCGGTTACCACCCGGCGGATCAGACAATCTTTGGGTGATTTTCGCAACGCAATTGCCAACACCAATTTCAGAGATGTTTTGGAGCGTATCTGCCAGAAAATCGAAGATGCGCTCGTTGACCGCGTGCACATTCTGCCGGCGGGCAAGCATACCATCAAGCATGAGCTGTTTACGGTTGAGGGCGCGGGTACGCTGATTGCCAATAACTTTGTGGAAGATTTTCGGCAGGTGCAGACCGATGAGGAAGTCGCCATTGTCTGGAATATTTTAGAGATATACAAACGCCAGGGATATTTAAAACCGCGCACCCGCGCCTATGTCGATTCAAATCGCCATTCTTTTTTTGTTACGGCTATTGACGGTATCATTGTGGGGTGTGTGGAAAAAAAAGACATCGATCCGGAAACAGTCGAACTGGGTGCATTGGCTATTTCCACCAAATTTCGCAACCAGCGGGTCGGTGTGCATACGGTCACTGCGTTTATCGATTTAATGGCATCGCAAGGCATTTATAAATTTATCTCGTTGACCAACAATCCTCTGCTGGAAAAGCTTTACAACCAGTTGGGCTTCGTGCAAGAAAGCCGATCCGAATACAATGATCGCCAGGCCCAATCACCGGATGTGAAAATGTTTTACAAGCATATCGAATAATTAACCCATCCTGATTCATTTAAAAAAGATCATCCCACACATTTCTTTTTGGCCTACCTTCATGCCAATTATGACTCTGCGAAATGTTATCACGAGCTCGATGGGTGGTGTTGTCAGCTTTGATCTTGCCGTAACCATCTGTTTATTAATCATATTTTATCATTTTAAGAAATTTATCAAATCAGCGAAACTTTTGGGGCCATCGTGGGTTTAACTGCATAAACACCTTTTCTGAGAAAGGAGCTTCCCATGATGAGAAAATTACTGTTGATGGCCTGCTTTGCGGCCTTAACGACAACTTTTGCCTGGGCCCAGGAACAAGATCCACCGCCGTCCGACGAGGATCTCATATATCCCCAAGATAGAAAAGAGATGCGCGAGGATCGACGCGAATTACGCCACGATCGACGTGAGATCCGAGGAGATCTTCGTGAGTTACGCAACGACCGCCGGGAACTGCGTCAGGATTGGCGCGAAGGTGATCGCCGTGAATTTCGCCGCGATTTAAGAGACTACCGCCAAGATCGCCGTGATTTGCGCGGAGACGTGCGTGATTACCGGCGGGATCGGCGAGATTTCGCGCGTGATCATCAGGATTGGCGACAGGTTCGCAGAAACCGGTGGCGCGAATATGTCAAAAATAACCCTGAATACCGTGATGATTGGCGGAATTTACGACAGGATCGGCGTGAGATCCGGGGAGATCTTCGTGAGTTACGCCATGACCGCCGGGAACTGCGTCAGGATTGGCGCGAAGGTGATCGCCGTGAGTTTCGACGTGATTTAAGAGATTATCGCCAGGATCGCCGTGATTTGAAAGGCGATGTTCGTGATTATCGAAGGGATAAACGCGATTTCAAACGTCAGGTTCGCCAGGATCATCGGAACGGCCCCAGAAGGGATCACGGCTATAAATCGCAGCGAATGCGAACCAGTTCATCCCATCAGTCCCGTTCCAGCTTGCGCCAGGGCCATCGATCAGGCAATCATTCACGTGACGCCCAACGTGGGGGGCGTGGAAATGGCCATGGCCGTCGCGGAAGTCGCTAGGTCTGTCGGTCTTGGTGTTAAAGAGGTGCTCTACGGGGCACCTCTTTTGGTATTGCTATCTGTTTGAAGGTAAGCGTTATTGCCATTCAATTCCTGACACCACCTTTATACCGGCTGTTTGCATTTGATGAATGGCTGATTCGACAGCGGATAATCCGCCATACATGGCCGAGGATTTAAAATTACGGGCGCGCGCCCCGCATAGCCTGAGGTCAACCACTACTTGGAGCTGATTGTCTATAAAATGCGCCTGGCTCTCCATGGCCGAGACCCGTATGCAACTGTTAAGGGTGCAGCCCCCCATGATCAAAAACCGCTTGCCTCTGTCGATGCCTTTGTTGACCCATTGTCTGAAGCCGTTTAACGGCGGAAACAGGACGCTGTTTCCAGGTTTGATAAAGTAAAGCTGGGAGGGATCGATGATGTTTGCCAGTTGATGCTCCCATTGGTAGCTCTCAGGCGGAAATGGACAGCGGGTAAACATGATATCCATCCGGCGATAAAACTGCTTTAAGAATGCGGAACAGCTATTAAAGGCCAGTTGAATCGGTGCGACATCTGATTCGGCCTGCGCCCCGATGGACTGCATCCAAGCCCCCTGGGTAAAGGATCTTTGGGGATCAATGATCAGGGCCATGGCTTTGTCCGGGATAATCTGAACGGTACCTAAATCCTGCAGTAAACGTTGGTACTGATTGGCCGTATCCGTTCCGGCAGTTTGCCTAAACGATTTCAACCCATTTCCTAACCTATTTTTTTCCAAGGTCAATGTGGATTGAGAATGAGAGTGTTGTGTGTTAGCCGGCTCCAGCGCTTGCTGAGATCGGTTTTTTTTAAGCACTCTAATGAAGTGCGGCGATTGGCGCAGGACTTTGCCATACGGGCCTAAAGGATCGTTCATGATTTGGTGCAATATCGTGCCAAACTGATTTCGGGTAATCGGCTGATACAGGCTGTAAAGATCCAGCACCGCAAAAAGGGGTGCCTCGTGCCAGTGCCACGCCAGTCTTTTGGCGGCTTTATGCAGCTCGGCCCTCGACAGATGACCGTCGTGATTTAAATCGAGTATGTCAAAAAGAGTATCAGGGGTCATTCGTAATCATATGAAAGGCGTGGAGATCTTTTTGTTTTTGCATATCATGTTTGTGAAAATTGCCATCCCATGTTTGATTGGCCAAGTTTTAATGATGAAATAAAGGGTGCCGGCAAAATGATTGACATACCGGTTTTGGTGCGCATAGTTTAGAAAAAATAAAGCGGACGCGCAATCAGCAATTTACCAGATGATTTTTCTGGGAAGGAAGAATAATACAATGAAGCATATCATATGGTTAGCCGGTATCATATCGATTGTATTGGCTGGCACGTCAGCAACAGCATTTGATTTTACTAAAGGCGTGCACGGCATGCCCTGGGCCAGCAGCATTTCGCAGTATGGTCATTTAACCAAAATTCATGAGACCGACCATGCTGCTTACTACGTCAATTCTAATATGCTGTATCAAGTATCCAATCAGCCAGTACCGGATGTTATATACGGCTTTTATCAGCAGCAGTTTTTTGCTGTTTTTATCAAGATGCGCTCACCGGATCAATTTTACCAAACCAAACAGCGTTTCACGGCCAAATTGGGCCAGCCGAAAATAACCTCCAACGCGGCCACCAAAGAGAGTGTTTATCGCTGGAAAGCTGGTGATGCCAAAATAAAATTGAAAATGAATGACACCACTAAAGCCATTAAACTGGCCATCTACCATATCCCCCTTTCCAATAAAGTTAATCAGGCACGGATGGAGCAACAATCTTTCGATATGCTTGATACAATGCCTTCCAAACCGAGCAAAGCTACACCATCAGCGCCGCTGTTTAAATAATTGGGCATATTCCGAATAGATTTGAATTTGAGAAAACAGTGGTGCCGGGATGGGTGCCATTTGCTTAAATATCCCGAATGATAGGACCTAGCGGTGGGATTTGATTTTCTTTGTCTCAGTTTAATCCCATCACCCAGCGTATGAGATATGCCAGCACAAAAACAGAGCCGAGCCCCCCACACCATAATGAAATGAACCACAGCCACTGGCGCTGTTTTTTAGTAATGGGCTTCATGGGAAGCTTTTCCTCTGAAAATATAATAACAGTAGCCGGTGTAGGCGAGGATCATCGGCAGCAAAATGACTGTACCAACCAGCAAAAGCGACTGTGATTCAGGGGCTGCGGCGGCTTGGTTAAATGTGATTTTAAACGGCACAATATAGGGCCACATGCTGATAGCGATGCCAATATAGCCGGTTAGAAAAACACCGAAGCTCATCAAAAAGGGGCGAACTTCCCGATTGCTGTGAATATCGCGCCAGATGGCGATCAGCAACAGCAAGCTGGCTGTAGGAATCGGCACAAGATAAAATAAATTGGGCAATGTGAACCATCGCGTTCGGATTTGCTCATTCATGATCGGCATACTGATACTAACAATTGCCAGAAAAATGGCCACGTAAAGAACTGTATAGGAGGCACTTTTTCGTGCCCAATTCTGGGTTTCCCCATCGGTTTTCATTATCAACCAGGTGGAACCCAACAGGCCATATCCAAAGACCACAGCTATTCCGGTCATGACGCTGTATGCATTGAGCCAGTCGAAAGCGCCGCCGGCAAATCTGCGGCCCTCGACTTCAATGCCCTGAACAATGGCGCCGATGATCATACCTTGCATAAAGGCGGTTACCAGCGAGCCGAAGTGAAATGCGTAATCCCATATTTTGACATGGTTTCTGGTAGCTTTAAAACGGAACTCAAAGGCCACACCGCGAAAAATAAGACCCAGCAGCATGACAATCACGGGGATATATAGCGCCGGCATCATTACGGAGTAGGCCAGGGGAAATGCTGCAAACAAACCGCCGCCACCTAAAATAAGCCAGGTTTCATTGCCGTCCCAGAACGGGGCGATAGAATTCATCATGCGATCGCGGCATTTATCCGAGGGGGCAAATGGAAAAAGCACACCAACGCCCAGGTCAAAACCGTCCAGCAGAATATAAAGAAAAACCGCCGTGAAAATGAGGGCGTACCAGATCATGGGAAGATTTACGATGTTTTCCAAACTAAACATTTTGTTTTCCCCCTTCACCGGCAAGATCCGTAACAATCGGCGGCTTTCCGATACCGTGGTCACCATAGGCGGTCTCTAAGCTTTCCGGGCCTTTGCCGATCAACTTCAGTATATAGTAGATTCCGGCACCAAATACAAAAGCATAGACAATCACAAAAGCCGTCAACGATATGGCGATGGATGTTCCCAGAACAGGGGAAGTGGCATCGGCGGTCCGCAGCAAGCCGTAAACGATCCAAGGCTGGCGGCCGACCTCGGTAACAAACCACCCGGCCAGCACGGCAACAAAGCCCGACGGCGTCAGGGCCATGCACCAGTACTGAAACCAACGGGTATCAAACAAGCGTTTCTTGAAATGCAGGATAAGGGCGATCACCCCGGTGGCAATCATCAACAAGCCGATACCCACCATGATCCGAAATGACCAGAACACGACCGCCACTGGGGGGCGCTCGTCTTTGGGCCACTCCTTAAGTCCCTTGACCTCACCGTCAAACGAGTGGGTCAGGATGAAACTGGACAGTTTGGGTATCTTGATGGCGTATTTGGTTGTTTCCGCTTCCTGGTCCGGCAAGCCAAATAGTATCAATGGCGCACCGCGTTGGGTTTCCCAGAGCCCTTCCATGGCCGCCACCTTGGCGGGCTGGTGCTCAAGAGTGTTGAGCCCATGCAGATCACCGTAAAGCAACTGTAAGGGGGCTACGAATATGGCCATAATCATGGCCATTCCAAGCATCACCCGCGCATGGGAAATATGCCGTTTGCGCCATAAATAATAGGCCCCGACGCCTGCAACCGTGAATGCCGTTGTTAGGTAGGCAGCGGTGACCATGTGCACGAATCTAAATGGGAAAGATGGATTAAAGATCACTGCCAGCCAGCTGGTAGGATACAACAAACCGTCTTGACCGATGCGAAATCCCTGGGGTGTTTGCATCCAGCTATTGGCTGACAGAATCCAGAAGGCCGAAATCAGGGTGCCGACGGCCACAATCACCGTTGATGCAAAATGCATTTTAGGACTGACACGGTTCCAGCCAAACAGCATAATACCGAGAAAAGAAGCCTCCAGAAAGAAAGCGGTGAGTACTTCATAGCCGAGTAAGGGGCCTAAAACGTTGCCACCTACGTCTGAAAAACCCGACCAGTTGGTGCCAAACTGAAATGACAGCACCACACCGGAGACCACACCCATACCGAATGTCACAGCAAATATCTTGACCCACATGCGATAGACTTCGGCATAGATTTGTTTGCCGGTTTTTAACCAGCGCCACTCGAGAACGGCCAACCAACTGGCCAAACCGATGGTAAACGCCGGAAAAATGATATGAAATGAAACTGTAAATGCAAATTGGATGCGAGCGAGTAGAACAGGATCTAAGTTGGAAAGCATGGCATAACCTTTTTGACGGGGATTTTTCTTGTTTTATGACGGGAAATTGGGAGTACCTTGAATAATCAAATCTAAATAATAAGCTATGCTCTTGGGTTGTCAAGCGTCATAGCTTGAGCCACAGCTTGATAAGATGTATCCGCTAAAAGCATTAAAGGAGGTTTTTGGTAAAGGTAAGATGGTAAGAGGAGAATGTGATGGCAAGGTAGCCTTAACCAATGTTATTGCAAAGTGTCTAAAATCCAATAGGCAGCATACCCGACGCCGCCGGCGATGGTTAGCAAGATTCAGGGCCGGCACAACGGTGTCGCTTTAAATTTCCATGCAAAAACACCCAGGGCCATTAAACCCAAAATGATAGCCATGGCGCTTGCTATTGTTAATTCCATTTTATGTGTCCCTCTTTTTGGTGTTTAGCGCCTTTTCTTAAAATAGGGCAGGGCCTCTGGTATGAACGATTTGATATTGCGAATGCGGGTTTCAGGTGCTGGATGGGTTGAGATAAATTCCGGGGGCCGGGATCCTCCTATGGTATTCATGCGTCGCCAAAAAGGCACGGCTTCACGCGGATCATAGCCTGCCCGCGCCATCAACACCAGACCAATGCGATCGGCTTCACTCTCATGCAACCGACTATAAGGCAGCAAAATACCCACATTAGCCCCCAAGCCAAACGCAGCCATATACAGATCCTGGGTCTCTTGCGGCTGCTGCGATAGAGCCGCCGATAATGTACCGGCGCCTAAATTGGCCAGCAGCCCCTGGCTTACGCGTTCATTGCCGTGGCCGGCAATGGCATGTGCCACTTCATGGCCCAATATTACCGCCAGGCCGGTATCGTTTTTAGCAATGGGCAATATGCCGGTATATACGGCGGCTTTCCCGCCAGGCATCACCCAGGCATTGACCATTTTATTGTCATCAATCAGATTAAATTCCCAGCGATAGTTTACAAGGGTTGATCGCAGGCCTTCCTCAATTAAAAATTGCTCGGCGGCTTGCGCTATTCTGTTTCCCACCCGTCGCACCATTTGTACCTTTTGGCGATCGGTTGAAAGTTTGCTTTGTCGCAGTACTTGTCTGTATTGATGCAAACTCATCATATTGAGCTCAGAATCAGATACGAGGCGCAAACTTTGGCGGTTGGTTATGGGCACTTCGGCACAACTGATCAGCCAGCAGGTTACCCCCGCGACCATCATAAAACAGACGACTAATTTGTTGTGATTCATATTGTATCTACTCGAAAACATTGAAAACTCCAATGAATTTGGCTGCTACAATGATGAATTTTGATGCAACCATTCAACCAAATCTAATACCGCCAGGCGGTAAAACAACAAAGGTGGTTTTGCAGCGATTTGAAAAACGATATTGAAGTTGTTTGCTAAATCGTTATTATGTCACTGATACCTGACGGTCCTTTAGGGAAATAGACCAAATACTTATGAGCATCAGGTAATGTGTTTTCTCAGCTATTAAGGTATAGGATGAAAAATGATGAACGACACAAAAACATACAATTTCGAAACCGGTGTTTATCGACCGCCCAGTGAGGGTGGCAGCTATTCTTTATTGGTTCGATTCACACGCAATTGTCCTTGGAACCGCTGCGGCTTTTGCGGCATGTATAAAAATGAGAAATTCGAACTGCGGACACCTGAAGAAATTAAGCAGGATATCGATGCCATTGCTGCCATTTGCAGCGATTTGAAAGATATATCGGAACAAATCGGTCAGGGCGGCAAGGTTTGCCACGAGGCGGCAGTGGCGCTGATCAATAAGATTCCGGAGCTTAACTACCATCAGGGATTTCCGATGGTGTATCATTGGCTGCTTTCAGGTGCTAAAACCGCTTTTTTACAAGATGCCAATAGCCTGATTATGAAAACAGATCAATTGGTGAATGTTTTACAATACCTGCGTAAAACGTTTCCTTCCATTGCCCGGGTAACCTCGTATGGACGTTCTAAAACCATCGCACAGAAAAAAGCAGATGAACTGCTTGCCATCTGCAAAGCCGGCCTTGATCGTCTGCACTTGGGGCTGGAATCCGGAGATGATGAGGTTTTACAGCTGATTAAAAAAGGCGTGACCGCTGAAGGGCATATCAAAGCGGGTCAAAAGGCCTTGGCAGCCGGATTTCAGGTCTCGGAGTACTGGATGCCTGGACTGGGCGGCAAAAATCTGTGGGAAAATCATGCCCGCAACACCGCCCATGTACTCAATTCCATTAACCCGCATTACATCCGATCACGCCCTTTTCACCCCTGGCCGGGAACACCGATGCATGACGCCATCCAAAATAACGAATTTCAAATGCTTTCACCCGATGAACAACTGCATGAGCTCAAATTAACGATACAAGAGTTGGATGTTACCGCTAATGTTTGTTTCGATCATGCCGGCAATTACTGGAAAGATCGTCATGGTAGTCTCTTGTTTACCCATAGTTACGAGGGCTACAAATTTCCGCAAGATAAACAAACCGTGCTCGATTTGATTGATGAAGGCCTCAAAGCCGGCAACCAGCGGTCGACGTTTGTCCGTCTTTAATCGGGCGGCCCTTGGTATAAACGATCGACAGAGCAATTAGGATATGATTCAGGACTGTTTTACGCTTGCCGGTCATTTCTGATTCTTCGCTGTCAATCAAAGCCAATGTAGCGCAACCTGCCATCAGAAAGGTTAACGTATGCAGAAACGCCGCGATTTTGTTAAGTCCGTGCTTGGTCTGCTCACTGGCATCAGCGTCCTCTTCAGCCCGGGCCTGCGATGGTTAAAAAATGTGTATGCCAGGGCTCAGAAGATCATTCTGCCCAAAGATACCCCGCGTGAAAGCCTGATTAATAAAAATCCTGAGGAACTTGATACCCGTTATCTGGAACCGACGCCGCTTAAGCAGTTTGACACCATGGGGGTAACTGACCATAAGGTCGATTTACATACCTGGCGGCTCGAAGTATCCGGCCGGCTTAAGTCGTCGTTGAGTCTGAACTATTTACAAATTCAGGCCCTGCCTGTCATTGAACGTGAAGTTCTTTTAATATGTCCCGGTTTTTTTGCCAATCATGGTAAATGGAAAGGGATTTCGGTTGGCAAGCTTCTCAAGCAGGCGCATTTGGAAAGGGATGCCAAGGAGGTGGTATTTTCAGGACCGCCGGGAAGAAACGTGAAAACAGAAAAATTTCCGCTGGCAGACGTATTGTCTGATAAGGTTTTTGTAGCATATGCGGTAAATGGGGCAATTCTTCCTGAAAAACATGGTTTTCCCCTCCGGGTCGTGGCGGAGGATTATTATGGATCAGACTGGGTTAAATACGTGTACAAGATAAAGGTTGTTTGATCTGCGGGAAGTCAAAATTTAAAGATAAAGGACTTAAATCAATGAGATATCCATATAAAAGCAGTTGGGTACAATGGCTGCCTATTCTCATCACCATGCTGGTTGCTCTTTTGCTCATCGTTAGTTCTGTTGCCCTGGCTGCGCAATCAGATCTTTCCAAGGTTGTATTTTATGTTAGCTGATACGATGTCGGCAAAGCGGCCCTGGAAGGGCTTGAAGGTGTTAAAAAAGTACAAAAAGGATGGCATAAGTTACGGGAGATCAACACGGTCCATTACGATCCCACCTTAGTAACCATTGAGCAAATCAAGACTGCATTAAAAAACGCCGGAACCTATCAAGGAATGGCAAATCCTTAATAAGAGAAGTCGGGTAACACCCATACACTTTCATGGGTTGCAACCAAGGAGTGCTTTGAATCGTTGCCAACTTGAGCTTGATTTTTTGTGATCGGTTTTTTTAGCAGCAAGTAGACTCAAAAAAGGAGCTATCAATGAGTAAAGAAGTTTATGCGAGGCTGTGTGTAACCATGGCCAAAAGGGGTGGCATGTATCCGGGCATGGATATTCCCGAGTTTTATGAGCTTGTCCAGGAACTCTTTACACCCCAACAGGCCGCCATTAGCAATGATCTGCCGCGTGGGTTTAACTCAGCCGATGTCATTGCCGCTGCTGTGGGCCAGAGCCTGGATGAGGTTGCACCTGCGCTTGAAGAAATGGCCGACAAGGGATTGTGCATGTCCATCAAAAAAGGCGACACCATGCGGTATGCGGGCCCGCCGTTTGTTCCGGGCATTTTTGAGTATCAGTTTATGCGCGGAACCGATACGGAAAAGGACCGCAAACTGGCCCGGCTCATTCGTAATTATAAGGAGGCAGTCAATAAGCAGTCTAAACCCCAGCCGGATAGGTTTCCTGCCATGCGGGTAATAACGGTTAACCGGACGATCAAGGCGGGCAACACGATCCATACCTACGATCAGGTAAAACAGTATATTGAAAACATGGAACCGCTGGCGGTTAGCACCTGCTATTGCCGACACCAGGCCAAATTAATCGATGCTTCCAGCCACTGCGGCAAACCGGATGACGTTTGTCTACAGTTTGGTCATGGGGCCCAGTTCGTTATTGATCGCGATATGGGGCGCCAGATTGATAAAGACGAGGCACTGTCAATTTTGGATCGGGCCGAGGAAGCGGGGCTTGTGCATTGCACCAACAATCGCCAGGAAATTGATTTTTTGTGCAACTGTTGCGCCTGTCACTGCGTTATTCTCAAAGATGCGCTGGCACACCCCAAGCCCGGGCTGGCGGTTAACTCAGGATTCATGCCGGTATGGAATTTTGAGCTCTGTACCGCCTGCGAAACCTGCATCGAGCGCTGTCCCATGGAAGCCTTAAACATGGGGTCTGACGATGTTCCTCAAGTTAATTTGGAACGGTGTATCGGCTGCGGCGTGTGTGCCACCGGTTGCCCTGAGACAGCCATTGAAATGCAGGCCAAGCAAGATTTTATTGCACCGCCTGAGACTCGCCGGGATTTAAAAGCAGCGATTAAAGCCCGCGTGAAGTGATTAGTATTGATCAAACGCCGATTTACAGATATTAGAAGCGACAGTTATGCCAAGCTGGATGGCAACACCGCACTAAGCGTCAGATGGATTAGCGAAATGAGCTATTTAGTAACTACCAAGTAATCTCGTATGATCACATTTATTGACATCGTTATCATCATCACGGCGATATCGTTTTTGATATCTTTTGGAATGTGTTTTATTGCCGTTTTGAGGGGAATCGGTATCAAATCGCATTTACATGACAACCACCCCGATCATTATGAAAATTATAAAACCAATTTTTTCATATCCCCCTACGCCCTTGATAAAATCCTGCAAAAAATCGCTGAACCCGAAAATGACGCTGAATTAATTGCAATGCTCGATGAGTTCAAACCGGCCCGTCGACGGTTTATCTTCTTTTTTATTCTAAATATCGGGCTGCTGATTTTGACCATTACGCTTTTGCTATTCCGTTCATAGGCCATCCGCTTACCTTGCCGCTTGCTTGCTGAATGATCCCTTCGTCTTAATCTGCATCAAATTCAAAACTCGTGTGAAGACGTTTAAAAATGGCATCGGCGACGAGTTGTGGATGTTTCGTCGCCGATGAATGAGGTATGTAATGATCTACGGGTAAATCTTTTAAAGGTTCGTAAAGAGGCGGCCTTCTTTACAGGCTGATGACGGCACTCTCACACGCCATGGCGATAAGCTGATCGCCAGTGGCCATCCGGGCACCTTCTATCAGGTCATCTTCTGAAATGCCGCGCGACACCGCACATGGTGTGCACACCAGCAGCGGTACATCATATTCCTGCAAATAAGCCAAATGGTCGTCCGCTTTGTCGCCAGTGGCCGCCTGTACATTGGACAAGATGCCTTTTTTGGCAAGGTATACGCCTTCATCCAGCAAAAACACGGCCGTTTCCTTACCCTCCTTTTTGGCAACCATGGCAAAAAACAGTGCGCGGGTGGCTCGATTGGGATTATCGGTGCCACAGGACAATACAATTAATACCTTGTCAGTCATCTAATATCTCCTTTCTGATAATGAAATTATATACGATGGCCTCATGGCTTGATCGATAAAATTAAGATGACCATTTTTAAAAACTTCTGATGATCACAATATCCCAGTCATCCAAAAAACCGGCGATATTTGGTCTGTACATAGTCGCCGATACGGTGCATGCGTTCAATTTCTTTCACCGATAGGGGACCAAGTTGCAAGGACCGAAGTGCTTGGCGCATTTCCTCGCTATTTTTAGGCCCCGACATGCAGACATCAACTGATGGGTGCGACATGACAAAACGGTAGCATTCCGTTGCGTTTAGTGGTTTCTCACCATCAGGCATTTTATTGGGTTTGAGCAGATCGCCCCATCGTGTGGCGGTGTAAGTGACGATGCCGGGCTGGTTACTGCTTGGCATCTGATCAAACACATCGCTTTCAGCCTCCCGGTGGGCCGCGTTGTAGCGGACATGAAACGGGTCAAATCGCAAATCATCGGCCCAATTAGGCAAACATAGGGCGATTGTGGCCCGATACCGCCAGGCACCGAAACATACCCTATTGGGTCATGGCCGAAAGGGCGCGAGCGATTAACTTGCCGGTTTTAATGGCGTTGGCATCAGAATCCCGCCATTTGCCCTCTTTGATTTCCAATTGAATTGACTCAACCCGGTCAAAGCCATAGCCGAGTTGATTGAACCATTGATTTAAGCGTTTGGCATCGCGTCCACGGTAATTAGAGCCTTTGGCATGGGTCAGCAGCGTGGTCATACCTGCTATGGTTAGCTGGTCGCGCAAAGCCTTAACGGTAGATTCTGCGGCCGAAAGCTGATCATGGGTATCGCCGGTTTTAGGATCGTGGCCCTGTCCATAGCCGATTAAAGCGTCCAAATCAGCTGGTGATTTCGCAAACACACGCCACCCGATGTGGTCTTGGGCCTGTTCGATGGCTTTATCATCGGCGATGCCATGCACCCAAACGATCAGTGTTTTTCCATTGCTGTCAACAATGCCGCGAATGAGTTCCAAGTATCCTGGAACTTTGCCGCTATGATCGATTCGAAAAAGGTCGAGCAGATAATTTTCAAAGCTTTTCGGAATTTGGGGCGTGGGCTTAAAAAAACGATCATTGATGATGGCCCTGCACCCCAGTTTTTTCTGTATTTCCGCGGCAATGATCCCCGTTCTTAAATCATTCTGGTATTCGCCATCAATGATGGGGCCATGGGGCGCAATAATGAGAATGTCTGTCGATCCGGGAATGAATCGCAGACCGCTGGATAATGTCACGATCATTTCTCCGCTTTGTTTGCATGGCTGGAATTGTCTTAATTTACAGCCACTGATAATATCGGCAGATGATCAAAAGGTAAAGGGGTTTTTAGACCTTTAAACTTGTATAGAGCGGCACAGCGTTATGTACCAATGACAGTGCTTAACGGGGTGGCGTCGTGATGGCAAGTTTGTTTAGTGGTGATTTCAAATCAGAGGTTTGCAGAAGGTTTAAAATGGGTTATCACGTGTTACCAAAACATCCATCCTTATCAATATTTATGATTCTCTGAATTTTAAGCAAACGAATACCTTGCATTTTTGAATATGACGACTGATCAGGTGATTGACGCAAAGCGTAGGATGTGGATCATAGGCGCGGCGCTTCTGGCGCTTTTTCTTGGCGCAATGGATGCATTAATCATGTCGGCGGCCATGCCGACCATAGTGGCTGAACTGGGCGGCATGTCGCTTTACGCGTGGGTTTATTCGTCCTATTTTCTGGCCCGGGCGGTGGCTTTGCCGATTTTTGGCAAACTGGCGGATCTGTTTGAAACCAAAAAGCTATTTCTTTTTTCAATCGGACTTTTTTTGTTATCGTCAATTGCGGCGGGATCATCACCATCCATGGGATTTATGGTCGCTTCCCGTGTGTTTCAGGGAATCGGTGCCGGCGGAAATTTTGCTCTGGTTTACATCGTGCTGGCCGATGTCGCGCCACCGGGCAAGCGTGCCCAGACCATCTCTTTGGCAAGCTCTATTTGGGGAATCGCCAGTGTTCTGGGACCAACGCTTGGTGGCTTGATTGTCTCCTATTTTTCCTGGCGTTGGATTTTTTATATCAATGTTCCCCTCGGAATTCTTTCTTTAGCCGGCATTGCTTTCTTTTTGATAGAGATTCGGGAGAAGCGCCGACAGGTACATCTGGATTTTGCCGGTGTGGCCTGTCTATCAGGCTTTATTTTAGGATTATTAACGGTATTTATTGTGGGTGGGCGTGAGCTGGCCTGGACATCCACGGAACTGATCCTGCTAATGGTTGTTACCGTTGCTTTTGGCCTTGGCTTTATAATTTCTGAAAAAAGAGCCAAAGATCCGATTCTCGATCTGGCTTTTTTCCGCAACCGTGGATTTGCCTTCGGCAATGCGGCGGTTTTTTTGAGCAGTTTTGCCATTTTTTCGCTTTTTGCCTACGCGCCCCTATTTATTCAGGGCGCTTTGGGTAAATCGCCCATGCAGGTGGGTGTGGCGATGCTGTCACTCAGCCTCGGGTGGTCCATAGGTTCGCTGTTGTTGGGCCAGGCGATGCAACGGCTTGGCGCCAAAAGGGCCACTTTAATCGGCGCCTTGTGCATGGCATTTGGCTGTGGGTTAACCTTAAGTTTTACAGTCAATACATCCATGCTGATTTGTTTTGTTGCGTTTCAAATTGTGGGGCTTGGTATGGGGTTTGTTACTTTATCGACCCTGTTGGTGGTTCAAAGTTGTCTGTTGCGTGAAGATCTTGGTGTGGCCACCGCCACGCATCAATTAGCACGAACCCTGGGCGGCACTATCGGTATCGGGATCTGCGGCGGAATGGTAACCGCCCGGCTTATGAATCGGGTAGGAGCTTTGGTCAATGAACTGCCATCTATTCTGCAGGCACAGATTCATGAAAACATGGAGCGTTTATTTCAACCTGAATTTTTAGCTGATCAAACGCTTGAAGTGCGCCGTGTCCTTCAGGAAACGGTGGTCGACGGTACGGCCGCGATTTTCTGGCTGGTTTTAATTGCCACGATTGGGTGCCTCTTCTGTGGTCTATTTTTACCCCATCAGCATGACCTTACTAAGGACTGAACCCGTTTAAATTGAATTCCGCTAGCTAATGGAAAGGCGTCATTGGATACTTACCAACCCTCGGGCCTTCCGGTCGAAGCAATTCTTGCCGATTTATGTAAGGCTTTACAGGATCATACCTGTACCGTCTTGCAGGCACCGCCCGGAGCCGGCAAGACCACCTGTATTCCGCTAGCCCTTCGCACTGCGGCCTGGTTGCGGAGACGCAAGATTATGATGCTGGCACCTCGCCGACTGGCAGCACGGGCTGCGGCCATGCGCATGTCTGATCTTTTAAATGAAAAAGTCGGCCACACTGTCGGTTATCGGGTTCGCATGGATAGCTGTGTCAGTGCCGCCACACGCATCGAAGTGGTTACCGAAGGTGTGCTGACGCGGATGTTGCAAAGCGATCCATCACTGGAAGGGATTGGCCTGATTATTTTTGATGAGTTTCACGAACGCAGTCTAGATGCTGATCTCGGACTGGCCCTGTGCTTGGATATACAGGGTGTACTCAATGCCGATATTCGAGTGTTGATCATGTCGGCCACCATTGATACCCGACCCGTAGCGGCGTTGCTGGGCAATGCCCCTGTCATTGAATGCCAGGGGCGCGAGTATCCGGTTGAAACACTCTATGTGGGCCACCACACGCCGTCGGCCTCGGTGGATACCATCTATGAGGCCATTCTCACGGCCATTAGTAAATCATCGGGCGACATTTTAGTGTTTTTACCCGGGGCGCCCGAAATCCGTCAGGTGATGCAACAATTAAAAAAAGCTGATCTGGGATCGAAATGGATCTTGGCACCGCTTTTTGGCAACCTATCCCGTCGTGAACAGGACCAGGCCATAGCGCCATCGCCCAAGGGGCGCCGCAAAATTGTGCTGGCCACCTCCATTGCCGAGACGAGTTTGACCATCGAGGGTATCCGAACCGTAGTGGACTGCGGACTGCAAAGGGTACCGCGTTTTGATCCGCGCAGCGGCCTGACCCGACTCGTGACGGTGCCGGTATCGCAGGCATCCGCGGACCAGCGGCGGGGACGTGCCGGCCGTGTCGGTCCAGGAATGTGTCTGCGTCTCTGGTCTAGGGATATGCAGGCCACATTAGCGGCCACGCATAGACCGGAAATCCAAGAGGTCGATCTAACCCGATTGGCTTTGGAGTTAGCGCTATGGGGAGTAACTGAGCCCAGCAGTCTGCGTTGGCTTGATCCGCCATCTCCCACCGGTTTCAAAAATGCACAACAGTTGCTCCAGTCTCTTGGTGCCTTGGACCGTAACGGCAACATTACTGCCCATGGGAAGGAAATGGCGACTTTGCCGGTGCATCCCCGACTGGCGCACATGATGGTCGCCACCGATAAAATGGGGGGTGGGGGTACGGCCTGTGACCTGGCCGCCCTGCTCAGTGAGCGCGAAGTGGTGCACTTTGCTTTTAGCCGCAGCGACGTCGACATGCGCATACGGCTCGATTTGCTTCTGGATGCGCGAAACAATCGTGCCTTATATTGTCCGGGTGGTACCGTCGATTTTGCTGCGGTTCGACGTGTAGTACGGGTTGCCAATTATTTGCGCCAGCGCCTGGAAATCCGCACCGATGCTGATGCAGCTGTATCCGTTGGCCAAATACTGGCCTGGGCGTACCCGGACCGGATTGCCCAGCGCCGCGGAGATGTTAGGGGGAGATTTTTGTTGGTCAACGGGCAAGGTGCTTTTCTGGATGCCACCGAAGCTTTGGCCGGCGAAGCTTATCTTATTGCTGTCGAACTAGATGGCGCGCGCCGCAACGCACGAATTTATCGCGCCGCATCTTATAGTTATGACAAACTCATCGCACAATTTGGAGAAAGAACCCAATGGGTGGAAGCGGTAAAGTGGGACCCACAGCGACAGGCTGTCAATGCCAGGCGTGAGCTGCATATGGACGCCCTGGTATTGCGCAGTGAACCACTTGGAAAGGCAAATCCTCAGCAGGTTTTAACAGTATTAATTGAAGGTATCCGCCAGCAGGGACTTCAATGCTTGCCATGGGAGCAAAAATTGCGCCGCTGGCAGCAACGCGTCTGTTTTTTACGACGCATGTCGCAAGATTTACAGGCCTGGCCGGATGTTTCGGATGACGGATTGGCCTCGCAGTTGATGAAGTGGTTGGCCCCTTTTCTTATAGGTATAAACCGGCTGCGTGACATATCGCCGGCCAAGTTGCGCACAGCCCTATTTAGTCTGCTGTCCTACCAGCAACAACAATTGGTGGATGAACTAGCGCCTACACACCTTATGGTGCCAAGCGGCTCAAGGATTCCCATCGACTATGCGGGAGAGGTGCCGGTGCTGGCCGTACGCATACAAGAATTATTTGGCCTGAAAGAAACACCAACGGTGGCGGGCGGCCGTCAGCCATTGTTGATTCACCTGCTGTCACCAGCCGGTCGTCCGGTTCAAATCACCCAGGATCTGGCGAATTTCTGGCAAACCGGTTATTCAGAAGTAAAAAAAGAGCTCAAGGGACGTTATCCCAAGCATTATTGGCCGGACGACCCGCTAAAGGCGCAGGCCACCGCAAGGGTGAAGCCGCACGGCAAGTCATAAGGCGTTCAGGCCCAAGGGCATCAATTGATGTCACGTGTTTTGAAAAACGCGATCTCCGGCCACTCTTTCATGCAGTAGTTGAGTTGCCATTCGCTGGTGGTTAGAAAAGAGAGGCATCCTTCCGCATCGCGGGCCATATTGGCCATATTTTCCCTCTCAAATTCCGCCATTATTTTGCGATCCTGGCATTCGACCCAGCGCGCCACGGCAAAGTTCACCGGTTCATAAACCGCATCGACGCCATATTCAGCCTTGAGACGCGCCATGGTGACGTCAAATTGCAGGATACCCACCGCTCCGAGAATATAGTCGCTGCCAGATATTGGCCGAAAGACCTGGACCGCGCCTTCCTCTGCCAGCTGGGTCAGGCCTTTGTGAAGGTGTTTGGTTTTTAACGGATTTTGCAGGCGTACCCGTCTGAAATGCTCAGGCGCAAAATTCGGGATGCCGTTGAATTTCAACGGTTCTTTTTCAGTAAAGGTATCACCAATTTTAATGGTGCCATGATTGTGGATACCGATAATATCGCCGGGAAAAGCTTCCTGTACGTTCTCGCGGTCCTGGGCCATAAAGATGGTGGCATTGGCAAGCGCAACTTGTTTGCCGATACGGTGATGGACGACCTTCATGCCCCGGTTAAATTTGCCGGAACAAATCCTGACAAATGCGATCCGATCACGGTGGGCCGGGTTCATGTTAGCCTGTATTTTGAAGACAAAGCCTGAAAATGCTTTTTCATAGGGTGAGACGTCGCGGGAGGCGGCCGGCCGGTCGCCGGGGGCCGGCGCCATCTCTACAAAGGCATCCAGCATCTCTTTGACCCCAAAATTATTGATGGCACTTCCAAAAAAGACCGGCGTCTGGCTGCCTTTTAAATATTGTTCGATTTCAAATGGATCGGTTGCGCCCTCGATCAGTTCGACATCCTCGCGTAATATATCTGCTTGTCGGCCCAACAGTTTATCCAAAGCAGGATTAGAGAGATCTGTAAATACAATGCCCGCTTGATCGGCGGTATCACGACCGGCCCTGAATAGATGCAGTTGCTTGTGGAAAAGGTTATAGACCCCTTTAAATGTCTTGCCCATACCGATGGGCCAGGAAAGCGGCGTGCATTCGATTTGCAGTTTATTTTCGATCTCGTCTAAAATTTCCAGTGGTGCCAGGCCTTCACGGTCGAGTTTGTTGATAAAGGTCGTGATGGGTGTATTGCGCATCCGACAAACTTCCATGAGTTTTTCCGTCTGCGGCTCTACGCCCTTGGCATTGTCGATGACCATCAAGGCGCTGTCCACTGCTGTTAAAACCCGATAGGTATCTTCGGAAAAATCCTGGTGTCCCGGTGTGTCCAGCAGATTAATTTCATAATCGCGGTAATTAAATTTCAATACGGATGTGGTTACCGAAATACCGCGGTCTTTTTCAATCGACATCCAGTCGCTGGTGGCATGGCGGGCGGTCTGTTTGGCTTTCACGGCCCCTGCTTGCAGGATCGCTCCGCCAAAAAGCAACAGTTTCTCCGTCAGGGTTGTCTTACCGGCATCCGGATGGCTGATAATGCCGAAGGTTCGTCTCCGGTTAATCTCGTTATGATAATGTGTGTCCATTGTTTGGCAATTTTAAAATTTTGTAAGACTGTTAAAATAATTGTGCGGCTTCAATTTTAAAGCGCGCACCGTACCAATAAAGATTCGGAATGTAAAGCAGATCTCTTTAATCGATTAAATATTGCGGCACAACGGTCAGATTCTGTTGGATGTATCGCTAAGGCAGATTTATTTGACGGCCATGTTTTTTTCGTAAACGGTATCAGCCGATAAATTGGGTTTCGAAGCGGCCATGGTCGCCAATTCATCGCAGCGTTCATTGGCTTCGATACCGGCATGGCCTTTAACCCAACGAAATTCAACATCGTGTTTATCACACAGGCTGAGCAACTGCTCCCATAAATCCGGATTAACCGCCGGCTCTGTGCGCGTACGCATCCAGCCATTGGCTTGCCATTTTCGAGCCCAACCCTTTTCAATTCCGTTAACGACATAGCGGGAGTCACTGAAAAGAATGATGGCCGACGGATTTTTAAAGGCTTGAAGGCCGGCGATACATGCCATCAGTTCCATGCGGTTGTTGGTGGTTAGTTGGTAGCCTTTGGAGATTTCCTTTTTAATTCTACCACCCTGCATGATTACCACGCCGTAGCCGCCGGGACCGGGGTTTTCAATTGCGCCGCCATCGGTGTAAACGATGATTTTACCTTGATCGATGGCTCGAAGGTGAGAGCTTTTGACCTTTTTAGTTGTTTCTGTCGCCTTTTGCCTGACTTGCGATTTATTTTTACCCTCTTGGTAGGCCTCTAAAAACGCCTCAGCTTCAGTTAAATCTATAAATCCTTTATAGACCGCGCCGGGATATCCGCGTACTTGTTTTTCAGCGCCCGAGGGTCCAAACCAGGCAGTGTAGATGCCGGGGGATTTGCCGGCGGCGACCGCATAATATTTTTTCTTTTTGGCCATTTGTTTCCCAGCGCTATATTACCGCAAATTCAGTTTTTTTAAAATATCAATTGGTTTGGAGCTTTTATAATTGAAACCCATGGATGTCGTTTTTATCCTTCTGCTAATTATGACACCCGTTCGTCTTTTGGGTGGTTGGTGATTTGGTGTAAAAGGTTGCCATAGTTGGTAAAGTTATGAAAATATATCAAGATTGTCATGCAAAAAGCCAATAACAAATGGGGTGCTAATAAACTTATCCTGGTGTTGATAGCCGCAGGCTTATGCCTGCTGGCAGCATGCTTTCTCGTTGCCCGTTTTTTGGAAACCGGTCGGATTAACCCGCTGGTGCTGCTCACGGTGGCCGCCATCATTTCCATCGCCCTGCCGATGCTTAGGTCTAATTTTTTCCCCAGCGCCAAAGATTGTACTGCCGAATACGATTTTCATGACAAGCGGCTTGCAGAGCAAATCCGCCAGCAGATTGATCACGAATTTGGGCCATCGACCCTCAATCAGCTTTTTGGACAATCCGACCGATGGCAGGATGCCGCCAACCATTGTTTGCAACTGCTTGAAACCGACAAGGTTCGCAACAATGCAACGTTGCGGTTTGGACTGCTGTTGACACTTGCCCGGTTTTGCGAGCAAAGCGGTGATCCGCATCAGAGTATTCAGCATTTAAAGAAAGCCCTGGCCATCCAACCCCAGCATTTCATTGCAAATTTTCGTTTAGCCATGAATTATGAATGGGTCAATCGAGGCTACGATGCCATCCGACACTATCAGCAGTCTTTAAAAGACCCTGACGGGATCTCACGGGCCATGGAAAAATTGGTCACTGCCCAAATTGCACGCATCCAAACCAACGGAAAATAAGAACGGCTAGACGATCAAGGTCATGCCATTAAGAGATAAGCATGGGAAATTAGGCACCAAGTAAATGTATTTATGTTTTATTCTTTTTGATTGCATTTGATCATGTTTTTGTAATGATGCGGCAGTTCTTTATCCTTATGTTGGTGGTCAAACCGTTGTGAGAATCCATTATCATTTCCGCACAAAAGGGAAAAACAGACTAGCAAGGAGGCACTCATGAGCATACATTCCTTTGTTATCGGGGGTGCTGACGGTAAACCGGTATACCAACGTGGTCGCATGAGCAATCGGCACGGCCTGGTTGCCGGCGCCACCGGCACGGGCAAAACCGTCACTCTGCAAGTATTGGCCGAAGGATTCAGCCGAATGGGCGTCCCTGTCTTTGCGGTGGATGTGAAAGGCGACCTCTCCGGCATTGCTGCTGCTGGACGTCCTCACCCCAAGATTGATGAGCGGCTACAGGTAATTCCATTGCCTGATTACCGCCCGCAACCGACCCCATCTGTTTTCTGGGATTTGGATGGCAACAGTGGACATCCTATAAGAACGACCATAACGGAAATGGGGCCATTGCTGCTGGCTAGTTTGTTGGAGCTCAATGATGCTCAAACCGGTGTGCTTTATGCCGGCTTCGATTTAGCCGACGAACAGGGATTACTGCTGTTGGACCTTAAAGACTTGCGGTCGCTGCTGGCCTGGATGGCGGATCATGCGCGCAATCTGAGTGGAGTTTACGGCAATATTAATCGCAGCAGCGTGGGGGCCATTCAGCGGAAATTACTGGTACTGGAAGAGCAGGGTGCCGAGCAGTTTTTTGGCGAGCCGGCGCTGGTGTTGGCCGATCTAATGCACACTGATTTTTCGGGAAACGGCGTGGTCAGTCTATTTAATGCGCAGCGCATTATTCATGAGGCTCCACGCGTTTATTCGGCATTTCTGTTATGGCTTCTGGCCGAATTGTTTGAACAATTACCCGAAGCGGGCGATATCGAGGCGCCCAAATTGGTTCTTTTTTTCGATGAAGCCCACCTGCTTTTTAAGGGGGCCACAAAACCGTTGTTGGAGAAAATCGAGCAGGTTGTTCGCTTGATACGTTCCAAGGCGGTTGGCGTTTACTTTATTACTCAGAGTCCTCTTGATATCCCCGAAAATGTTCTGGGGCAGCTAGGCTTAAAAATCCAGCATGCGTTACGGGCCTTTACACCCAAAGACCGTAAAACCGTCAAAGCGGTAGCCGATTCCTTTCGGGCCAATCCCGAGTTTGATACCGCCGAAGTGGTGACCAATTTAGGAATCGGTGAAGCACTGGTGTCTACTTTGGATGATAGCGGCAGCCCCACGCCGGTTATGCGCACTCTGATTGCACCACCGGAAGGTCAAATCGGCCCGATCGATAAGGACCAACGTAAAAATCAGTTGCAGCGTTCACCGTTGCATGGCCGCTATGAACAATGCATCGACCGCGAATCGGCCCATGAAAT
>JASJAZ010000212.1 GCA_030066785.1 Desulfobacterales bacterium | reverse complement strand
CAGTGTGCATTCGGTTGTGTGTATGAAGGCCGGATTTCAGAAGATGCGGTATTGACCGCTGCCGCAGAAATGGTTGCCACCGGTGTATCCGAGGTCAACCTGGCCGACACCACAGGTATGGCCACCCCGCTTTCCATCCGGCATTTGGTGCACCGGTTCCAAGGGGAATTTCCCGATACAGCCGTGTCGCTGCATCTGCATGATACACGGGGATTGGGCCTTGCCAACATGTTCAGCGGATACGAGGTGGGCGTGCGTTCATTCGATGTGTGCACCGGCGGTCTGGGCGGCTGCCCATTTGTGAAAGGGGCGGCCGGAAACGTACCTACCGAGGATGCCGTCAACCTGTTTGAATCAATTGGTGTCAACACGGGTATTGACCTAAAGGGTATTCTTAATGCTGTAGACCGATACGAAGCGCTTCTCGGCCGGTCGTTGCCGGGCAGAATGAGCCGTGTCGTCAAATCACAGAAAGGCTGCAACCAATGAAGGCACCGACTAAGCAAGCTGAAAGGCATGTAGAAGCGGTAGCAGCGGCCCTTAATGTGATGGACTGCTTTCTTTTGCATCCTGCAATGGGTATCAAGCAAATCATGGATACCACCGGTTATACCCGTAATCGGGTTATGCGCTTGACCGGCACATTGCTGCATAAGAAGTATCTCATTTTCAACGAATCTGAAGGAACATTCGTACCAGGCCCCAAAATTATGGCTCTGGGCAAGGTCTTCGAGCAGCATCGCGGAATCACCATTTTAGCCCGTCCCATACTGAGAAAAATTGCTTTAACCACAGGAGAATCTGTTTCGCTGTATGTCCGGGAAGGTTTTGAGCGTGTGGTTCTGGCGCGTGAAGAAGGTACCCAGGAAATCAGGTATAACGTAGCAGAGGGCCAGCGTATGGATCTGCATGCAGGGGCCGGTGGCAAGGTACTTCTGGCGTTTGCACCTCCAGAGGTTTTCGATGCATTTCTGGCCAAAGCCAAAGCAGAAAAACGTACTACCCGAACCATCACTGATAAAAAAAAACTGGCGCAAGAATTGGACAGGATTCGACGACAGGGTGTTGCGGTTAGCACCGGCGAAAGGGTCTCCGACGCCTGTGCCATCGCCGCACCGGTTTTTGATAGCGAGGGTAACGCCGTCTGTGCACTGGGAATCGCGGGACCGGTCAGTCGTTTTACTGCTGATATCCGCAAATCCCATCAAAAACTGATTATGCAAGAGGCGGCGAATCTATCGGCACAGTTGGGATTTAGGCCGGATCGTAAACAATCACCCGTAACATACAAATAGAAGGTAGTGCGCTATGGAAACGAAAAATCAGCTGCCCCTGGAGGGGATCAAGGTTCTCGAACTCGGGCATACCGTGATGGGCCCCACCTGCGGTCTGGTCCTCGCCGATATGGGCGCCGAGGTCTACAAAGTGGAACGTACCGGCAAGGGCGATGATACGCGCTGGCTAAAGGGATTCGGATCCGGTTTTTTCACTTATTTTAACCGCAATAAAAAAAGCATCTCCATCGATCTTAAATCAGACAAAGGTAAGGAGATATTGCTAAAACTGGTTGAAAAAGCCGACATTTTAATTGAAAATTTTGGCCCCGGCACGGTAGAACGTTTAGGGGTGGGCTATGATATCTGCCGGAAAAAAAATCCCCGCCTGATTTACTGCTCCTTGAAAGGTTTCATGCCCGGACCTTATGAAAAGCGCCCAGCCCTGGATGAGGTGGTTCAGATGATGGGAGGATTAGCCTATATGACTGGCCCCACCGGCCGGCCCCTTCGGGCCGGAACGTCAGTAACCGATATTCTGGGCGGTAGCTACGGTGTAATCGGCATCCTGGCAGCGTTGTATCAGCGCCAATTTACCGGTCGTGGTCAGCTGGTTCAGGCCAGCCTGTATGAATCCATTGCGTTTCTGGTGGGCCAGCACATGGCTGTCGCCGCCGTTTCCGGGGAGCCACCACCACCCATGCCTGAACGTGGGCGTACCTGGTCAATATATGATTTGTTTGCAACCGCCGACAGTGAACAGGTGTTCATTGGGGTGACCTCCGATCGGCACTGGAAGCGGATGTGCGAGACATTCGAGTTTGCTGACTGGGCCGAAAATGAACAACTGGCCACCAACCAGGCAAGGATAGAGGCCCGGGAGTGGTTTCTCCCAGAATTGCAAAAACGGATTGGTGCTCTCAACAAAAACGAGGTGATGGCCTTGGCCGAAAAAGCCGGTATTCCCTTTGCACCCGTCAACCGGCCTCAGGATCTGTTTGATGACCCGCATATGAACCAGTCCGGTAGTTTTGTAAATACCAAAACCCCAAAAGGCGCATCGGTGAAGTTGCCTAAAATCCCCCTGCGGCTCAATGGTGCCGCTTTTGATCTGCGGCGCCATCCGCCGGGTATCGGCGAAGGATCCCGTGAGATATATCGGCGATGCGGGTACACCGACGAGGACATCCATGAACTGATAGCCGACGGCATCATTGAAATTCAGTGAGTGACAACCGTTTCGAGTGCAGCCGAAAAGAAGTCCAAATATGGTGTCTGGCTCTAAAAGGAAACAAAAACAAGACTGGCTATTTTCAGCCTTATGTGTAAAACATTTAATCTGAATTGTTATGTGTTCAAAGGCAATTGTGCCGTAACAAAAACATGGGGAAAGGAGAAATTGAAATGAAAGGAATTTCGAAAAAATTGCATCACCCGGGAAAGTGGATGATTGCTGCAATATTGATGGTCATGATGGCGTTTGCTGTACCGGTCAGCGCCGCAGATTGGCCGGATAAGGTGCATTTTCTGATTCCCGGCGGTGCCGGCGGAGGATGGGACGGCACTGCCAGGGGCGTGGGCAAGGCTCTGATGGATGCAGGCATCATCAAACACGCCTCCTTTGAAAACATGTCCGGCGGCGGTGGCGGCAAAGCGCTCAACCACCTGATATCAACAGCCAAGCGCCAGCAGGGAACCCTCATGGTTAACTCCACCCCCATTGTCATCAGGTCCCTTACCGGCGTGTTCCCCCAGTCATTCCGAGATCTGACACCCATATCAGCCGTGATCGCAGATTATGCGGCCTTTGTGGTGCCCAACAATTCCAAGTATAAAAGCTGGAAACAGGTGATTGAGGATTTCAACAAAAATCCCAAGTCTGTTCGTATTGCCGGAGGATCCGTCAAAGGCGGTATGGACCATCTGGTGGCGGCACTCGCATTCCAGGCTGCTGGAGGCGATCCACTAAAAGTCAGATACGTGCCCTATGATGCGGGTGGCAAGGCCATGGCTGGTTTATTGTCGGGGGACACGCAGGTGCTCTCCACCGGATATTCCGAAGCTGTGGGACTTACCAAGCAAGGCGAAACCCGCATACTGGCCATCACTTCCGAAAAACGCATGGGCCCGACCCCGGATGTGCCGACCCTTAAAGAGTTGGGCTATGACGCCACCTTTGCAAACTGGCGCGGGTTTTTCGGACCTCCCAAGCTACCCGACAACAAGGCGGTTGCCTGGCAGCAGATGCTCAAAAAAATGTATGACACCCCGGAATGGGAAACCATTCGCAAAAGCCGCGGATGGCAGAATCTTTACAAGCCCGGCAAGGAATTCTACACGTTTTTAGAAGACCAGGAAAAAGTGATCGGTGACTTGATGCGGACCATGGGATTTATCAAATAAGTTCCACCAAATCCTGTTTTGGCCTGACCCGTTTCTAAACCGGAAGCCGATCATCCTTGGTTTTGAAATGGGTCACGCCCTTTTTTAAGAGCGACCCAATTAGGTAAGGAAACAACCATGAACAGAGAAAAAACCGGAGCTTTGTTGTGCATGCTATTCTCAGTGGCCTATGGATTGGGGGCATTCTCGATCCCCCTAACCTTTCTGTCACAAGATGAGACCATCAATGCCCGCACGATGCCGCTTGCCCTTTCAATCGCCGGCGTGGTGATATCACTTTTAATCATTGTGCTGCCTACTGTCGATCGCGAGGGTCGGCTGACATTAAAAGAAACCTTCCTGGGGTTGGACTGGACCAGAGCCGTGTGGTTTCTGGGATTGACCGTTGCCTATGGCCTTATCATGAAGTGGGTGGGCTTTATCATCTCCTCGATACTGTTTTTAAATGCAGGTTTTTTCATTCTCGGCGAACGCAAAATAAAATTAATGCTGTTAGCCTCCATACCACTGGTCATCGGCCTGTTTTTTTTAATGTCCTATATCCTGGGCATGTACATCGCGCCGGGTGAAATCTTTTACCTCATAGGAGTAATCGAATAATGTGGGAAGGCATGATAGAAGGCATGTGGGTAGGAATTCAGACCACTCTAATTCCCATCAATATCGCCGTGGTGCTGTTCGGTTGTTTTGTGGGCAGCTTCATTGGGATGTTGCCCGGTTTGGGACCCATAACCGCCGTCGCATTGATGATACCCGTGACCTACGGATTGGAACCAACCACCGGCATGGTGCTGCTGGCCGGTGTTTATTATGGTGCCATTTTCGGTGGATCCACCTGTTCCATTTTAATCAATGCGCCGGGTGAGGCGGCCACGGTCGCCACCGCCTTTGACGGCTATCCCATGGCTCAGAAGGGAAAACCGGGCAAAGCGCTGGCGATTGCCGCCTATTCCTCTTTTTCGGGCGGTACCATTGCCGTGATTTTATTGATGATCGCCGCCCCCATGATGGCTTCGGTGGCCAAAGGCTTCCAATCGTCGGACTATTTCGCCCTCATGGTGATGGGGTTGACCGCTGTATCCGCTTTCGCCGGCAAAGGCGGCTTCCTGAAGGCGCTGTTGATGGTGGTCGTTGGACTGATGCTGTCCACTGTGGGTACGGATCAGACATCGGGAGTTCAACGCTATACCTTTGGAAGCCTGAACCTGCTTGACGGGATCAGTTTTCTTCTGCTGGCAATGGCCACCTTTGCTCTTACCGAAGGACTGATAATGATTCTGAAGCGGCAGGATACTACCGGTGTATTCAAGGCCGAAAATATTGGCAAGATCAGCGATCTCAAAGTCACCAAAAAAGAGTTCAAAAAAATACTGCCGACCATGGGACGTTGTTCGCTGCTGGGATTTTTCATCGGGGCCCTGCCAGGCTCTGGGGCAACTTTGGGGTCGTTTCTTTCCTACGGCATGGAGCGTAATCTGGCCAAAAAAAAGGATCAGGCGGAATTTGGCAAAGGCAGCATTATCGGCCTATCGGCACCGGAAACCGGTAACAATGCCGCCAGCTCCGGATCTTTTGTGCCGCTGTTGACCCTGGGGATTCCGGGATCCGGCACTACGGCCGTGATGCTGGGGGCCTTGATAGCCTATGGCCTGGAGCCCGGGCCCCGTATGTTTGCCGACAACCCCCAGGTATTCTGGGGCGTCATTATGTCCATGTACTTGGGCAATGTGTTTCTGCTCATCTTAAATCTGCCGCTCATCCCTTATTTTGCCCGCCTGCTAGCAGTACCTAAAAATATTCTCATACCCTTTATCTTCTTTTTCTCCATCATCGGCGTATACCTGGTAACCTTTAACACCTTTGATATCGAAATGATGGTGCTGATTGCCGCTATTGCTTTGATTGTGCGGTTGCTGAATTATCCCATGGCCCCGATACTGCTGGGATTCATTTTGGGGGGATTGATGGAAGACAATCTTCGGCGCTCGCTAGAAATATATGACGGCTCCATCGCTTTTCTGTGGGAGCGCCCGGTCACGATGGTGATCAACCTGATTACTATAGGGTTTTTGGCCATGCCTGTGGTTCAGATGATTATGGCCTTCAGAAAAAAGGCAAAGGTTAACGCCCTTGATGATGCAACGACTGATTAAATAAATGTTCTAATTGTTTGATTACGACAGCTAATGCATAGAAAATCCGGACAATCAATTCTATCTCTTCATAGATATGCGTAAATTTTGATGTATTGGAGTTGGCGGTTACCAATCTAATCTTCTATTAATTCAAGATCTAGTGCGACAAAAGCTAAGTGGGGCCGCTTTTTGGCGTCCGCTTCAATGCCATATAGATGTTAGGTGGAAAGCTTGTGCCCCCAGGCTGGGAGTCAGGGGCCGCAACTGTTACTGGTTGACCGCCGCCATCCCTTCGGGCGAGTATCGATCCCCGAGCACTTGATCCGCCAATTCATTGAGCTTAGCTCGATTCCCCTCTGTGAGGCGACAGTCAAGTGCCCCCAGGTTAGTCTGGAGGTTTACGAGCTTGGTCGTGCCTGGAATGGCGACAACATGATCCCCGTGGTCCAACACCCAAGCCAAAGCAACCTGCGCCGCCATGCATCCCTTTTGGGCAGCAATCTCCTTAATCGCCCCCACTAGTTTGAGGTTAGACTCGATGTTTCCCGGCTGAAACCGTGGCTGCATATGGGTCCGAAAATCAGTCGCGCTGGTGGGCCGATCGCTGGTTGAGGCGTAGCGGCCGGTCAACATTCCCCTACCCAAGGGCGAGTAGGCTACCAAGCTGATGCCAAGCTCCACACATGTGGGGAGTATGTCCTTCTCAATATCACGGCTGAATAGCGAATACTCGGTCTGAAGGGCCGCAATGGGATGAACAGCATGGGCCCGCTCAATCGTCCTGGCTGAAGCCTCTGACAAACCAACAGCCCCGATCTTGCCCTCCTGAACCAACTTCGCCATCTCGCCGATGGTATCCTCGATCTGCGTGGCCGGATCAACACGGTGGAGATAATACAGGTCGATTTTCTCGATACCCAGACGCTTAAGACTCTTTTCGCAAGATTTGCGGACGTTAGCCGGAGAGCCGTCCACCCCCACGAAGGCGCCCGTGGCCGGATCACGTTGGGGACCAAACTTGGTTGCCACAACAATTTGGTCCCAGCGCCCGGCAAAAGCCTTACCCAGTAGTTGCTCATTGTGTCCTTGGCCGTAGATTTCCGCCGTATCAAAATGATTGATACCCAGATCTACGGCCCGGTGGAGTAGATTGATGGCCTCCGACTCTTGCGTCGGTTCCCCGTAAAACTCGGAAAGTCCCATACAACCAAGCCCAATGGCAGATACTGAAATCCCTGATTGCCCCAGATTACGTGACAACATAACGCCTCCTTTACCCCTCTATATTTAGACTTGATTCCTAGTCCCTCATTTAGCACCTAACATTTAATCATCTTGGTTCGAGAAGAATTCTAAATTCACAAGGGTTCAAGGTTCACCGTTCAGGGTTGCCTTTGTTTATAGGTATTTACTGATTTAGCCGTACGGTTTTTGGCGATTGGGTGCCAACGCACTTGACAGTCTATGTTTTTAAGGGGTTTAGCCTAGGGCTTGCCAATCAATGATCTCAATTGGGCCTGAACACTAATTTTTAAACCGGGAACCCTAAACCCCTGAACGGATTTATAAATTCAGCTCTTATAGAACTCGAGATCCGGGCCGGCGATGGGAGCCACCGCGTCGATGCGTTTCTGGCGCTCGGCCTGGTTCCAGTTCCATGTTTTGCGCGCAATGGCAGCATTTTGGGAAACCTGTTGGACGCTTTCCATACCACTGACAAGGGTGGTGATGGGCAGGGACCACACGAAGCCGAAGACATCCTCCACGGAAAGAATCGCCGGTATTATCGGCTTGACGGAGACATTCGTGCGACGCCAACCCTTGTTCCCACCGAAGAAACGTCCGTCGGCCAGCGTTTTCATGGCCAGCACGCCAATGCCCGCCTTCACGCACTTGGGCACCACATGGGTGACGAAGCTCTCGTAGTGGGGGTCGGCGGGGTTAACCGGCATCTGCGAGGAGACCATCTTCACACCCCGTTTTTTAAGCTCCTCCAGCATCTTGAGG
>JASJAZ010000205.1 GCA_030066785.1 Desulfobacterales bacterium | reverse complement strand
CATAAAAACCAGGACATTTTGGTTTATTGTGCCACCGGTAACCGTAGCACCGTGGCCTCCAAAATTCTCATCGATAACGGTTTTAAGCGTATTTATAACATGCGCTACGGTATTGTGAATTGGAATCAAAACAATTACCCGGTTAAACGGTAATCTTATGAATTTACCGTGTATGATTAACCGGCGTTAGCGGTAATAGCGTATGGTTCGACCTATCGTTCATTTTTTGCTCCATTTTGTGGTGCCGGGAGTTGCCGCGCGGTGGTTATTTGCCGACAAATGGAAGTCGGCGTGGTTGGTCATGGTACTGACCATGGTCATCGATTTAGACCATTTGATTGCCAGCCCGATCTATGATCCCAATCGCTGTGGGATCGGTTTTCATCCATTGCATTCCTACGTGGCCATCGGCCTATATATTGCGCTGGCGATCATTGTCAAAACGCGAATTGTCGGCATCGGGCTGTTGATCCATGTGGTGTTGGATGGGATTGATTGCCTTTGGATGCGGCTATCCTAAGCGTTTGGTTTTTTGGCTTTGCGCAGGTATTAGTTGCCCGCACGCGTTCAACTTTACAGAAAATACCAAAAATAATGTTGTTGATGTCATCTTTTCAATTTCTAATAATGATAAAAAAGTTGTTGAATCTCCTCCCGGCTTCTTTGCTTTAAAAGTGCCAACATCAGCAGAACCCGCGCCTTGGCGGGATTAAGTTCATCTGAAACAACAAACTTCAATCGGTCATCGTTGATTTCCACATTGCGGCCCACCTTTCCGCTGGGAACACGCGAACTGCGGACAATGAAAATTCCCTTTTCAGCGGCCCGGGCGGCACGTTTAACCGTGGCCGCATTCATATTGCCGTTGCCGTCGCCGGCAATCACGATGCCCACCGCGCCATTGGCCACCGAACAGTCAATCAAATCGGGCGGCATATCCGCACAGGCATATAAAATATCCACGCGGGGCAATGCGGTAACGCCCTGGACTGAAAATTCGCTGCGATGGGTGTGATGGCGAAAAGGCCTTCGGAAATATTGGATCTGACCGTAGTTGACGGTTCCAATCAGACCGTTGATGGGCGAGAGAAATGTTTCTACTGAGGTGGTGTTGGTTTTGGTCAAGGAATGCGCCCCGTGAATACGGTCATTCATCACCACCAGCACGCCGCGATCCTCAGCCTCGGGATCGGCCGCTACGGTGATGGCATTGAAAAGGTTCAAGGGGCCGTCTGCACTTATTGCTGTGTATGGGCGCATGGCGCCGGTCATGATAACGGGCTTGGCGCTTTTTACGGTTAAATTTAAAAAATGAGCGGTCTCCTCCATTGTATCCGTGCCATGGGTTACGACCACACCATCAATCTTGCCGGATGCCAGCACGTCATTGATTCGATTGGCCAGCGCCGTCATGATGTCAAATGTCATATCCTGCGAACCAACATTAGCGATTTGCTCTGGGCGCACATCGGCCACTGTGTCTATACCGGGCAGCGCAGCGATCATGGCCTTAACGCTTATTTGACCGGATGTATAGTCGGCCTGCGTTTTGGTTGCGGCCTTACCGGCAATTGTGCCCCCGGTGGCCAGGATCATAACCCGTGGCAAATTTTTATTTGATAGGATTTTTGAGGCTGGTGGCATTGGTTTCCTTCCCCGGTGAGTTTGAAATCCTTTCTTATGCGGGCACTTTGTTTCGTTTGGGTGATAATCGGTTGCGATAGTAGCGCCAAGGAATCGAAATGGATTTTATAAATCGGCAGAATCAAAAAGGGCAGCACGCGAGTAAGCAGACAACTGTTTTCTGTCTGAAATTCATTAACACCGTAGGTCAGATAGGTCAAACATTGCCCTTTTTACAGAATATAGCGAGCAGATTCGAACTAATTGTTTTCAAACAGTACGGCAACATCGTCATCATCTGATTTGACATTATGTATTTATGGCATAAGATATCGTATGTTGTTAAATTATTGTCTAACAAATTTGGGTTATTTATAAAATATAAGCTAAACAGACAGATAAATGGGATGGTTTATGATGATTCGCAAATATATTTTATGTAAATGGCAACTTATTCTTACCGCATTGCTTATGGCGAACACTGTACCATCGTTTGCCAACGTTGAAACATTTATTGGTAAAGCCATAAACGCGAAGGGCAATCTCGAATTTATCGAAGAGCATCGCGCCAATTACGAAAATGATCAGATAGCGTCTTTGAAAACAACTTACTTTGATGCTGAATATAATAAAATTGGGGAAATCACATCTGATTTTTCTGCTGGGATCCCCTTTGGTAGCTACGATTTCAAAGACGAACGTTTGCAGTATATAGATGGTGCCAAGGTGCTGTCAGACCAGATTTTGCTGTATGCACGAAAAAAACCGCAAGATAATATCAAAACGAAATACCTCGAACGTAAGTCGAATCAAATCCTAGGGCAGGGTTTTCACCCCTTTATCCAGGAAAATTTTGATGAATTACTGCAAGGTAAAACCTTTCCGGCCAAGCTGGTTTTACCTTCACGCATGGATCAGTTTAACGTAAGGATTCGACCGGTAAAAGTGGTGGATGAGCGTTTGCGCCTGCGGATCGAGCTTGATAACTGGTTTCTTAGGCTGTTTGCCCCAAAAATAGAGGCTGAGTATGAAATTGAAACCCGCCGGTTGGTGGCCTACAGCGGCGTCTCGGCGATATCAAACGCATCAGGGAAAAATGTGCAGGTGTCGATTTCATATACCTATCTTGAAAATAGCTCGCTTGCCACCTTGCGATAGCCCTTGGTACCCCAAGGCAGAGTTATAACGAGCAGTCGACAGCGCTTAAGGGTAAGGCATCTCTTAAATAGATAAAAAAGGGGGGCTGCTCTTTCGTCTGGGGCCTTTATAAAACGTAAGGCCCGAAATATTGCTACATCGAAGGTAACTAAAATGATAGCCCCTGATAGATAAAGTATGCCCCAACCACCAGCATCAGCACCGTACCAACGCGGTAAATGATCTGCCTGTTTTTCAACCAGCCCATGTTAACCAGCTTGGCAATCAGAAACAAAGTTGGGACCGTTCCGATCCCAAAACAAAACATGACCCCCATTCCTTTGATCATTCCTTCCATTGCCGTGGTTGCGTGCATACCTGCTCCTGCGGCAGCCACCAGGGCGGTGTAAACCGGCCCGCAAGGCAAAAGCCCCAGTAGCAAGCCTACCGGGAAATAGGCCACCATGGAGCTCTTCTGTGAAAGCTTTTGAAAACCTTTAACGATGTAACCGCCTGGATTGTAATAATCGCCGAAAATTTTTCCCAGGGGCAGCCAGCCACTCATGGCAAGGGCCATGATGATAATGATTATGCCGGCAAAGATCAGGGCGCCCTGCTGAATGCCTCCGATTTTAGAAGCCACCATGGAAAATGAACCGGTTGCCCCCATGATGCCGCCAAGCAGGGTATAAGTAGTGACGCGGCCCGCATTGTATAGCAGGTGGGGCAGATACAGGTTGCGTCCCTTCAGGTTTAGCGAGAGAGAGACCACGATGGGACCACACATGCCGATGCAGTGCCCAAAGCCGACTGCAAAGCCGGCGGCCAGAAAAACCGGGTATAGCGGATCAATAAACGACATCGAAGATGAACTTTGCCTCTCCCATGCCGGGAACGACCACATTGGCAAACCAGGTTCGGCGCCCGCTTTTACAGCGCACGATGACACCCTTGCCTACGTAATCGCCATTACCGCCCGGTTTTAGCTGGACCCGGTTCGGGCCCATTTTCATGGCCGGCATGCCAAGGTCTATATAGAGGGCTTGCTCAGGCGGGTTGCCTGTCAGTGTGACGGTAAACGTTGAATCCTGCATAGCCGTGACGGGCCGGGGTGTTATTTCCAGAGTCACTGTTTCCTTTCCCATGGGCAGTGTGCATTTGCCGTTATGCGCCAGGCAGTTGATGGCCGATTCGCCGGCTGTAGCCGAATTCGGGAAGATCATGGTAATGAATAAAAACAGTACCGATCCCAAAGTTGCAGATCTAGAGTAGATGTTTTGTTGCAATCTAGCCTCCCATTTAAGAAGTAATAAAAACTAGCGGTTTAAAAGTGAGGTTGATGATGGAATCAATTATTTGCCCTTTAGTGTTTGGTTATTTTAACTTTTATGGAATTAAATATGGGGCCTCCGCCGATTTGCTGCGTTGTACCCGGCGCCAGCGCATTCAAAGGCACACTATTTAGCCCCATTAAAGGTCGCGGTGCCCATAAGTTGCCGGGAGATACGTTGTCAGTCACCTTGGCGTTCATTACCACATTTGCCAAATCATTGAATAGCACCACCTTTTTTCCATCTTGAATTCCCAATTTCTCAGCATCTTTGGGGTTGATCCATACCATTGCCGGTATGGGCCCGTAAACATCTGTAAACTGACTATGGGTATATTTAGCAATGGAACTGTTTAGCAATACAAACCAGTGGTTGTCCGTTTCTAATTCTTCTTGGAGCGGTAAACGGCTTGCACCAATATTTGGCGCGCTTGAGGAACTAAATTCAACCTTACCAGATGGCGTCTGGTAGCTAGCTAGCGGCTTCAATTCTATCTCAAGGACTTTGCCTTCAAGAATATCCTTTAACTGCCCACTTTTATATGTCGCTTTAAACGCTTGATCCAAAGCCTGCCAGGGATCTTCAAAAAGCCAGTCCTCTGTCCTTTTGAGTTTTTTGGCCAATTCCTGCATAACCCAAATTTCATGTCGGCTTTCTTTTAAGGGTTCGATGACCTTCTGGGACAAGCGACTGTAGAGATGATGGTCTGAAAAAACCATATCCCTTTTTTCAAGAAACGTCGGGGCTGGCAAAACTACATCGGCCAGAGATGCTGTTTCGCTCCAATGGGTGTCTTGAACCACTACAAATACGTCTTCGCGTTCAAAGCATTGTCTAACAGCTGTTAAATCAGGTAGCGTTATAGCCGGGTTGGAACCCAACACAAAAACAAATTTAAACTCGCCCCTGGCGAGCCGTTTGCCAATAGATACCTGGCTAACCTTTTTCCCTTTTCTTAAGGTCTGACGAGCGCCATTGATATAATTCCAGTCAACATTTCTACCGTTGCTATCGCTATAATGAAACCCGCGATGATATCCCATAAGCGCCGGCAGCAACGATACCGCGCGGGCCGCGTCTGCTCCCTGTAAAGATTTTTGAAGACCCAAACCGATCATAAAGGCAACCGGTCCTTTGCTTTCAATGAGTAGGGCCCCCACCTTTTCAATTAAATTCCTGGAAATACCGGTAACTTTTTTTAGGCGTTCGGGCGTCCACCGCTCTGCCTCGGCAGCATATTCCGGATAGCCGACGGTCCATTCATTAAGGAATTCATTGTTAATCCCTTTATGTTTAATCAAATATCTAGCAATTCCATAGCTGAGCGCCACATCACTTCCCGGGCGTGGCTGTATCCAGATATCGGCGGCCTGTGACGTCTCGCTTTTTCTTGGATCAATACTGATGATGGTAGCCCCATCGTTGTTTCTCGCTTTATTGGCCAAGGCCCACTGATGGGGCGCACTCACTTTGGCATTATTGCCCCAGAAAATGATGATGCTGGTTTCCGGTAAATCTTCGGGTTGAAGACCGTATGCTTGACCGTAATGCAGCCCGATACCGGCATGGCCTGAATTACTGCAAAGCGCATAGTCTGTGGTCGTGGCACCGAGCGCCATCCAGAGTCTGCGGGGAAATTGCCATGACAAAAATCCCTGGTTTCCGGGATAATCATACAAAAGCAGCGCTTCGTTGCCATGGTTATCGATGGTGCTCTGAACCATTTCTGACACTTTTGACAAGGCGTCATTCCAAGAGATCTGTGAAAAGCCTTGCGAGCTTGGCTTGCCAGATTTAGCAAAAGGATATAAAACCCTTTTTCCGCTATATACCCGTTTTAAATCCCCCGTGCCCCTCGGGCAGATAAATCCCTGGGTAATGGGACTTTCAGCGTTTCCTTTGGATTTAATGATGCGACCGTCTTTTACGCTTACATCAATAAAACAGGTGTCGGGACAATCACGTGAACAAACCGTCTTAATGATTTCCATTTTTATCCATTATCCTCATATAAAATTATTACGGTTCTAAAAATTATCCCTATCAGTTTTTACTTAAATGCAGAAACACAATTTTGCCACCCGAATCTTGCGGTAGTGTCTATTGGTTGATGTAAAAGCGCTGATCCATTTAGAAAGCAGAGCACGCTGGGTGCTAGTACAGGATAGAAAGGCAATTCGGCGAAAGGAGGGTAAAAGGTTTTGTACTATCAAAAAAGGCGCCCCAATTATGTTGCTTGGGACGCCTTTTTTGCGGCTATGTTTCCATCAATGCCTATGGCGATGATACGGAAATTATGCTTTTTCGATATCACATCCTGGATTGTGATTCGCTGCAGGTCCTTGTTGGGCACAAGTACTTCCGCACCCGCAGCTGGTGCAGGCCGTATCGCCATCTGGCGTCTTTGGAGGCTTCAATTTTCGCCAGTATGTGCGTGCCGTATAAGCACTGGCAATGGCAATGATTACTATGACAATAAGTGTTTCCATTTGCATTTCCCCTTAGAAACCCATTGCCGAGCCGATCTGGAACACCAGTATGGCCAGCGAGAAGGCCAGCATGGTATTGAACAGCATGGAAAACGCACCCCATTTCCAGGACCCAGCCTCTTTGGCAATACAGACCACCGCAACGAAACAGGGGGCATAAAAGATGGTGAATACAATCAGACTCAAGGCCACCAATGGTGTCCAACCGGGCGCTGATGCCAGCTTGTCAGACAGTGATCCACTTTCTTCGGGATCAACTTCGCCCAAAGAATAAGCGGTTCCCAGAGTTGAAACAACGACTTCTTTGGCGGCAAACCCGCCCACCAGCGCAATGTTGGTCCGCCAATCAAAACCAGCCCACTGGGTGATGCTCTCCAAGGTGGTTCCAATACGACCGGCGATAGAATGTCGCAGGCCGGTTTCCGCCTCCTGTGCATCGATGCCCATCAGCTGGTCTTGTATTTCCTGAGCCTGGGTGGAAAGCTCGGTTTCATCACCGGCCGCTTCAATTTCCTGCACAACGGCTGCCGGCGCGGCCGACAAAATATCAGCCCGTTGCAGTTCGAATTGGGAGACGGTTTTTTGCGGCAATTGGGGAAAGGTCATCATGGCCCATAACAAAATGGAGATTGCCAGAATGACGGTACCGGCCTTTTTAATGTACTGCCAGGTACGTTCCCAGGTATGGATCAGAAGTCCCTTGAATGTGGGCAAGCGGTAGGGGGGCAGTTCCATGACAAACGGCGTGGGCGCGCCCTTAACCACCGTGGTGCGCAGCAATTTAGCTACCAACAAGGCGCCGCCCCAGGCGATGAAAGTTATCAGAACCATCATGAAGGTCTTGCTGTGGGTAAAAAAAGCGGCGACCAAGAGGGCAAAAACCGGTAATTTGGCCCCGCAATTCATAAACGGCACCGTCAGCAAGGTTGCCAACCGCTCACGAGGTGATTTCAAGGTTCGCGAAGCCATTACGCCGGGAACAGCGCACCCGCCGGCAATGCCTCCGGATACGATAAAGGCCATTACCGAGTTGCCGTGCAGGCCAAAGAGTTGAAAAACCCGATCCAACATGTAGGCCACACGCGCCATATAGCCGGAATCTTCCAACAAGGCGATTCCGAAAAACATGAACATGATCAAGGGTGCAAATCCCAAAACCCCGCCGACACCGTCAATGATACCGGATATGATGAGTGACTTGAGCAGTCCGTCTGGCAGGTTGATTTCGGCCACACCACCCAGCCATCCGAACAGGCTTTCCAGCCAACCCACCGGTACTTCACTATAAGTGAAGGTAAAATGAAACAACGCCCAGACGACCAACCCTAAAATCAGGG
>JASJAZ010000026.1 GCA_030066785.1 Desulfobacterales bacterium | reverse complement strand
TACCCATGGCAATGTGGTTTCAAACGCTTGGACAACGGTACACCATGCCGGCTATACATTAGATGACCGCATGCCGCTGTTTTTGCCCCTTTTTCATGTTTTCGCGCAGAATTTTATCATGAACAGCGCCTTTACAGCCTGTGCCACCCTTGTGATGTACCGTCGCTTTGTACCGGATATGGTGCTTGATTCATTTGGGCGCGATCATGTCACGATGTTTTTTGCGGTGCCTGCCATTTACATTGCCTTATTGAACATGGATCTTGCCAAGTTCGATCTATCGTCCATCCGCTACGAATTTTCCGCAGCATCCACCATGCCCCGGGAAATCTCTGCCCAGTGGACTGAACGATTCGGGCGGCCGGTATTTGAAGGCTACGGACTCACCGAATGTTCGCCGTTTGCCTGTTACAATCATGATTTCAGGCATAAATTCGGGAGCGTGGGAACCGCGGTGGAAAACTTTCAAATGAAGATTCTTGACGAAGACGGAAATGAAGTCCCTTTAGGCAAATGGGGCGAAATCTGTATAAAGGGCCCCGGCGTCATGAGCGGGTATTGGAACCGCCCCAACGAAACTGAAGAAGCCCTGCGCGGTGGATGGCTTCACTCCGGTGACACGGGGTATATGGACGACGAGGGATTTGTTTTTATCGTGGACCGGGTAAAGGATATGATCAATGTGGCTGGTTTCAAAATCTGGCCGGCCGAGATCGAGCAATTTCTATATACCCACCCGGCTATCAAAGAGCTTGCCGTCTATGGGGTGCCGCATCCTGAAAAAGGTGAAAATGTCAAGGCCGCGGTGGTGCTGAAAGAAAATGCATCAGCCACAGCGGAAGATATCATGTCCTTCTGCAAAGATAACCTGGCCAATTATAAGGTTCCAACTACCGTAAATTTTGTGAAAGAATTACCCAAAAGTGCCACCGGCAAAATATTAAAGCGCGTATTGCGTGAAAAGGACACGGAATAAGGGGTTGATGGCCGGTTTCCCATCATAAGTGTTTCAGATAAAAACTTATCAGCCAGATATTGCGTGGAATCTCGTTTACAGTTTCCCGTCACGGCTGTTCCAATCCTCATAGCATATTAATATCCGGCGCATTCTTCGGTTATTAGCTTTCGTTGGCAGAGACATTATTGGTACGAAAAGTTCATTATATTGTATGATTCCAGAGTGTTATGTTCAGACTATCAGAATTACCTTAATCTTGACTATTTTAGTCGGATTTTGTATGATCCACGATCGATGGGATCAGATAAAGCTACGCCTATGAATCGATACATACGCAAAATATCAGTTATCAGCCTTGCATGCCTTTTAATGCTAAACGTAGCCACCGGTGCCGCTGTTTCTGCCGGACACTGTCAACTATCAATGGACGCCGGCAGCCCAATGGATATGGACCATTGCGACGGCTTGCTAAAATTTGCTTTCCCTGCACAAGGGTGCTGCGGAAACTGTTTTGATATATTTTGCGATCTGATGAAAAATCCTTTGCAGGATGCAAATACCGCTAATACCTTAACCTTTCAAACCAGTTTTTACCCCTCGTTTTTGGGAACGATAAACGCCGTTGCCGAGTCCGACGATCACATTGCGTTATCCGAGCAGCTGTATCTGTTGCGCACACCGCTGGAATGGCGTCAAATCCCATTGTATATCGAAAATCTCTCCCTGATCATTTGAAGCCACCAATTGCCTGTTTAAAATTTTATTGTCTGATATACGCTTATTCACCAACAGGCGAACCCCTATCAGTTTAGTATGATGACTTACTTTTAAAGTGGAGGTTTTACCAAATGAAATTAATCAAATGGATCGAATCGAATAAAACCGTTGTTATTGTTTTGCTCATTACATTAATTGCGACGGTGGCGCTATCATACGCATATAAATCGAGTGAAGATAAAAAAACACGTCTGGCAGCAACCCAAACTTACCCGCAACCATCAATCAATACGGTTGATAAACCAATAGATAGAAACCAGAATGTTGCTCGGGGAGCTGACGATTCAGCCGTACCCGTCGAGTTTAACGCCAACACCGCCAAAGTTGTTCTTAACGTTGAGGGCATGTCCTGTTCGGGGTGTATTGCCACTATCAAATCAAGCCTGGCCGCCTATGAGGGCATCCAGGACATCATCGTCAATATTACCGGCGGTATTACCGAGATTTATTATGATAACCGAAAAATTAAAGATGTCCAACGCTTGGCATCATCAATAACAGCCAGCGGATATCCGGCATCTGTCAACCAAATCGTAACGGCTGAGCAGCTTAGAAAAGAAGAGGCCGTTGCAACCCAACGCGCCAAGGTTTATATCGCATCTGTTGGTGGCTGGGATATCTCACGCGCAGATTTTGATACCGAGGTCGCGTTTTCCAAGAATCGGTATCAAAAGGCATATGGACCAAATGTTTTTTTAGATGAGCGTGGCAAAAACGTGTTGGACAGTTTAAAGGCCCAGGTTGCATCGCGATTGATCAACGAAGGCATTCAGATGCAAGAAGTTCAACGGGTCGGTTATAAGATCGATCCGAAGTTGCTTGAACAGGAGTTCGATAATTTTATCAGGCAAAAAAATATCAGTCTTGAAAGATTTAAAGCCTCATTAGACGAAAACGGATATCCGTTTGATTACTTTATGAAAAAATTCGAAAATCGTGTGCTGCTTCGTCATTACATAGAAGAACAGATTCTCAGTGGTGCAGCCAGTGATTACGATAAACAGAAACAGTATACGGATTGGTTTCAAAACGCCCAGGCTTTGTCAAAGGTGACCATTTACGACAGGCAGATCGAGCGCCTGATCCAAAATCAATCAGGCGGCGGGGGCTGCGGTTCTTCCTGTAAAGTCTCATCCTAATTTTAAAATACTGGCATGAAAAAACCCCGCTTTTATAATAAAAAGCGGGGTTTTGGTATCAGCTTGGTCTTGCACAGTTTTTCGATCGTTTAAATACTTAAACGCTATACTTTCCAAATTTTCGCTTCAGGCACGCTATACGTAACGAATGCTAATTTTCCTATTATTATGGACTTGTGTATGTAATATGCAGTTTTTACTGACCGTAATATGGTAAGCAGTGTTCTGTTGTACAATGGTGATATTAACCGAGGACTATTGGCAACATTATTTGGCCCCTACCGTCCGGCAGGTTGCCGAAGCTTGAACTATCACCCTTCCTGTAGTATCTTGCTTCTCCATCCCTACTTGGACTATCCGGACTTCTGATTTGAATCCTGCAATGTAACCGATACAGTGCGTATCCTTGAAAGCACCGTGGCTCAAGGACAATATAGGTATCCATGGGTTTAAAATTTTCACAGACTCACGAATCTTCTTTGGCTTTGTCATTTTTTATCCTATTTGGTGATTCAGTGGTGGGCAGACCTGACAACCCTCAGCCTCTTTTTGGAACGGGGAGGTAATTGAAAAATGGATAAAAACCTAAAAGGACATATTTCGGGCGACGACACCGGTACAGAACTGGTGCGTGAGCTTGGGCTCGGGGCCGCAATGTCGATTGGCATCGGTACAATGGTCTGCGCAGGGATTTTTGTGCTGCCAGGGATTGCCGCAGCCAAGGCTGGACCTATCGTGGTGCTCGCGTTTGCCCTCTGCGGCCTGGTGGCGGTCTTAATTGCGTTCTGCATGTCCGAGTTGTCCACCGGCATGCCTTTATCCGGGGGCGGCTACCTGTTCATTGTGAGGGCCTTTGGTCCCATGATGGGTACAGTAATGGGAGGGTGTTTGTGGCTGAGCCTTATATTTGCCTCGGCCTTCTATATGATCGGTTTCGGATACTATGTAGCGGATGTCTTCTCCGTATCACACGTGTGGCTGGCATTGATTATGACGGGTTTGCTCACAGGGCTCAATTTCATCGGCGCCAAAGAGACGGGGGGAACCCAGAACGTGATTGTCGCAGGGCTTCTCATTGCCCTCTCTGTTTTTTTCGTGCGAGCCGTGATCGAAGTTGATGTGGAGAACCTGCGCCCTTTGATACCTCCCGAGATTGGTGTTTCGGGGTTTTTGGTGGTGACACCTGTTTTGTTTGTAACATTTATGGGTTTTGCTGAAATTGCCGCGGTTTCAGAGGAGATAAAAAACCCGGACCGCAATCTGCCGATTGCGGTGGTCGGTTCGGTAGTCGTTGTGACCGTGGTATACTGTCTGGTAGAATTCTGCGTTGTCGGATTGCTTCGCTACGACGATCCCAATATGGCCACCGAGACTATCCTCATGGAAATGGCCCGCATGCTGATGGGAAAGGCGGGCTACTATCTTATTTTGCTCGGTGGCATATTCGCTACGGTTTCATCGGCCAATGCCAGCATTATGGCGGCCTCACGAATCAGCTTCGCCATGGGACGGGATCGCCTTATGCCCGATTGGTTCAATGAAATCCACCCCCGATTCAGAACGCCGTACCGCTCCATTTTCGTAACCGGTGGATTGGCCATGTTCCTACTGTTGATTTTAGGCTCCCATCTTGAATTGATTGCAGAGGTGGGCGCATTTCTAAGCCTATTGCTCTATGCGTTCATCTCTCTGGCTTGCATGGTCATGCGCCACGCGGAATTGGACTGGTACAAGCCCAGCTTTAAGACCCCGCTGTACCCGGCGGTACCCATTCTGGGATTGCTGGGCTGCCTGTTTGTGATGGGCATCACAAGCCGGCCAACGATCCTGATCGGATTGGGCATCATTGCCGGCACTTTGATCTGGTATGTCTTTTTTTTACGCGAACACACGCAACTTGTGGGCGTATCCAATGAGCTGTTGCAGAAAAAAGTTATCAGGCCGCTCGTGGCCAAGGCGGAAGATTATGCGGCGGCCCGGAGGTACGCCTTTCCTGTGATCCTTTTGCCCCTTTCCAATCCTGCCACGGAAGGAGCGCTGCTCCGTGTAGGCACGGCGCTGGCCAAGGCCAGAGATGCTCGTCTGCATCTGGCTCACGTTGTGAGTCTTCCAAGGCAGACGCCTCTTGAGGCCGGCCGTATGGAATTCGAGCAGATGCGCCGTGAGCAGGAAACACTCCTGGATGTTGCATCCAGGCACGCCTCCGAACAAGGAGTTCGTGCCCGCGCCGATGCCTTGGTGGCCCACAGCGTACCATCGGCCCTATTAAATATTGCTGATATCGAACATACAGACATCATTCTTATGGGATGGCGGGGCGATGTTCGCGGTTCCCGTCTGCGAGGCACCAATGTGGCAGGCGTGGCCAAAGTTCCGGACCGCAATATCCTGGTACTGAAGGATAATGGTTTAAGCGAGGTTGAACGGATTCTTGTACCTGTCGGTGGCGGCCCGCACACTAAGCTGGGGCTGAGGGTCGCTCAACAGCTGGCTGCGCAATGGGGGGCCTCGATAACGGCCATGACGGTTAAGGTTGGCCGGGAGTATTCCGAAGCTATATCTGCCTTTGATACCGCAAACCAGCGATTTCTTCAAAACTTTGGCGAAGAATTTGTACGCGACACTTTGAAAGAAGTGGGTGTCACCGCTGAAATCGTCGCCGTTATCGACACCGACATCAGTCAGGGCATCATCAACATCTCCGCCGATTTCGACCTCATTATTATCGGGGCGTCGGAAGAATGGGCTGTGCACCAGTGGCTTTTCGGCTCTATCCCCGACAAGGTTGCCAATCACGCATCGGTGTCGGTGTTAATGGTGCGCTCAAAGGATTGATTATATGAGCCGTCGAAGACAGTCACCATATTGCTATCGGCCAATCTAGCAACTTATCCCCTGTAAGCAATGATAAGTAGAGAAGATTAATTACAGCTGGTGGTGCCATGAAGATCGTTACATCGGCAGACGAGGCGATCAAGGCTTACTGCTACGGTTATGATATCGTTCGACAACCCTCTGATAAACCACAGAAACCATAGCATGGCATCGTTCCCCACCTGGGCTAGTGAATTCTCCAGCTTTAGAAGTGGAGCAGGTTGAAATTAGCCAATGCCATACATGAATTCTGGAAAGTGCGGATCATCGGCTATAAATCCATTATCGCAGTAAGCTGCAAATCGCATCAGCATACCTTGCTGCTTTTCTGTTCTTTCCATCCATAGGTTTAATCACAAAACCTTTTGCCTCTAAACAGGAAGGCATTTTCTTGACTTTCATTGGGTTATATTGGTAATAAAAACCCCATGATAGAAACCCCAAATCGGGACCAGAGGATCTTCGTTTTAATCCATCAGAGGATCAAAAATGGTGTAATGTTTTGAAGCCCGCTTCTCATGTTGAGAGCGGGTTTTTTGGTTGAATCGCATCAAAAAAGGAGTTTGTATGGGAGGCTCGGTTAAATCCATTGCCGTCTTGGGCAGTTTGAATGTGGATTTAGTTGTCCAGATGAACCGCTATCCGAATCCCGGCGAAACCGTAGTAGGAAAATCATTTGCGCAATTTTCCGGCGGCAAAGGCGCCAACCAGGCCGTTGCCTGCGGACGACTGGATGCTTCGGTTTCAATGTATGGGGCCGTTGGCAAAGACATATATGCATCGAAACTGCTGCAATCTCTGAAAGAAAGCAATGTGAATTACAACGATTTACAGCATTGTACGGATACCTTCACAGGTATGGCGCATATTTGGGTGGATACGAATGGGGAGAATTCGATTGCCCTTGTGGCAGGGGCTAATGGGCGTGTTGACAGAGAGTATATTGAAGCCGTTTTACCAAAATTGAAAGATTATGCATGGCTGCTGTTGCAACTGGAAATACCCATGGATTCCATGCGTTACCTGCTCGAAAAACTACCACCAGAATCGCCTAAGGTGATTCTAGACCCGGCTCCGGCTAAACCGCTGGAGCAACTTCCAACCCGGCGTTTATGGCTCATAACACCCAACGAACATGAGCTTCAGACTCTTACCGCGATATCAACTGTTGATATAGATGGTATCCAGAAAGCATGCCGCGATCTCATTGAGAAGTCCGGTACCCGGGCCGTCTTATGCAAAGCCGGCAGCCGGGGCGCTTTCCTTGATGATGGCCACCGATTCCAGCATTTTCCCGGTTTTGAGGTCCGTCCGGTGGATAGTACCGCGGCCGGCGATGCTTTTAATGGTACGTTGGCTGTAGCGCTGGCGCAAAACAAATCGTTGCCAGAAGCTATCGGCATGGCCAATGCCGCCGGTGCCCTGTGTGTGACGCGACCGGGGGCGCAGCAATCCATGCCTTGGCGTAAGGAACTGGATGATTTTTTGAATGCCCGGAACCCGAACAAATAACAGGAGAGATCATGAAAAAAAATGGTGTTTTAAACCTGCCGATCAGCAGGATTTTGGCATCGCTGGGGCATACCGATACGGTGGTGGTTGGCGATTGCGGTCTGCCCATTCCCGATGGTGTTGAGCGTGTGGATCTGGCGGTCGTGAAGGGGCTACCGCCCTTTGCGCCGGTGGTCGCCGCCATTGCAGATGAATTGGTGGTACAAAAAATTATTATTGCCGAGGAAATTGTCGAACATAATGCGGAAACTTTTGGTTTTTTAGAAAAGCTATTTAGTGACGTTCCAATTGAAAAGATATCTCATGAGACCTTTAAAGCCAAAATGAAGCAAGCAAAGGCTGTTATTCGCACCGGAGAGGCCACCCCTTATGCCAATGTTATTTTGGAAAGTGGCGTAGCATTTTGAAAACCAGTGATCAAATACCATCAGCACCCCTGGCGGAAATACGCGGTATCAGCAAACGCTTCGGCGGCGTTGTGGCGCTAGACCAGGTAAATCTCACCATTCGTCCGGGCGAAGTCATCGGTCTAGTCGGTGACAACGGCGCCGGCAAGTCTACCCTCATCAAAATTCTTTCCGGAGCCTATTTGCCGGACCAGGGCGAGATCCTTTTTGAAGGCCAATCGGTTCAGATTCGCAACCCCCGATCATCCAAAGATCTTGGCATTGAAACAGTCTATCAGGATCTGGCCCTGGTGGACACCTTGGATGTGCCGGGTAACATCTTTTTAGGGCGCGAGATTGTCAAATTTGGCTTTGGCCCCTTGCGTGTGCTGGACAAATCACAAATGGCCCGGGAAGCTGAAAATATATTACAGCGTCTGGGAATATCATTGGAATCTTTACAGGCCGAAGTCGGACTGCTCTCCGGGGGGCAGCGGCAAAGCGTTGCTATTAGTCGCGCGATCCTAACCGAACCCAAATTAATCATCTTAGATGAACCCACAGCTGCGTTGGCAGTCATGGAGGTCGGGCACGTTTTGGAGCTAGTGCACAACTTACGCGAACACAATATCGGATTGGTTTTCATTAGTCATGTCCTGCAAGAGGTATTTGAGGTCGCCGATCGTATCGTTGTGCTGCGCAAAGGGCGTAAAGTGGCGGATTTAGTCAAAGAAGAAGCGTCGATAGATTTGGTTGTCAATTATATGGTTGGAAAGATAGAGGAAAAGAAGACGCATGCCTAATCACTGGCGAACATGGGCCCTGGATTACGGTCTATATGTGGTGTTTGCCCTCCTGCTCTTGATCCTGTCCCAGATGAGTCCCTATTTTTTTACAGTCTCGAATCTTTTGAATATCGGATCCCAGGTTGCAATGATCGCCGTGGTGGCCATTGGTATGACCATGGTTATCCTTATGGGTGAAATCGATTTATCGGTGGGTTCCGTAGCGGCCCTGGCCGGTGCTATTACAGCAGGCTTGATTCATGCTTTGCCGAGTGAATGGCCCATGGGTTTGTGGCTTGCGTTTTCGATTACAACCGGAATGCTTATTGGAATTGTTGCCGGTCTTGTAAACGGACTGTTTGTGGTTTGGGGTGGCATTCCTTCCTTTATTGTGACCCTGGGTGCATTATCGATCGGACGCGGATTGGTGCTGCTCTACACGGGGGGACGTCCCATTTTCGGGTTTGGTGATGCCTTTGGAAAAATAAGCTGGGGGCATCTTGGACCGGTGCCGTTGCCAATCGTCATTATGTTGAGCCTATATTTGTTGGCGTGGCTTTTTCTATGTAAAACCCAGCTGGGACGCTATATTTATGCTATCGGCGCCAATAAGGAGGCCGTTGAACTGGCGGGGGTAAACTACCGCAGGATTAAAATCGGGATCTTTGCCCTTGCAGGCGCTTTTTCCGGCCTGGCCGGCATTATGCTGACCGCACGCCTGGATTCAGCCCAGCCCACGGCAGCAGTGGGTTGGGAACTCGATGTGATCGCTGCAGTTGTGCTGGGTGGTGCAAGTCTTTACGGAGGACGTGGAACGGTTGCCAAAACACTGGTTGGTGCCTTTATATTGCAATTGATTTCCAACGGCCTCAATCTGCTGGAGGTCCAGGCTTACTGGCAACAAATCGCCAAAGGATCCATTATTCTGGCTGCTTTGCTTGTTGAACGAATATTGCGGGGAAGGAGGTGAGGTAGAGGAAAGAGACGACCACATTTGTGGATTGTTACATCAACTAATATCAGAGAAAAGGAGGAACAAATGAAAGCATTTTCAATGAAGCGTTTGGTCATTTTCTTAGCGGCCATTGCCATTTTAGCCGCTCCTCTGGTCTTGACTTCCGCCATGGCCGCTGGCAAGGCCATGAAATTTGGTTTGTCCCTTTCAACGTTAAACAACCCATTTTTTGTGACCGTCAAAGATGGAGCTGAGAAGGAAGCCAAACTGTTGAAGGTTGATCTAATTGTAACCGATGCTCAAAATCGTCTAGATAAGCAGATTTCTGATATTGAAGATATGATCCAGAAAAAAGTAGATGCCCTCTTAATAAATCCCACAGACAGCGCCGGCATTGCGACAGTGGTTAAGAAAGCAAATAAAGCCGGTATTCCGGTATTTGCCATTGACAGGGGCATTGATGTCAGCACGGGCGCCAAGGTCATCGCACAGATCGCCTCCGACAATGTATTTGGCGGCCGACTCCAGGCCCGCTTCCTGGCTAAAGCACTGGGTGGGAAAGGCAATGTGGTCGAGCTTGAAGGCATCCCGGGTGCTTCGGCGGCCATTGACCGCAAGGCGGGCTTTGAAGACGAATTAAAAAAAGTGGCACCTGGCATCAAAATCTTATCCAGCCAGGAAGCCGGTTTTGATCAGGCCAAGGGGCTGCAGGTCATGCAAAACATTATGCAGGCCAATCCCGGGAAAATCGATGCGGTGGTTGCTGCCAATGATTCCATGGCTCTGGGCGCTATTCAAGCTATTCAACAGGCCAAGGCCAAGCGACCAAATGGTGGGCGCATCATCGTTGTGGGATTTGATTCCATCGATCAGGCCCTGGAGCAAATCCGTAAAGGCACCATGGATGCCACCATTGCACAACAACCCGCGCTGATGGGACAGCTAGGCGTTGGTTCCGGGCGTCTTAACACCATCAGTCCGTTGCTTTATTCCAAATTAAAGAATGCGCAATCCTTCCCAGTGCCGGTTAAAACCGTAACAGCCGGTGATTTGTAAATAAATCTAAATGGCGCGTATAGAGAAATGGTGAAGCACGCCTCGCTTCATCATTTCTTTTGATAAGATCGAAGGTAAATCATTCGCTTATAAGTGCGGTTGCACTTGGCTTTAAAAAACCTCGCACGACGGTTTCATTGGATTATGGAAACCCATAGGCTTAAAATTAATATTGGAAATTTAACCAGTGGTTGGCAATTTAATAGAACCGGAGAAAATTCTCGCTTCAAAAGAAATCCTCGAAAAGATTGAAGCGGTCTGCAAGCGGCATTTCTCCAATGAAAATGACCAAAACGAAAGCTATGTTTTTATACTCGACTGCTTGAAGGCCGATAACTTTAAGCGGTTACGTGCATACAAGGGCAAGAGCAAGCTAACCACCTACCTTTACTCCCTGATTAATTCACTCATTGTCGATTTTAGACGCAAAATTTACGGCCGCCGGCGCATACCGGCTGGTGTGGCCAAGCTGGGGCCTTGGGCGGAAGCAGTCTATCGTCTGGTTTGTTGGCAAAAATTTTCTTTTGATGATGCGTATGATTTTTTGCAGGTGGAAGGTTTATTTGAAGAACCTTACGAACGGTATTTAGAAAAGATTGTTCCCATTCGCGAAGCACCCTGTCGCGAAAATCCCAGCTATGAAGCGCTAAATGAAGATGTTGCCAATCCCATGGAAAACGCTAATCGTTTTGATGCCAATCCGCTTGAAGCCTTGCTTGGAAAACTTGACCATCAAAGACGCATCAAGGCGCTCACGATCATAAAAGCGACAACCACTAAACTGTCGGAAGAAGATCAGCTATTGATAAGATTGGTTTATGGATCAGAGCAGTCGGTTAAGGCGGCTGCAACTGTTATCGGGTTATCCGCATCCTCTGCCAGGCGCCGGCTGAAAAGACTTTTGATCCGATTTCGAGAGCAATTACTAGCAGAGGGCATTCGCGAAGCGTAAAGTGTCCGTCTAACCAAGTAGAGGCAAATATGGGCAAATGGTTGCATAAAACATTAAAGCCGACCGATTCAGTCGAATCCGAACCCCATGCTGATATAGAGAATCTGGCGCGGCTGGTTGAAGGATCGATTGAAGGTGACGAACGGAAACGCTTGCTTCGTCACATCAATCGTTGTAGCCGCTGTTATGAGATCCTTCAGGAAACCATGCAAGACGTGCCAGCGGAAACTTCAGATAAACCAGCCCCGATTCCCTGGTACCAGAAGAAATCTGTTTACGCCCTGGCTGCCTCGATGTTACTCATTTTTTTCTTCGGCGCTCAGCTAGTCTATAAATTCCAGACTGCACCATCTTTGGCGGCAACGGCCAAACTCGCCTTGGACCAGGAATTAAAGGACATCCTGCTGGAAGATAGCCGCCTGCAATGGCAAAATGTCAAACGGATTAAACGGCTGCTTTCCGTTTTGCAAAAAAAGGGTTACCGGTTAAAATCTTTTGATCGCGTGGTTCTTACCAGACCCTATTATCAGGTGAAAAGTCTATTTGGGCCTCAAGAAATTTTGCATATCCGCATCGAAGATAATGTGGCCTATTTAGAAGTAAAAGCGGCCAAGTAGCTGCCTGCGCCATTTAGATAACGGTCAATTGGGTCGATTATCATGCTGGTAACATGGCCTTTCCCATCGAACATCAATTCCACCGAACAATTGCTTCAAATAAATCTTCTCCAAAGTAAAAGTTGTAACCTAATGCAACTTTGAAACGTCAAAGCCCCCCAGCACCACAGAATCGATAAACGAACAGCCAATAAAAATTGAACCGCTTGGGTGATTTGTCCGTCTATTAGAGATGCAGAAGGCTTTTTCCAGCAGATTAAATTGATCAGGAAAAATGACAGCCAAGGCTGGTGCCATTCAAACAGATATGAATTCTTTGCATATTTGAATTAAACGAATAGAGCGCCCAAATAGTTTTGAGGATAATGGGGCAAAATTTGAGGAGGAGGTAACATATGCTGATATTGAAAATTATCGGAAGTGTGCGCGGTCCAAGGCCACTAAATCTATTTTGCCGGTCTGTCGTCCTGTCGGTTATTCTTCTTGCCGGATGGCAAACAGCGGTGTCAGCCAAAACATCGCCAACACTGAGATTGTTTCCAACCACGGTGGTTGAAAGTATCAAACATACCAGCGAAACTGCCCGAGCCATGGAGGCTGATCTTCAGAGTGTGATTGAGCGCTTGAACCAGCAGGAAGAATTATACATCGCCAGTAAATGTGAGGGCGCTGAATCTGAAGCCGGCTGCCGCGAAATTACCGAGCAATTGAGCCAAACTTATTTGGAAATGTTAAACATAATGGATTCGCGCTTACCGGGCATGGAGGATTCTGTTCGTGCAACGAATACAAGTCTTGAGCGACGAATTCGTAAAGAATTGGGACACAAGACGACACCGCGGGGTTTGCAAAAACTGCTTAAGAAAACACCCCTGAAACCTTCTGAACCGGCACGCTATAAACGCCGGCCTGGAAGATTGAGTGAAAAGTTTAGGCAATACTACCGGCTGGTGGCCACCGCGCCCAGAACAGGATCGGGAGGTTCCCTTGCTGCCGTGGCCTCCGAGATATACCTCGATACGCAGGAGGTGAAAGACCTGATCGCTTTGACACGTGACGAAATTAGTCGCGCCAAGCTCATGATTGACCTTGACCAGATATACGGCATTATTACGCCTGAAATGTTTGAAATGGTTGGCCGGGTAAAAACAATCATATTTGGCGAGACTGACGAAATGGAGGGTATACCGGATCCTCCCAGGAGTAACATAGAATCAGCCTATCAAAGTCCCCTGGGCATGTAACGGCAATCCACCAGAATTCGAATGGAGGTAATCCATCATGATGAAATTATCTAAAAAAATTAGTGCCGGCTATAAAGAAATTATGATCAGCTGTATCGTAGCTGTAATGATGCTGGCCTGTACAAACCAGCAATACCTCAAACCATCCTGCACATTGCCGTCAGGCGTGAATCTTGAAGAGGCTTTAGCGCATTCGCGCGCCGATCTCAGCCGTTTAGAATGCGAGCAGATGTTTGAAGGCTACTTCGAGCGCCTCATCGACGTTGCCAAACGCGATCCCGCTATTGAAAACCGGCGCCGGTTTAGTGACTTTCTAATGTGGGCCAATGATGAGGGCATTATCGATAAAATTCAGGCCCGTAGCTACTACAATCGCTACTTCAACACCACATTCATGTCGCTGCCGGATGACTTTAATGTCTGTTCCTCCTGCTCTGACATAGCCAAAAGGGATCTTGAGGTAGAGCTGCAAAAAGAGCTTGGTCAAAAAGAAGAAGGACTAATGCGCGCTTGCCAGGACAAGCAGGCCTATTATGCGGCTGCTGATCAATACAATTCGATTCTCCTGTTGCTGGATGCTACCTGCACGGCCTGCCGCAACAAGTGATACAGGAAGCGCTACATGCAAACCAAATCTTACTCTGCAACTGTTTTTTCAGCTGGATTTATCACCGGTGCCCTGGGCGTGCTTCTCATTGCAACCGTACTGCTGTACATTTTGAATATGTCGGAGGTTGTCGCCATATCCGTTTTGGATGTGCCCAATGTACAGCGCATACTGGCGTGGACGTATGCAAACTTACGGCTGTCGGTAATCCCGTTTGGCGTAACCATATTATTATATATCGGGTCACTTTGGCGCCTAAAAAGGTTGCTGCGCCGTCCGCATGCATCCGTGGAGAAAATTGCCCAGATGGATCACCTGGTCGATATTTGGATTAATCTGTTTTTCGGTATCGGCGTCATCTGGACCGCCGTTGGCATGCGCGGAGCCTTACTGGAAGGGCTTGGTGATTTGAATGCCCAATCGGCGGCTAAACTGGGTGCTTTTTCGATCTTACAGCGCCTGGTTGACGGCGGCATATTACTGGCGCTTTCCACTACCATATTTGGAGCGGTTGGCGGCTACCTGTTGCGGCTGGTTAAATCATTGACCGTGGGTAGGCAAGTGAAAGCCTACTACCATCGGTTAGCCGCGCAGCAGACCGATGCCGTCCAATCGACGTTGCGATCCATCGATACGCGTCTCGCTCAGCTGGTAGCAGGTGCCATTCAAAAACCGCTGGATCATTCCTGAGGGATTATCCTTGTTTTAGGAAGACGTTAATGAATCCGCTGCTATATTTACCGCCATTTGCTTTGCAACGCAGCCCGTCGCTGTCGAATGATGTTGAAATGCTGCAAACCGATGTCATGCGGTTTTTTGCCATCCTGTGTTTGTGTCTAATGGCGATATTTGCCTTGGTCAAGGCTTTGCCAATGTCTCCGCCGGATGCGCCCCCTACGATTGCGGAACCTTCAAATTTGAAAGCCGAGGCGGCAGCTTTGCAAAAAACAATTGCGGCCCTTAAAGACAAACTCGCCAAAACCCAGTCTCAGTTGGTGGCAACAACTGCCGCCATAAAGCAATCGCAAGTCGAAGCCGCAGATGCAACCGCCATCAAACAGAAGACCATAGCGCGCCTGTCAATGGCGCGCAAGGAACTGGCTGCGGTTGCGCAATCTTTAAAGGATGCCCGTGAGGAAATCAATGCGCGGGAAGCGGTGCTAGCCAGGCTGGTCAAAGATATAACCGAGAAGCGACGTATCCGATCGGACTTGCAGGCTCAGATAGAAAACGAAAAAGAAAATTATAAAAAAATCCAGACAACTTTTGATCAAGCCACAGCAAAATTAAACCGAACCATCCCAACCCAAAAACCAATTCCGGAGCAAAAACCGCCGGCTCCGGTGCCGCCAAAACCTGTCAAGAAGGGTTTCACGCTTCGGTTTGACTCAGACAAGGCCCTGGAAACACTGATCGCTCAGAGAAAGGTACAATTTTTGGTCCTTGCTGGCCAAAAAGCCTGGAAGTTAAAAATAGTCAATGGAAGGCTTTTTTATGTTGCCACGAAAGTGCCGGCCAAAATTTACGAGATGGAAGCAACCACCGTCCCCGCGGTTTATGCTGAAAATTTTAACAGACAAGTAGCTGCTTTTGGCCGTGAAAAAATCACCTGGGGGGTGACGTTGCCCAATCAAACCACGGCGGCCATCAGCCGGCTCGTCAAGAATCGTGACGGTGGGGAACTGATTATCACATCAAGTGGAGAGGTGACATTAAATTGAAGATGGCAAGCCGCGTAAGAGTAATGTTGATGCTGGCAGCGATATTTGTGTGGTTAGCAAATTTATCCGCCTGTGCCGGAAATAATGTTAAACGTAAGGACCCGCATAAAATCGATGAACGCTCGCTCACCAACTGGCTGGAAAATGACCTCATTCCATACCTGATACAGCAATTTGGTCAACACCCGCGTTTTAAAGGGCAGCCGATTTTACTGGTTCGCATGCGAAATGATAATGTCCAACCTCACATTGATGAATTAACGGAGCATATCCGGTCAAGGATTGTTGATGCACTCATCAAAGAGCCCGGCCTTGATCTTCATTGGCGACCGGCTACCCGGCCTCATAAACATCATCAGAGCCTGGCAAGCATCTCGTGCGGCGATCGCCGTAGCATTCATTATTATATTGGAATCGATTGCCGACTGACGAATTTTGAGCAACATCTTACAGTTAGGGTGCGAGCCCTGAACCTTGCCGAACATAAATGGGTGTCCGGATTTGGACGATCATGGCAAGGCCAGCCGACAACCAAACTATTGACAGCCTTAAAACGCGAGCATCCGGATGAGTATTTGCGCGGATTGCGGCCGCTGCCGTTTTCCGATCAGCAACCGGACTTGGTGGCGATCTATTTGGCGCACAATCTGAGTTGTCTTTTACAGCAAGGCGATGCGGATGAACTGGTGGTACATGTGGAAAACACTTCCGCCCCATCGCCGGACTTTTTCAAAACAACCCTAAAGCTTGTGGGCAAATACCTGGCCCGCTTCCGCGAAGTAGCGGTGACCGACGATCCCAGCCAGGCCAATGTTGCCGTGACCGCAGCAATCCATCCCATTCATCAAAACATGTATCAAATTTGGCTGTCGGCTTTAGACCGCCGTGAAAAAAAGTATCTACCCGGTGCGGAAACCGAAGCCTATGTTTGGCTTGAATCTGAAAAACAACAGGTAGCGACCGGCATCCATCAAAACCCATTGCAGCAATCCCCTGAAATTTCTCAAGCGATTGCCCGTTTTCCTGCATTAATCTCGGCATTTAATATAATCACCCCCGCCAACCCAAAGCTGTGCGCCACCGATCGTCCGTGGCAGGTTGGGATACGTCGCCTCAACGCCCATGAGCGCCTTGCTACCGGGAGTTGTTTAGCCGTTGAAATACGCCTTTCATTTCCGGCTTATCTTTTTCTGGTGGGTCAGGATGCCAGCGGGGAGTTGACACGCTTATTCCCGTCTAGTTGTCAGGATTTTCGAATGATCGCGCCTGTGCTTCCGTCCGGAAAACTGTTTCAGTTTCCACCACTGATTGACTCTGGGAAGCACGTTCTGGAACTTGGCGGCGCACCAGGCATGGAACGCCTTTATGCCGTTGCGATTACTGCACCGGATGTGGCGAACCGGTTTAGATATCAACTGAGCAGACTGCAAGGACTGTGTCGGCCCGGCAGGAGCTTTCCCGAAAAGCTTTCCGTTTCAGGCAATTGGCCATCTTATGACCGTATCAATCGATGGCAACAGTACCTAAAAAATATCGAAATACAATATCCTACCAAGGTTCAGTGGCGTGAATTTACCTTCTGGCACGATCGGCCTTTGTAGAACTTCACCGAAAGAGAGCCTCGCACCAATGAAATCGTCCTGGAGTTATGTCAAACTCATCATATGCTTTTTTCTGTTGGGTGATGGACAATCTGCTATTAGTGCTGTTAGGAACCATACAGCGGACCTTGAGGCGGCTTGGAAACATTATCTGACAGTGGATGCCCATAAAAACCCGACGAAGCCTTTTCCGTTTAAGCGCTGTTTTAAATCCGCCGCCCAGGAGCATGATCTGCCTTTGTCTCTCATTTTGGCGGTTGCGCGCGGAGAATCCGGCTTTAATCCCAATGCCAAATCGGATCGCAACTGCCATGGTCTGATGCAAATTCTATGGCCGGAGACGGCCAAACATCTTGGTCTTTATCGTTTGTCGGTTTTGTATGATCCGTGCACCAATATTCGCGCCGGTGCCAAATATCTCAGAGAACTGCTGGATCATTATCATCAAAACCTGCATCTGGCGTTGGCGGCTTACAACTATGGGCCCAATCGTATCGATAATGCTTTAAGATCCGGTGATATCCCCGCGGGCGCTAAATGGTATAGCGGCTATATCTATCATCATTTGGGAAAACTGATGCACGGCACCGCGGTCTCAAACGGATCCGCTGCCGCCAATAAACCGTCATCTTATATTCGGCAAAAACGGATCCCCATCATAACTTTTTCAAGCCCCTTTCGCGCCGCCGGGTTTTACGAACATCTTCGAAAACAGGCGCCTGATTTGAATATTGAATGGTACCGCCAAGGCGCGCGCCGTTATCAAGTCGTATTGCGTTACACAGACAAACAATCTCTGAAAATCAGCAAAATAAAACTTAGACGTCTGGGTCTGAGGTTAAAATAATGTGTAAACTTTTTTGGGTTTAGATTCGTCTTACGCTAGCAGAGTTTGATAAAGCTTGAAGGCCGAATCATCTGCATGGTAAATGGTTAATGCATGCTACACGTGTTTGTCGTTTACGTAAATGAATGCGCAGGGACGCCGTGACCAAAAACAAAAAACAAAAAGGAAGGCTCATTTGGTTTCTCCTGTGCCTGATGGTCATATACTTGGCTATGGTCACCAGCGCCCGTAGTGAGGACCGGGCGTTGTTAATCGGTGTCGGTCGCTATGCAAAATTTGATGAAAAGCTGAACGGGGTTGATTTAGATATACAGATGATGACGGAATTCGCCCAGATATTGGGATTTAAGCGTCAGGCCATCAAGGTGTTGGCGCATGAATCTGCGTCGACCAGCAATGTTGTATCGGCAGTTGAGAACTGGCTGATCGAGGGCGTCGGCCCGCAAGACCGCGTGTTGTTCTATTTCAGTGGGCATGGCTCCCAGGTTCCCGATGCAAGCAAGGATGAAAAAGATGAGTTTGATGAGGTCTTGCTGTTGCATGATGTCGCGCTTCATCAACAAGGACAGCACCAGACGCTGACCGGCGTCTTAGTGGATGACGACTTTAACGCCATGCTGGCAAGGATGAGAAGCCGCAACATCTTGGTCATTTTAGATGCCTGCCATAGTGGCAGCGCCACGCGAAGCCTTCATTTAACGGCCCGATCCTTTTCGGTAGACAACGCTCAGGTCAAGTATTTGTCCTATTCACCCTATATTGAGGCCGCTAGTGATCGCGGCAGTTTCGATGTGATGGAACCACATACCTCGCAAGAAGCCAACCATCATTATGTGGCCATTACGGCCTGCCGCGATGATGAAAAAACGGTGACCACGGCGCAGGGCAGCATATTTACGCTTGGTTTGCGGCAGGTTGTCAGATCTGCAGCCATGGCCGGCGCCAATATTACGCCCCAAGAATTGAAGCGCCAAACAACCGTATTTATCCGCGAACAGATTCAAGCCGATGCGATGGCATTTCATCCACAGATAGCCGGTAATCTTGACCTGCAGCGCCACCCTCTGCAATTGGTGCCGTCTGGGGCAAGCCCTGGTTTTGTGCGCCGGGAAATGGAAACTCTGGTAAATAAAAGCAACGAAACCGTGTGGATCAAATTGAACAAAAACTGTTTTGAAATCGGTGATGCACTGGAAATTTCTCTTTGGATTCCGGAGTCGGGATATTTGAACATCATCAGCATTAACGCGGATGATCGGGCCACGGTTTTGTTTCCGAATCAATATCATCCCAGCAGCCGTGTCAATCGGGGCAGAATGACCATACCTGACGGCCATATGGGTTTTGAGTTGATGACCGACGGCAAACCAGGAGCCAATTTTATCACCGCAATTCTATCCCAGTCACCCATTAATGCATTTGAAAACGGTTTCAGAACACAGACGGATGTGTTGGCGACGCTGTCGCCGAAATCAACGCGATCACTGGTCCTGCGTCAAAACCAGGACGAACTGGCCGCCGGCAGCATCACGACCCGCATACGGAATGAAGGACACTGCCAGTGATTTTAAAAAGGTCGATGCTTGCGCAGGGATGGACGGATTGCTTGCATTTGGGAAATTTCTGGGGAGAGGTTACATGAAACGCTTGGTTTTTCCCGTTGTACTAACGATAGTCGCCCTATGGTGGGGCCTTTTGTCGGCAATGGATTGCCGGCGGGGTGCTGACTATTATCAGCGGGCGAAGTCGGTCGGTGATCCGCTACAGAGCATTGAATGGCTGCAACGCTCGACGCTGGCCTGTCCGAATTTCAATGCCTGGTACATGCTGGGTCGGCTGTATCATAAGCAAGATCAATTAGACCAGGCCGTTTATGCCTTTTCGCAGGCCAGATCCGTGGCTGGATCCATCCAATTTGAGGCACTGGCGCTTGGCCGCCAAGGCGAGATTCTTTTGGAAACTGGTCAACTGCCTCAAGCATTACGTGTGTTGGAGCTGGCCTGCCAATTTCATCCGGTACCGCCCCCGGACTGGCTGGAGGCTGCGCTTAAAAATGCACGTACTAAATCTTTTCGAACGGTTATGGCCGCCGCCGACATTGCCGCTTTTTTAGATGCAGGACTCAGCACAAGCAAAGACGGCAGATTCACGGTGCGTCCCACCGTGAATCTGCCGGTGCATTTTGATTTTAATCAATCGATTTTGAATGCTACTGGAAGCCGGCAGGTTAATGAGTTGGGTCGGGCGTTATCACGAACAAAATTGCAGCAAGCTTCTTTTATGCTTGTCGGCCACACGGACAAACGCGGTTCAAGAACGTATAACCAGATTCTATCAGAAGAGCGGGCCAATACCGTGAAGACAGAATTGGAGCGACGGTTTCCCGCCCTGATCGGAAAACTGACGGCAACCGGGCGCGGCGAAACGCAATTGCTTTACGACGGCGACGATGAAACCGATCATATGTTGAATAGGAGAGTGAAGATTACCCTAATTTCACATTAAAACGCATCGCAAAAAAATCTAAGTGCCCCTGGCGGTGTTGTAAACCGGCTCAAAATGCTCACATACTACGTGTATGCTCCGCTTTCTCGCCGCTTCACGCCTTGCCAGGAACCCTAATCTATTTTTTGAGATACGCTTTAGACTCGAACCCATCGCAGAAATGTTGGATCGCGGCCAAGAGCAGGGCACAGGCCGAAGTAAAAGCAAAGCAGACATAAGAGTTATGTGAGCATTTTAAGGAGAGGCTAATAAAGTCGCTATTGGGTGTTAGATGCAGTTTGGAAATAGGTTCTGAGTTAGTAATCGAGCAATGATGATATGCAATCTTAAAATAACCGCAGCGATTGGGGTACTGATCCTTTCAATGGCCGGCCTGGTCGCTCCCAATGTAAACGCTGCCAACCATGCTCTTTTGATCGGTATCGGCCAATACAAAACCCGGACGTTGGAAGGCCCCCCCCATGATGTGGCTGCGCTGAAGACTGTGCTGGCATCCAAATATGATTTCAAGCACGAAAACATTCGGGTACTCATCAACCAGGAAGCGGCCAAGTCCCGAATTCTTGGTGAAATTCAGCAACTGGCGCACCGTTCCCAGCCGGGTGATCGTATTTTCATATACTTTAGTGGTCATGGGACCAGCCGGCGAGATGATCTGATGGCGCTGCCTCTGCCGCATACGTCGGGAGCGCTGGTGCCCGCAGATTTTAACATGGATGCCAACCAATCCATTGAGGTGTTGATGTCACAATTGATTGTTGGCAAGCGCGATCTGCGCCCCATGCTTGAACAGCTTGACCGCGATCGGCAGGTCCTGATGGTGTTTGATACCTGTTTTTCAGGTAACACTGTTCGATCAGTCGGTGCGAACCAGCCGTTAAATCTCAGCCGCCATATTAGGTTGGATTCAAAGAGCGTCTTTGAAGAAGAACGATCCATCGGAAGCTTTGAAGAAAATATAATTCGCAACGAACCGTATCCGTATCAAAACATATTTTACATTTCGGCTTCATCGGAAAACGAAATTGCCAGAGACATTCAACGCGACCTGCTCTATCTGTATCCGACCATCGATGGGAAACCGCATGGTGCCCTGACGGACTCGCTGTTAAGAGTTTTGGACGGCCAGGTGCAAATTGACACCAATAATGACGGTGCCTGGAGCCAGATGGAGATGTATACCGCCATCAGGTCAATTGTTCAAAAGCGGTTCAAACAAACACCCCAGGCGCTGCCCAAGCAAGGCGGAAACGCCAAAAATCTGCACGCTAGAGCCTTTTTTGTACGTTCGGGACAGGGGCTGGCTACTGATAGCCGAAAGCTGATCGCAACAAGGCCGACTTTACGAGTTCGGATCGAAAAACGATTATCCCTTTTAAAAAGGCACATATCACAGATTGGTGGTGTTGAAATCGTCAGTGCTGAACCGGATCTTATCCTGGCCAAAGATGGCGACGCGGTTGTTCTGGCCCTGCCAAACATGCATCCGCTTTGCCGCTTTACATCCAGCGATATCCACCAGGTGGTGGATCGCATAAGGCGACATCTGCGTATCCAACCACTGGTAAATCTAGCCTATCCGCATCAGCAATTTAACGTTGCAATCGAGCTCAGCGGCTCATACCAAAAAAGCATTATCAGTGAAGATGAAACTCTTGGGTTTGAAATCAGCACCGAAAAACCGGCCTATATGCTTCTAATCGATGTTGATCCGGCCGGGGCCGTGCATGTTTTGTATCCATCTGATCCATCTGAGTTGAAGCTATTGATACCGGGTGAAAAGCGAATTCTTCCAGATAGATTCAGGGTTCACTGGCCTTTTGGAACGGAGACCGTGAAATTGTTTGCATTTGCCAACAAACCGCCAACACTTGAATTGTTTGTGGGCAAAGAAGATATTCATCCGGGATCGGTATTGTTCAGCGAGCTGGAACAGTTGGTCGGGGTCTACGGGATAAAATCGATACAGTACGCGACACGCTTAGATGCCGCCCAAGCTGCACTAAAACTTATCAGCTATCCACAACTACATATGAGCAGACAATGATACGATGTGATGCCCTATCAAAAGGACTATTATTGCTGCGGTTACTGACCGTTTTAGTTACCATCTGGGTTGTTGGGCCAAAAACCCTACCAGCAGCGGTATTTAAAACAGGTTACTCATCGTCATATGCTCTGGTGGTTGGCATTGATCAATATACCCATTGGCCGAATTTGGAGTATGCGGCCAAGGATGCGGCTGAGATGGCTACTGTTTTGAAGCAAAAAAACTTTCAAGTAATCACGCTCACCAACCAAAAAGCCACACGGCAAAACATTATGGATCAATTGAGGGTGATTGGCCAATCGGTTGATGCGAACGCCAGGTTTGTATTCTATTTTGCCGGTCACGGACAGACGGAGGATTTACCTGGAGGGCGGGAGCGCGGCTATCTGGTGCCTTCCGATGCAGATACATATGACTGGGAGGGCACCATGCTGCCCATGGATCGGTTGAATCACACGATTAAGCAATTTAAGTCTAAACATATTCTGCTCGCCTTTGACTCGTGCTATTCAGGACTCGGTTTGACCCGCGCCATCAAACGGCATCCGAAGCAAGACGCCGTTTATATCAACAAAATGATGCAAACCAGAAGTATTCAAATTTTAACCGCCGGCAGCCGATCGGAGCAGGCCATAGAGTCTCAAGGCCACGGTTTGTTTACCGATCATCTGCTGGCCGCACTAAACGGCGCAGCGGACATCAATTCCGATGGCCACATCACCGCCACCGAAATTTATGCCACCTTGCGCCCAAGCATCACGCAACAGTCTTTTAGCCGGCAGACCCCTCAGTTTGGCTACATCGAGGGCAACGGCGATATGATTTTCTATCATAGTCCGACCCATAAGGATCACGCCACCATTTTGATCGACACAAGGGTTAATGAAATTGATGTGTGGTCCGGCAACACTGAAATCGGACATCGGCTAAAAATCGGCCGGCATCGGCTACCGGCTGTTGCCGGCCCCACGACTATTATGGTCAAAAAAGGTGGACAAACCCTGTATCTTCAAAAGATTAGCCTGCCGGCCAACCACGTCTTACCGATTCTAATTGAATCTACTACACCGGTGATACACCAGCGCGAACCGTTTGCCAGGCTAACTGTAGCCAATCGGAATGTCGGCGATTATTCGAATTCGATGGCCTATGATTTGGATATGGATGGCAAGGAAGAATTTGTTACCGCTTCCGGTCACACGCTTTATGTATTTAGAGCCGACGGATCGGTTCTATGGAAAAGAGAATTTAGTTATCCGGTCACGCTTGACCTGATTGACAGCTGGCAGTCACGGCCAGCCATTGCTTTGTCAGGGATGGATGATAGCAGCATTCATCTACTGCTTTTAAGCAGCTACGGACAAGAGCTGTGGCATCATGTCAGAACAATAAAACACTACCAGCAGGGCAAACCGGATGGTGATGGGAAAATAGCCGGTCTGGCTGACCTAGACCTGGACGGCCGCAAGGAAATTATAGCTGTCACAACTGCCGACCATGCCCCGAATTCGCGTGGCATTATAGTATATGACCAACACGCCAGCGAACTGTGGCGCTATCTTATTGGCCCCAAGCCCCTAAACATCGTCATATGGGAGAACAAGGGCGGACGTCCCGATATCATCATCGGCACCTACAGTTCAGCCGACGGTAATCAGGCGCTACACAACCAAACCCATGACAGAAAAGCATATCTCATCAGTGTTACCAACGACGGTAAAACCAATTGGGTGAAGGCGATGGGTGAATATTACACGGGTATTCGTGTGCGGCTGGACAATTCCGCGCATGGTGATCGGCGCCATGTGTACGCCTATAAATTCACGTCCTCTAAGTTGCGAAAAGATGAAGGCGGGATTTATAAAATTAAGCGGTCTGGCAAAATCGACCAGCAGCTTGATACGGCAAATTCGATATTAAGCATGGCGATATCATCGGCGACCCCTTTCCGCCCCAAAAGTATTGACACTATTGATGGCAAGATGACTCCATTTAAATCGTATATGAATGCGGTGTTATCAGTCGCCTCTCTCCGCCGCAAAAGAATTTACGCGACTGATCGTAAAATGAATTTGTATAAATTGAATAAAAGTTTGCAGGTAGTACAGAAAAAACAAATGAATAGTTCACCTTCTAACCAGGAATTCAGAGTCGTGGGTGCCCACGACTATAATGGCGATGGTGATAAAGAGGTGTTGGTGTATTCTTATGAAACCCTTTTGGGGAATCAGAATCCGCTTGCCGCCGCGTATCGAAAAAGCAAAGTGTTCTATTCAAATATGAAATTTCAGATATATTCACAGGATTTATCCAGACTGATAAAAAGTGTTTCGCTTTCGGAAGGATGGCAAAAACGGAAGGGGTTTGCCGTTATTGATCTTCGTCGACCAGAGATGGTGCATTATCCCTTCATGGTATTGAGTGACAACATTTTGGTCTACAATTATTAAATTGCCTGCCGTTCAAAGTAAACCATTTCCTCAATCAAACGTCTGAAGTAAGCAAAAAATCAAACCAGTCAGGTCAACAGTTGTGGGCGTTTAATTAACTTGAAAAGGGGGAGCGACAGATGAAACTATTTAAAAGTAGCGTGTTTATAATCATTGCCCTCGTATTGCTGATTTCATGTGCCAGCCGGCATTCTCATTATTATAACACCCAGCGCGGAGCAGCCATTGGAGCAGGCATCGGTGCTTTTTCAGGATCGCTTATCGGCCGGGATGCCGAAGCTACCCTTATCGGAGCAGGAGTGGGAACCTTACTGGGTGCGATTGTGGGAAATGCGGTTGACCAGCAGCACCAAATTATGCGTGAAGCCGCTTTAACCAATAAACGGCTGGTCTACTATGATCATAAAGAGAACTATGCCATCGAAGCGATTCCAGGACCAAAAGATCAACACACCAAATGCCGCAAAGTGACCAAACGCGAATGGGACAAGGGATATCTTGTCAGTGAAAGGGTGGAAGAGATTTGTGAGGGCGAAAAACTGACGGGTGAATACTAATGGCGAGATATCGATATTGGATTTCTGTCTTTAGTTGTGCAAAGTTTTGAGCAGTTTTCTCATCACCCCAAATTTAAGTGCCATTCAGCTTTACGGTCAAGGATACAACCATTAGAAAAAATTTGATCAACACCGCTGAGGATCGCTATACGTTTAAATAAAACTCGATCCTCAGGAAAAATCAGCAAAATAATACTTCTCGAATTTTTAGACTTGAACAACAACTATTACCGTTAAGTTGTATGACCAAAAGCTTGCGGTTTTAAAGAGTCAGTGTTTGTTTGCGTCTATTTTCCCGCCATTCAATATGCCATCAACCCACATACCCTAATGGTTTAGCTCTTATCAAGTAAATTCAATGCTTCATTTATTTCCCACCCATAATGCCACTACGCGAAAATGCATGTGATGCTTTGAAATCAGGAAGCCAAAAATATATTGCTTTATCAATGTGTTAGGCGGTTTGCATGATTCGTCTTTTAAGTCCTTGAATCTCGTGGGCCTGTTTAATAATAATGCTTTTCAAAATCTCTACCTTTTTGTTTTCAAGCCCTTTGATGAGATCGGACTGGTCTAATAATCCAAGGATTTCACCCCTGGTATCAAGGACCACCACTTGTCGGACTCGCTGCGTTCGCATAATTCTTGCCACTTCCTGAGACGTTGCGTCCCAGGCAACGGTAGGAACCAACGTACTCATTATTGCTTGAACGGGTTGCTTTAAGACATGTGTCCGTTTCAGAAGCAAGCGGGCAATCTCACGCTCAGTGATAAATCCGACCGGTTTGTTTTTTTTTGCAACGACAAGGCAACTTTGGGATTTATGGACCATATGCTGTATTGCCCGCATCACCGTGATTTTTTCTGTAATCAAAAACATAGCCGCATGCATCGCGCGGAGGGCCTTTATATCTTGATCGAAAAAGCCCTCTTCCATATGCGTTATGAGATCGGTTGGCGTAAGCATGCCCACGGCCCGGTCATCATCGTCAACGACAACAAGGTGATGGATATCATTAATGATCAAGTGCTGGTAAGCATCATACATATCGATGTCCTGCTTAACCGTGATGACCGGTGATGTCATTAACGTGTGTATTTCAACTTCAAACTTGGGCTTGCCCTGGGTAGCTGAACGTACAATGTCTCGTTCGGTAAAGATGCCAATGGGTTTTGTATCGTCTACGATGAGAATACTGCTGATACCATTTTTTCGCATGATGCGAATCGTATTTGAAACGGGGGTAGACGGCTTGACACTGACAACATGCGGATTCATGATATTTTCCAGATGATTTTTTTTCATAATGCCTCCGTCATGGTCTCTTACAATAGGTCTGTAACTTCCATGAAGTTATTGGAGAATCTACCCATAATTTGGATGCGCGCCTAACGGGATTTGGCAACGCAGATTGCAATCGAGCTTTCCGCAAAGATGACGTTAAAATAAGATTATGGCGGCATTTAAAGCTCCCCCCATACCGCTACGGTATCAGGTATTGTTGCTTCAGATCGCTGGGTCGTTTGTGCTGGCACGCAATGGCCTGATCGCATTTGGCCTCATCGGTAAAATATTCACCCGAAAGCATTGCATTTATGACACATTGCCCAATCTCAACCGTTATAGAAATGTTGTATTTAATTTTTGAAGTTGGTCTGGTTAGTGTATTTTATTAGCCAGTCAAACTCCAGCGATCCGAAGCAATACCAGTTTTATATGGACACTATATTCAATAAGTAAAATTCTCCTTTTTTAGAACTGAGAAGTTAGGCTTTACCGTTCTCGGTATTAGGCCATCTGCGGATAATCTGGTTTTCAGCATCTGTAATCGTGATTGATATGCCATCACCGCCATCCAGGCGATGGGTTGCACAGGAAATTCACGGATCATAGGCGCGTACGGCCATCTCAATCTGGTTGAGTATCCCTTCGTTTACATGTCCATCCTTGATAAGGGTTCGGGCAGCCTGGTTGACACTCATGTTCATGGGTCCCAAATTATGGGTGGTACCCACAATCATATTGGCGCGGGTAATCAGACCATTTTCATCGGTGGAATAATCGTGAATCAGGGTCCCCCTGGGGGCCTCAACACAACCCACGCCGCGGCCGGCCTTAGGTTCAACTTTTGCGCGTACATCGGGGTTTGTGATCTCTGAATCTTCCAGAATCTCGATAGCGCGCTCACAGGCATACACCTCTTCGATCAGTCGGGCATAATGGTATAAAAGGGTGGCCTGAGCTGGACGGCCAAACTGCGCTCGGAATTCTTCCAGCTCCGCCTGAGCCCGGGGTGTCGCCATTTTATCTGCCACATTGATGCGGGCCAGTGTGTTGGCACGGTAGATACCTTTGGGCTGATCCAAATCCATGGAAAAGCCCTCGTCCCAGCAGCGGGCATATGGAAATTTTCCGTAGGAAAAAGGAACAACCTGTTCACCTATATAATCGGCATAGTCATGTGCTTTAAAGCTTGCAAAAGAACCGTCTGCTTTCATGAGACGAATACTGCCATCATACAGATTTAACGCCCCGTTATCATCTACGGTGCCGATAAAACCGGTGTTAATGATCCCCAGGTTCTGAATCACATCGATGTATTTGGGAAACACGTCTTTTTTGGCAAAATCGATAGTAAACAAGGCAAAATCAAGTATTTGATGCATTTTAGCCAAGATGTCTTTGCGTTCTTCCTCCAGCATTGGTTTGGCAAAGCCACCCGGTACCCCAGCAACAGGATGAATGGTTTTGCTTGAGAATTTATCAAGGATCATCTTTGCCATCTGGCGGGTTTTCACGACCTGTTTGGCTAAATCCGGATTGGCCTTGGCGATACCGATCACGTTACGCACGGCGTAATCGCTGTCTGGTCCAATCACGAAATCGGCAGCCGCTAGAAAGAAAAAATGCAAAAGCTTGTCTTCAGCATGAGCGATAGTTTGCATCAATTCCCGTAATTTGTGACCGGTGGCGGTCGGCGTCACACCAAAGCATCCATCCACCGCTTTATTGGATGCTAAGTGGTGCATCCAAGGGCAAATACCGCAAATACGACTGACAATCCGCGGCAGTTCCTCGGCGGGTTTGCCTTCGACGAATTTTTCAAATCCCCGCAGGGACATTACATTCAATTTGGCATCGCGCACATTGCCGTCGTCATCCAGTTGAATGCCGATGGAGGCATGCCCTTCAATTCGAGTAATCGGCTGTATATTGATAACTTGCGACATACGCTATGATCTCCTTTCATTTGGTGGTTGCGCGTAGCATTCCATGGGCGCCGGAAAACCGTAGCAGCGAACGCCGCTCGGGCAGCGTTTTGACGTCGATGCCGTTGGATGCCAGCGCATTGAGCATATCCATTAACTGATTGCCATCATGTTTGACCGGGCCGTAGCAACCGCGACACGGCACCCGGGCCGAAATGCAACGAGGATGAATATTGTCACCCCCGCAGCCGGCACGGGTAACGGGACCCATGCACATCAGTCCTTGTTCCAGCAGGCAGCGCATTTGATCCAAGGGCTCGTCCGGTGCGCCGTATTGCGGCGGCTGTAAAAAACGCTGCATCTGCTTCAAATCTCCCTTGCCCTCGCGTTGAGTTGGACAGGTGTCGCATACGCTTTTTTCAGGCAGTTGTGGTTGTTTGCCTTCCACCAGCGCCACCAGGGAATTGAAGACATGATCCGAGTGAGGCGGACAACCAGGAACATAGATATCGACGTTGATTTTTTCATCGAGGGCATAACAACTATCCAGCAGGGGCGGGATATCCTCCGAGGGATAGGTCTGCGGTTTATCAGTGGTTTCGGTAGAGTAGTATCGTTCTAAAATTTCTTCCGGGGTATAGCTGTTGGACAGCGCCGGGATGCCACCATGGGTGGCGCAGGTGCCCAAGGCAATGATGAGTTTGCATTTGCGTCGCATCTCTTCTGCCACTTCGAGATGCTCCTCGTTGCGAATACCACCACTGATAATGCCTACATCGGCCTCTGGGATGTTGATATGCTGGCCGTCGCCTAACTGCCCGAAGTATTTTTGATCCATCAATGCTGGAATATGAACAAATTCTGCCACCTTGAGGACATCCAGCAACCTTTCCCCCATGTCGATGATGGAGATTTCACACCCCGAACATGAATTTAACCATTCACTTGCAACTTTTACTGGCATGGCTTATCACTCCTGTAGTGCATCACGGTTTGGTCGATGCAGTTTAGACATTAATTTTTGATTCGCACTGATCTTGGTTTCAATTCCCGGCGCAAAACCTCAGCGCTTTCCTTTTTGCGGTCTGACCAGGTCTGGACTTTATGCAGAGCATTTCGGGCAAATTGAGGGTTTTTCTCATGGCTCAAATGCTCCAGCACACCGGCGCCAGTGGCATCGGCAAAAGCCGCCCGCCCCTGCGGCGTTCGCGCAATAACCGTTGTCCAGCCTTCGTCAGCGCCTATACCTCCAAAGGAGACATCGGCAAATTCGGCGGAATAATCTGGACAAAAGCGGCAAGCATAGCGCCGCAAGGATTCCATTTTCTTCAGATCAATTGTTTTGACAATCTTGTTACCCAGATGGATCTTCAAACCTTCTTTGATATTAACCTTGCTAACGTCTTCCCAATCAAATTCGCCCAGTGCTGATAGCTTTTGGCGTTCAGCTGTACCGAAGATAAAATTTCCGGAACAGAAGAGCCCCAAGCAAAACCGAATCGAATCGGAGGGCACTAACCCGAGCACCTGCATACGGCGCACCGATTTGATCTGACAAGGCGTGCCGACCAGGGCCACACGGTTGAGTCCCTCTTTTACCATGGGGTCAAACTCCTCAATCGACGAATAGGTCATATACAGGTCACTGAAGTTTTTCATTCCGTGAGAGGTGTCAAAGAAGAAACCGGCGGAGGCGATGATATCTTCACGGGTTGTTGCCAGAAAGGGACGTCGTTGAAACGGGCCAACCTGCTTGGCCACAATGGCCCCGTCGATACGCCCGCGATCAAACAGATGTAGCAGCAAAGCGGTGACCACACCACCGTCGGTGGCTCGCGCACGAATGCTTTGCTCTCGGGCACGCGCAACTGTGGTTTCAAGCACCCGTCCCATGGGTTCACTCCAGGCCGACCGGCTTTTAGTCTCTTCTTCAAGTTCATCTATCTCCGGGCAGATGGCGTGACACAATCCACACTCAATACACTTATCGATATCGCCATATATGGGCTTGCCGTCATCGTCCAGTTGTAGAGCGCCATAGTTGATCGCCGTGCAAAACGTTACGCAACCGCCACAGCGATGGCAAAGCCCGGGCTTTTGGACTTCTTGAATTAAATCGAAAAAGGTTTTCATATCGCCTCCTCAGTCGCGACACTAAAGCGATCGGTCTGGGTGATTGCGCTTCAATGCCAGTATTTACTGAAGCCATTGGCTACATTTCAGTTTCCGGATGAAAAACCAGGACGTCTTTTAGATCGTCTCCTAAGTAGGCCCGTTCATTCGGTCCTAACACTCCCAATGACAAACACAGCAAGGTCCACAGATGTACCGTGTCCCAGGCATGCTCACGAATATCGCTCAAATCGTGGATCTGCGCGTGGCAATTGTGGCACGGAGTAATGCAATAGCTAGCGCCTGTGGTTAAAATTTGCTCCGCTTTGAGCCTGCCGTATTCCCGCCGGGCTTCGGTATGGCCGGACTGCAAAAACCCGCCGCCGCCACCGCAACAGTAATTGTTGCTTTTGTTGGGATACATCTCAATAAAATTCTCTTCCCCCACTACCGCCTTAACGACGAAGCGTAGCTCTTCGGCCACCGGATCACCGAAACTTTTACGCACCAGCTGACAGGGATCCTGGACCGTAAACTTGATCTTGCGATCCTTGTTCCATTCCAGGCTGGGTTTCAGTTTGCCCTCTCTGATCCATTGAGCATACAGTTGAATGATACTTTGAATTTCGAAGTTGGCCTCAATGTTAAATTTTTCCAATCCGAACCGGACGGCAAATAGTTCGTGGCCTCACTCCGTGTTAAGCCAGACGTTACAACCCAAATCCTCCACCGCCTTGACTTTGGTACGCACTATATGCTCCCATTTTTCATCATCTGCCAGAAACATGCAGTAGTTTTCTGCTGCCCAGCCCTTGGTGCCATAAGTCCAGTCAGCGCCGCCCTGATGCATAATTTTCCATAGCGGCACCATCTCGTCCGGCTCGGTCACCGGTTCTCTGGAATTCTGGTTTAAAAAATAATGCGCTCCTTTTTTATTTACCGGCGCCTGCATCGCGGTAAATTCGGGTTGGGCTTCTCGGTATTCTTCCAGCACGTCTTCAACCACAAACTGAAAGTCTTCCTCGGTAGTGCCCATGGCGCTGCAGGTATCGTTGCGCAACGCCATATCGCAGGAGCCCAAAATGCCTTTGGGCCGCTCTTCACGCGGCCATGACTGACGGGTATAAAAGACCAGCTGCGGAATATTGATTTTCATCGGGCAAACATACACACAGCGCGTACACATACTGCACATCCACACCCATGGTGTACTGGTTATTTCATCATCCAATCCCATGGCGGCCATGCGTAAAAATTTGCGCGGATCCATACCTTCTAAACCCGTGGCCGGACAGCCAGAAGAGCAGGCTCCGCAAGTCAAACACAGGTTGAGGTTTCCGCCATCGGGCAGAAGTGCTTTCACCTCATTGATGAAAAGGCTTTGTTTGTTGCCACCGATTTTGACTGCTGTCTCAGACATGTTCGCTCCTTTATCAGTAAGTCTAGTTAATCGCCGCGGTTTCCAATGGATTTGAAGCTAAATCGGGCAATGGATTCGGTCCCAGAGCACGGATGTCTTCAGTAAATCGGGTGACAACTTCTGCAAAACGGGACGCCTCAGCCGAAGATACCCACTCAATGGCAAATCTTTGCGGATCGATACCAATATCCTCAATCACCAATCTGATCGCCTCAGCGCGGGATAACGCTTTGTGATTACCCTCCAGGTAATGACATTCACCGATGTGTCAGCCCATGATGATGACGCCGTCGGCACCCCTGTTCAAGGCTTCCACGACCAGGTCCGGATGGACCATGCCGGAGCACATCACCCGCACGGCCCGCATATTGGTGGGATACTGCAAGCGTGAAACCCCGGCCAGATCGCCACCTGCATAAGCGCACCAGTTGCAGAGGAATCCGATGATCCTTGGTTCAAACTGTTCTGCCATGTTGCTTCTCCTTTGAAATGATCGTTAATGTATGAATTCAGTTTACGGAACCGCGGAATCCAACGGTGCCATAGCTGCGTGCACCTGTGATTTTAATTGTTCCAGGGTAAAACCGTGGACATGCACGCCTTCCTTGGGACAGGTGGCCGCACAAAGCCCGCAGCCCTTGCATAGCGCCGGATCCGTTTTGACGCGCTGGTGATTTGTGCCGTTGTCTTGCTGGTATTGTTCCAGCTTTATGGCGCGGTAGGGACACACATCCAAGCAGAGAGCGCAGCCGTCGCATTTTTCCGTGACATAGGATTTAATGGCGTCCAGCTGCATTTCCTCACGCGCTAATAGCACCCCGGCCCTGGCAGCCGCCGCCTTGGCCTGTGCAATCGATTCGTCGATCGGTTTGGGGAAGTTGCAAAGTCCAGCGACGAATAGACCGTCCACCGACATGTCTACTGGTCGCAGTTTCGGATGGGCCTCGTTTAAAAAACCTTCTTCGTTCTGCCCACACTTGAACAATTCGACAAGGTGCTGATCGGTCGACGGCTCTACAGCGGCGGCTAGCACCAGGTAATCAGGTGTAATGCTGACGGGACGCTGCAGAATCGGATCGAATGCAGTCAGTTGCAGGTCGTCATCTTTTATGTGAACCTGGGGTTTACTTTGCAAATCGAAGCGAATGAAAAGTACACCAAGTTCGCGAGCTTGCTTGTATAAATCCTCGCGTTTACCATAGGTCCGAATATCACGGTAAAGGACCACCACATCCATATCCGGTTTAAGTTCTTTAAGTTTGATGGCGCTCTTCATTGTGTGGCTGCAGCAGATCCGGCTGCAATACAGCCGGTGTTCTTCCCGCGACCCGACACATTGGATGAACACGACACTGCCGGCCGCAGCGATTTCGTCCGATCTTTCCCGCAAGGCGGCATCAAATTCCAGATGGGTCTTCACCCGTGGATCTTGTCCGTACAAATATTCCTCCGGTTGAGATTCTTTCCCGCCGGTGGCCAACACAGCTACCCCGTAATTGACCGCCCGGGTTTTTCCGTCGACTTCAATTTTGCTGACAAAATTGCCCACCGATCCCATGGCCGAGAGCAATTTTGCTTTTGTATGCACTTTAATACGCTGGTTGGATTGCACCCGTTTGATCAAATCCTCTAACATTGGACGAATCGGCTGGCCGTTGCCGGTCTCATTCAGTTGCCAGGCATTGCCGCCCAAACGCTCCGCTTTTTCCAACAAGACCGTCTCATAGCTTTGATCCGCCAGTGTCAGGGCGGCTGTCATTCCAGCCATTCCGCCGCCGATGACCAAGGCTTTCTGGGTGACCGCAACACTGAGCGATTGCAGCGGAACCACCAATGACGCTTTGGCTACGGCCATGCGTACTTGATTTTTGGCCTTTTCAGTGGCTTTTTCCGGTGTCTTCTGGTGGACCCACGAATTTTGGTTGCGGATATTGGCCATCTCGACGAGATAAGCGTTCAAACCAGCCTCTTTTAGTGTTTCCTGGAACAGCGGTTCATGGGTTCGCGGTGTGCAGGCGGCAATGACGATGCGGTTGAGCTGATGTTCTTGGATTTTTTTGTTAATCAAATCCTGGGTATCGGCGGAACAGGTGAATAAATTGTTTTCGACCAGCTCAACGTTGGGCAAGGAGCGCGCGTATTCAGCCACTGCATCCACCTCAACCACACCGGCGATGTTGATGCCGCAGGAACAAACGAATACCCCAATTCGGGGATGCTCAGCTGCAATGTCCTTTTCCGGCGGATACGTTTTTTCACGGGTCAAGGTGCCTCGCGCCTGGTTCAGCAGATTGGCGGCTTCGGCCGCGGCCGAGGAGGCCTCTGTGACCGAACGTGGAATGGCCTTGGGGCTCTGGAAGGCACCGGTAACAAAAACGCCAGGTTGGTTGCTCCGGACGGGCGCAAAATAATCGGTTTTGGCAAAGCCAAAAGGATCGAGTTCAATATCGAAGATTTCCGCCAGCTGCTTTGATTCCGGTGGGATCTCCAGTCCGACTGAAAGGATGGTCATGTCGAAGTCTTCCACAACCATTGCACCGCTTTCAGTTGTGTACTGCAACCTAACACCTGAGCCGTTTCGGCCGGCTTCGATGGAATGGGGCCGGGCCCTTACAAAGCGGACGCCCTTTTCTTTGGCATCAACATAATATTTTTCAAATTCCTTACCGGGAGTGCGAATATCCATAAAAAAGATGGTTTGTTGCAATCCGTCGCCGGTCAAGTGTTCAGCAGTCACCAGTGCTTGTTTGATAGCATACATGCAGCAAACACTGGAACAATAAGAGTTAGCGCAACGGTTGGTGCTGCGGGAACCAACGCATTGCAGCCAAGCGATTTTTTTCGGTTCGCGATTATTCGAAGGGCGCTTAAGGTGTCCCATGCAGGGGCCGCTGGCTGACAAAAGGCGTTCGTATTCCAGGCTGGTGACCACGTCGGCGATCTGGCCGTTTCCGTAAAAGTCAAGCGGGGTCGGATCAAATGGCTTGTAGCCGGGTGCCATGATCACCGCGCCGACATTGAGGGACATGATCTGTGTCTTATCGTCAAAATTAATAGCGCCGGTGGGACAAAACTTCTCACAGGCCCGGCACTTGCCGCGGGTTAAGTAGATGCACTGTTCACCGTCGATGGCATACTTCAGCGGAACCGCCTGACCGTACTTGATGTAGGCCGCCTTGCGCTTGTTAATCTCCATATTGAATTCGTCATCGACTTTCTTGGGGCATTTTTCTGCACAGAGCCCACAGGCAATACACTTGTCCATATCGATATAACGCGGGCTTTGCTTGATTTTGATGGTGAAATTGCCCGCTTCTCCAGAAACTTCCACGATTTCTGAAAAGGTGAGCAAATCAACGTTTAAGTGCCGGCCGACCTCGACCAGTTTCGGCGAAATAATTCACATGGCACAGTCGTTGGTGGGATAGGTTTTGTCCAATTGGGCCATGACGCCGCCGATACCAGCACTCTTTTCGACCATGTATACAAAATAGCCTGATTCGGCTAAATCCAGAGTGGCCTGGATGCCGGCGATACCTCCGCCGACCACCATCACAGATCCGATAGCTTCAATAGACATATGCACCTTCTTTCATGTTAATGTATGGGTTTACTTCAAAAAGACACCGGTTGAACAATAGCTGGCTTGAGTTTCTCGGTTTCAGATAAACTCCTGTACAACGTGTTCGGCGACACCGGATTGGCGACAAAATCTTTTAAATTCGGCTTTTTTAATGGTATATTTGCGTCCAACGGTCGGTTGGGCCTTGATCCTGCCATCTCGAATCCAATTGGTAATCGTATTGCGGTGCACCCCCAGTTTGTTGGCTAACTGACCGACGCGGATGACGATCGAATTGCTTTGCGGCTGTCGTGGCTCGACCGCCGGGGTCTTAAGGATTTCAATGATGCGCTCACACATTTCGGGTACCGTGGCCGTGAGAGAAGAAGAAAGCCCGGGTTTGACTTTTGTGGGTATTTCCGCAGGCCGGGCAACCAGTATGCGAACGTCAATAGCGGTGTGTAAGCAGATTTCCTTCAGCATATTAGCGGTCGGGAACTGGTGTAGGGAATAGTCGCTGATTTTCGCAGGTTGAATGTCCTTGACGTTAATTTCCCTGATTTCCCCGGGAACGAGATCAGGGAGGTCCATCGCATCGATGATAATGATTTGGGATGGCTGATGCTCCAAAAGCAGGATATCGATGAGAAAGTCGCGGATAGCCGTACCCACATCCAAACAGGCAGCATCCTTCGGCAGATAATAAACGCTTTCAAGTAGCCGAATCACCTCAGGACCGAAGCCATCGTCACCAAAGAGGGGGTTGCCACAACCAAAAATCAATCTTTGCTTTTGATAGATCGCTCGCAGCATGATGGTTTCCTTTCAAAATTGGTTGTGCGAATTGGGCAATTGAGATTACATATAGCAATGCACATGCCATTAGACTATTATTGCTATATTGTACTGATACAATTGAATATTTAGGTTTTTTTGATATGCATCATCTGTATGTATATAGGGAATTATTTGCTCAATATATTATAATTTCATCATAACTAATTGAATAAATTACATAAAATTTTTAATGCAAATAATTGCAAATATTGGGCAATATTTGCCTTATTATTTCTTGTCAGGTTAAGAGAAATGTTATAAAAATATCGTTGTGCCGCATAAATTACGGTCGGACATTTAAAAAATTGGGGAAGGAAACCGAGAAGCAATGCAGAAAAATGACACGCCGAAAATAGAGCGCGCATGGAAAAGCGGGGCGCTACTAAAGAGCATCATCGAAGCATTTGAGGGGCTCATATATGTGAGTTCAAACGATTACAAAATTGAGTATATCAACGCCAAGCTGATCAAACGACGTGGGCACGATATTGGCAAAGAGACTTGTTATAAGGCATTGCATGGGCGTGATGCTCCCTGCACCTTTTGCGTTAAAGATTCAGTTCTCGAGGGCAAAAATATAGCCTTTGATATTCAGGATCCTCGGGATCAGCGGTGGTATCTAAGTGTTAATACACCGGTTTTCAGAGATAGCGTTCCGATTGCCCATCTTTCGATGATAACCGATATTCATGAAAAAAAATTGTCTGAAATTCATCTGCGCGAAAATGCCGAAAAGTTGCGCAAAGAAAACCTCCTGCTTCGATCCAACATCAAACATCGTAATAAATTTGGCAATATCGTGGGTAAAAGCGTGCCAATGCAAACCATCTATGAACAAATTCTGAATGCGGCTGCTACCGATGCAGCAGTCATTATATATGGTGAACCGGGGACCGGTAAAGAACTTGTTGCCAGCGCCATCCATGACCTCAGCGACCGGCGTTTGAAAAGATTTGTGCCGGTGCATTGTGGTGCTATTGCGGAGAACCTTATCGAAAGTGAATTTTTCGGACATCGCAGAGGTGCCTTTTCAGGCGCCATTGAAGAGAGGCGTGGTTACATTGAGTATGCGGATGGGGGTTCTCTTTTTTTAGACGAAATCGGCGAGATCAGCCTGCCAATGCAGACCAAATTGCTGCGGGTGATTGAAGGCAGCGGTTATACGCCGGTAGGTGATACTAAGCTCAGAAAATCAAACTTTCGTATCATTGCGGCGACCAATCGAAATCTATTGGACCTTATCGAGCAGCATAAGATGCGAGAGGATTTTTATTACCGCATTCATATCCTTCCGATTCATTTGCCCCCCTTGAGAGACCGCAAAGAGGATTTGCCGCTACTCATTGATCATTTCTTGCATCTGCATGGTGCCAAAAAAAATATTACCCCGCTATCTGATGAAATGATCGCAAAAATGCTCGATTATGATTGGCCCGGCAACGTGCGTGAGCTGCAAAACGTTATTATACGATACTGTGCAGTCAACCAACTCGAATTAGGTGGTGCCGGTATGCGTATACCGTTTATTTCCGATCCTAATCACATCAAAAATTCTTATGAACCTGGGATGCCGCTGCAAGCCCAGATGGAGACTTTTGAAAAGCAGCTTGTTTCAGAAGCCCTTTCCTTTAACAGGTGGCATCGGGGGAAAACATCCCTAAGTTTGGGTATCGATCGAAAAACACTGTTTAACAAAATGAAGCGCTTTGGACTGTTACGCGCACCGTAATAAGGCGATATTTGCCGATAATCGGGTAATTTTTCTACAATATATAACTTATTGATATCATATATATAAATGGTAATTATTATAAAATGGGGAATTATATGCTCATTATTTTGTTTTTGCTCTTAATTGTCGGATTAAGCTATTATTATATCATATCAGATGGTTATCTTCATATTGCCCAAATGGCACAATAATTGTAGTTAAAACTACTTGTACGGCGCTTCGCTTCTGGTTCGTTGTTGTGCGCAATTAATCACCGGAAGCGGCTGATAACCATACCATTTCACCAAGCAGAGCCTGCACCTGACCTGCGCCGTCATTAACCTCCTGTCGGGGAGAATTCCTCTGCAGCATCCTGTCCAAGCCAAAAAAAGTCGGAATTTTAGGTTCTCAGAGGAATTCTCCTTTTAATTACAAAGCTTCCCAAAAACTATCTGATTTTTTCAAGCAGTAACATATGAGAAAAGGAGGTGAACTATTTCTGTTCTGTCGAGACAAAATCGAACAAGAGGTGCAATCGAAGCCTTGGTAAAACTAATAAATAAGCCCTCCCAGCCTGTTGCATATCAACGATCAACCGATACGGCATATTGTTCAGCATCAAGAAACACAAAAAGTAATGTAATGGAGATGTCCGCAAAGGACCCGGGGGTTTTAAAATGGGGGGTAGGTTTAGATTCAACAAATGGCGATTCGCAAATTGATGAGCTGCAGTCAATGTCGAAGGCAATCAGTCTGCAGCTAACCAATATTCTCTCCGGCTTGCGCAACAATTGCGCCGATCGAACCGGGCGCATCTCCCAATTTAGCCCATCGTCGTTAGAATTTGAAAAAATGAAAAGTTCTGTCCTTCGTATTCAATGTCTTGTCAGAAAGTTGAATCTTTTTTGTGGAATGTATACATCCGAAAATAGACCGGTTCAGTTATATGACGTGGTCAAAGAATTTATTGGCCGGTTTACTAAAGATCTTCCGAAGCATATCGCTGTCGAGATTCATGCCCCAAACCAGTTACCCTTGATTTCATCAGACCCCATCCTCATTGAAAAATTATTACGGCATCTATGCAAAAATGCTGTTGAAGCCATGCAAAGCTGTGGTCACAGCATCCGGATTAATTTAACTGCTGGTATAAACGACAAAGTCCAACAAACATTGTCGCAGTCAAGAAAGCCATCATCTTTTGTTAGACTATCGGTAGAAGATACCGGCACCGGTATTTCCGAATGTAATCTGGACCGGATCTTTCATCCTTTTTACAGCACCAAAGAGGAGAAAACAGGCAGAGGATTGGGCCTTTCCGAGGTTTATGGCATTGTTAAGTGTTTAGGCGCTAGCATAGAAGTGAAAAGTATTGTCGGTGCCGGCACTGCTTTTGATGTTTTCTTTCCTGCCTTCAAAAATAGCAGAGGATCATGCATGTATACCAATGAATGAATGCCAGGGCTAATATGGATTGATTCAGATAAGTGCCACGGGCGTGGGCCGTGGGCTTATACTTGAGGCGGTATTGTTGTGATGCCCATGATTTGGCCGCGGCTGTCTCGAGATTCATTTCCTCTTTTTCGTAATATCGAGGAAAAGGTTTCTTCGGCGCATTGATTCGGGCGACACTAAAAAGCCCGATTTCATGTTGCGTGCTCGACGCCAGTATTAATGCTACCGTTTCGCCCGCTCTAAAACGGTTGAATCCCATCTCGGAAAAAGACATACTATCTTTCCTTTCAAAAACCGGTGGCGCTGATCCCCACTATTCTTTCAAATCATTAAACCCGATGTTCAGCGAAACATGCCGCATAACCGCTGGCCCAAAAACACGGATTAAAGGATTTTTATAACGACAAGTGTCAGATCGTCTTCGGGCTTTGATATCTTTAAAAATTTTTTAATCTCACTGAAAATGGCTTCCATAATTTCATCCGCACTGGCCGCCGAGTTATCGCGAATGATATCATAAACGGCCGTTCGGCCAAACATCCGGCCATTTTCGTTGCGGGCTTCCCAGACGCCATCAGTGGCAAGCACAACAATACTTCCCCTTGAAAAATTTCCTTGCCGATATTCTTCGTACTGAAATTTTTTATCGACACCGAGCGCCATGCCGATCCCCTGGAGCTTAAGAAAATCACCCGCCTCCGGATCGTACAGGATGGCCGGTTCGTGCCCGGCGCGCACCCATTTAAGAACTGGCTTGTCCGGCTCCACAACCAAATAAAATAAAGTGACGAATTGTCCGGAATCAGCAAGGTCTTCTGCCATCCGGCGATTTACATCCGAAATTATTTGTGAAATAGATCCCGGCATGGCAAGGCGCTGGCGGAGCGCAGAGCGCACACTCGCCATGATCAGGGCTGAGGATATGCCATGTCCGACAACATCAGCCACAACCACACCTAAATTTTGACCGTTATTATCTTTGATATCTATAAAATCATAATAATCCCCGCCAGTTTCATCACAATAAATACTTTTGCCGGTGACATCAAGCCTGGCAATCCCGGGATTTTTTTTAGGCAGAAGTTTTTGCTGAATCTCTCTGGCCAGTTCAAGCGAATGACGCAGTTGATCTCTTTCCCTTTCTCTTTTACGCAAAGCTTCTTCGGCCAATTTCAATATAGTAATGTCTTCATGGCTCACCACCACTCGAATGGGTTCTTTCTCGGCCACTCGAATACTTCTTAAATAAAAAAAATGCCGACCATCCGGCCCGTGGCAGGGATAATCATATAGAAATTCCTTTGTTTCCCCCTTGATGACCGATCGGATACCGGCAGCGACTTTATGGGCATCTTCAGCCTCTTTGCCGACGGTCGCATCGCACAACTGTAGATAGTTCACGCCAATGGAATCGTTTCGTCCTATCATTTGATTTTTTGCCGCGAAGTTTTTCCAGGCTACGTTGGTTTCAAGAATTACGCCATTTTGGTCCAGAATTGCTATATGGGCTGAAAGCGAATTTAAAACCGTTTTTGCCAGCGAGTCGGTATATTTGAGCTGCGCAAATTCAGGACGGTTATGGTTCCTATTATTGTTCATTGCTTGGATCTTATAAAATGGGTAACTGCGAAAACGCTGCAAGCTCTTCCAATATATAATGAATGCAGCTTATCAAATCATAAACTGATTCATCAGGTAGCAAATTTAGACATGTTTTTCAATTTGCCAATGTTTTAATCTTCGTTTTTCAGGAACCGGCAATTTATCGTATTTGGTCTATTATAAGCTCAGTATGAATACCCAGCTACCCGCCCTTGCGGATTTTGTGCAGGCCGTATTGGTAATTTTTTTCACAAATAAAAGACCCTTTTTTCCATACGGCTGTTTAGAGATATTCGTATCTATCTGTAATAATCAGAATTATTAAAAAAATTTACAAACGTGCATGTTTTTTGCTTGATTTTCTTTAAAAAAAATCGTAGGTAACTATAACTTTTTTAGCGGTATCCTTCATTAACTTAAAAACATCACCGACACATGCTGAGGAGATATTTAGCTCAGCAGTTATATCGCCAGCATTTCAACCCGAAGATAAAATTTACGCGGCATTTTAAACTGCTTGGTATTGGGGTCAAGAAAGTACGATACCAGTTTTCTTTCGGGGCTAACAGAGAGATGGGGGTGATTGATGAAGCATTTTTTCTATGCTTGTGTGTACCGCCTTTTCCTGGATTTCTTTCCCTGCTTTACCACTTTGCACCTCTTCATTGCGTGTCTATCCAGAGCAATCAGATCGTTTGTCAGATTGCTTTTAAATCTATTATCCGTCCAAAAGTATATCACCGCATATCTACATCAATACGGACACTCTCTTTTAAAATTTCTTGGAATGCAATTTGATTTTGAAATGGAAGATATTCGTTCAACAGAGATGTGCTTTAAGACATGATTGGAGGAATTATGCTGATTGCAGAAAGAGGAACAAGGGCCTTTCGGCATTTAAATTCATTTCTGCAAAGTATAAACAGATGTCCATTAGAATTGAGAAAAAAATTCGAAATCTATGCATCTTGCTTCATTGTACTCGGCATCTTGGGAATGGTGGCCGGCACGGCCGGTGTGTTTTTTAACGCACCACCGGTATACGCCGACGATCAAGTTGAGGATACGGCTTTATCTGGGACCAGCGGACCGGATATCATTACCATCCCTTCCGGTGATTTCCTGAATGCCATAGCAAATATTGCGACAGATTCCGGTGAAAAAATAGAAGCATCGGCCACCGGCGTCGATAGTTTAGATGGAAATGACGAGATTACAGCTGAATTGGGCGCGACCTTGAGCTCAAACGCCATTGCCAGTGCTTTAATTATCCAGGACCCAAAAAAGACCGAAGCGATCGCCAAAAGCAAAACGGTTTCGGCTGGTGACGGTGATGATACGGTTACCACGAATACTGAAGTCGATGCTGATGCAAGTGGCACCGGTGCCTACGGTGCAATGCTGACAGTTAATGATGATGACCAGCAGGACGATCAGAAAAAGCTGGACGTCTCCATCACCCAGAAATCAAATGCAACAGGCATCAGTGGCGATGATGGTGAAGACACGATCACCACCAATTCAACGATTGATGCCACTGCCGGGTCACTGACGGGGGCGGGCGACTTTGGTCTCGAAGCAACCGTCACCGAATCAATGAAGATCGATGTCGGTTCGACTAGCGAAGCAACCAGTGCGGGTATTGACACCGGCGAGGACAAGGACACAATTTTCGCCAACCAGGCCGTGACCGCAGCGTCGGACGCAACGGCAGGCGCTTTGACTGTGGGAGTCGTCGCCGGATCCCCCGACAAGAAAACCCAGATCGAATTCTCAGCGGATGCCAAGGCTACTGCCACAGCGACCGGCATCGAGGCCGGGGCCGAGGGCGAGGAAGACAGTTCCGAAGATGCCAGTCCCTTCGGCCTGGATGGCCTGAAGGTTACCTACGAGAAAACAGTTTCCACGACCGCAACCGATGATACGGTCACCAGTAATTCAACGATCGATGCAATCGCCGATGCGAATGCTGGCGCAGCCGGTCTGGGCGTTTCGGCCGAGGTGACCGGTTCGGCTAAAACCAGCGCTAATGCAGCGGCAAAAGCCGAAAGTACGGGCGTATCGACCGGCGGTGGCAGCGATAACGTGACTACCAACGGCGTCATAACAAGTGACGCCGTGGCCGACGCGGGGGCAGTCAGTGTGAATATCGCGGTTGGCAATCAAGAAAAAGACACATCTGGCGATGGTTCGGACTCCGGTTCCGGCAGCAACGGCGATCCGGACAAGAAGGAAGATGACGAGGAAGATAGTAAGCCGTCCAGCAGTGCCAATGCCACGGCAGAGGCCAAAGCGGTCGGAATCGATGCCGAGAGCGACGGACACACGAAAACCGACAGGGGTTCCGCGGAGATTACCGAAAGCAATCTGCGCATCGAATTCGAGCGCACGGAAGAAGCGCTGGCCGGTGACGACGAGGTAACGAGTAATGCCGGCATAAGCGCGACTGCGAGTTCGGCCAGCTCAGACAAAGACGTGGCCATCGAAATCTCCAGCAGCGGATCCGCTGAAACGGAAACCAAGTCAGAGTCCTCATCCAGCGCCACGGGTATCTACACCGGTCTGGGCAATGACACCGTAACGAGTGAGGGTGCCATTGAGGCTACGGCTGATGCCAATGCTAGTGCAATGAGCGCGAGTATCAGTGTCGCGCTCAATGAGGACGACAGTCAGACCCAGGACCCGCCACCCGGCGGCGATGGTACCAATACTGATAGCGGCAGCGGCAATGTTTCCACCACGGATGAAGATTCTAACCAGCAGTCCAAAGACGAGCGCAACAAGCTAAATAGCAAAACGGATGCAGGCGTTACAGCAAAGGCTGAAGCGACGGGCATTGACGCAGAGGGTTCGGGTCACAAGAAATCGACTTCAGGCACGCTGTATATCGACAAAGACGGGCTGTCATTGACCGGGTCCCGCAGCAATGAATCACAGGGCGGCGATGACACGGTTATCAGCCGCGGAACGATCACTTCCAGCGGCACTGCTTTGGCTAATTCGGCAAACGTCGGCATCTCCATCAATGCGACCGGGTCAGTGGAATCGAAGGCGAACGCAACTGCAACCGCCGAATCAACCGGTGTCACGACCGGCGGCGGGTCTGACAAAGTAACTAGTGAGAAAGCTGTCAGCACTCTGGCGGTAACCGAAGCGGGTGCACTGGCAGTGGGGCTGACGGTCAGTCAGAAGAAAGAAAAGTCGAGAACCAATGGTGGGAATGGCACCGGCACTGATGATAATCAGGATAATCCGCCCGCCGAGAATCCGTTCGTGCTAGATAACAGTGAGATCAAAACCGAGACAAAAGCGACGGCCAAGTCAACCGCCACGGGTATCGATACGGAAGATGACGATCATCTTTCCAGTGACGAGCTGGCGCTCTCAATCACGCGCGAGGGTTTGTTGTTTAACTATGGAAGCGAACGCTCCACGCTAGCGGGCAACGACGAGGTGACCAGCAAGGGCCCTATCAGTGCTCAGTCGTTTGCCAATTCCGCCACCTTGTCGGCATCTATATCGATCCAGGCCGAGGGCTCGATCGACTCCAATGCCACATCTGCAGCCGAGACAGAGGCCACGGGGATCTATACCGGCGGTGGCAACGACACCATCGAGAGCACGCAGACCATTGATGCGCTATCCATATCGGGTGCCGAGGCATTGGCCGTTAGCGTTTCCGTGTCAAAACCGGAGTCGGACAACGACAATAATAACGACAACAATGACAATCCGCCTGATCCGGTAAAGCCTCTCAAAGTCAAAGGTAACAGTGTGGCCAACGCTGAGGCCGCTTCGACTGCGGTGGGCATCAATTCCGAGGGCAGTGGACACCAGACAAGGAAAAGCCACACTGTTGATTTTAATCAAGACGGCCTCGCCGTGAATGTCGTGAGCGACCAAAGTTCGGTGGCCGGCGACGATACGGTTTCGCAGTCGGGGCAGTTGACCGCGACGGCAATTGCCGGCAGCGCGGCTGGCGCCGGTGATATCCGGGTTGGTACCGAGGGCGACGCATCGTCAAAGGCAAATTCCGAGGCCAAAGCGACAACCGGCGGTATACTCACTGGTGGCGGCGCGGATACGGTAACGGCAGACGGCGTGATCATTTCTACAGCCAATGCCGACGCGGCGGCACTGGCGGTAACCGTTGCGCAAGGCGGCGACAAGGCCAAAGCAGAGGCAAAATCCACAGCCGAAGCGACTGCCCGTGGCGTCAGTACCGCGGGCACTGACAAGAACACCTCAATGGCGGTCGGCTTGCTTATCGATGAGCAGCGGTTGACGGCGACTGTTGGTTATGCATCGTCCTCCGATGACGGTAATGACACAGTGAGCGGAAGCGCAAATATTAATACCGCAGCTGTTGCTGTCAGCGGGGCGGTCGGTGTGGCCGTCAACATCGACGGTGCGAGCGATGTCAACGTTCAGTCGATTGCCAAGGGAATGGCTGAGGCCGTAGCAAGCGGCGGCGGTGATGACACGATCACGACCGGAGGCGATCTTAAGGCCGGCGCTTGGGGTAAAGCCGGTGCGTTAGGAGTTAGATTTGGTCAAAACGGTGAGGTCAAGAAGAAGTCTAAAGTCAAACTTGATACAAAGGCAACAGCTGAAGCCAGCGCAACCGGAATCGCCTCAGATGATGATAGTGCGTCTCGCCAAGTCGACAGCACCTTGACCATCGACCCAAGTGGACTAAACTTAAACTTCACGCTGGACGCTCAGGAAACAGCCTCCATCGGCGACGATGAAATAATCAATACGGGCGGCATTGACGCGAGCGCTTTCTCGACGAGCGGCGCGCTGGGTGTCGACATCAAAATCGACGGCGCAGCTGAAGCTGACGTCAAGTCCACGGCCAAGTCGAACGCCACAGGCATCGATGCCGGCGGCGGCATCGATGTCATAGATAGTAGTGGCGGTCTTGCTGCGACGGCAGCGTCTAATGCCGGTTCGCTCGGCGTCAGTTTCGGGCAGAACACCGACGAAAAAACCAAACCAAAGGTCTCGGTGAAAGCGGCCGCAGCGGCCGAAGCCGAGGCCACTGGCATTGCCGCCAACACCGGCAAGGACGTCGTCACCGACGTTGACTTCACGATTGATGCCAGCGGCTTGGCCGCCAGCTTCCGCCACGAAACCGTTGCGGCCGGTGGCGACGACACGGTCACCAGCGAAGGTGAAGTCGAGGCCAACGCGTTGTCTAACAGCGGTGTCGGTGCGGCTTCAGTCGCAATCGATGGCGCAGCCAGTGTCGATGTCAACGCCCAGGCTACCAGCCAGGCAACAGTAATCGAAACCGGAGGCGGCAACGACGGCGTTACCAGCAACGGCGACGTCATCTCCCGCGCAACATCGTTTTCCAATGCCATCGCCGCCAGTGTCGGCGTGAAGTCGAGCGATGGCAGCAAAGCACAGGCCAAGGTCGAAGGAGAAACCACGGCCGAGGCCACTGCAACAGGCATCTCGACCGATGGCGGTGGTAACAATGCTCTGGTCGATTTCTCGCTGAACATCGATGACAGCGGCATCACCGCGGCCTTCGAAAAGTCTTCGTCGGCAGCGTCCGGCGACGATACCGTCGTCAGTTCCGGTTCGATCGAGACTAGGGTAATCGCCGAGAGCGGACTTGCTGCCGTGCCGGTTTCTGTCAAGGGCAGCGCCCAGGCCCAGGCCAACACGACAGCTAAAGCCGAGGCCACTGGTATTAACACGGGCGGCGGTGCGGATTTCGTTGACAACACCGCCACTATCGATGTTGGCAAGACAATTGCCACTGACTTCGAAACTTTTCTCAACGATATCAACACTTACATTAAAGACGAGCATATCGACACAGATATCGACACTCATACCGACCCTGATATCGACACTATTATCGACTCCGTTTTTGACCCGGATATCGGCACGTTGGCTTTTGCCACGACGGCTAACGTCGCCGTCACGACCGAGGGCACAGCTGTCGCCAACTCGGGATTCCTTGACGCCGGCACCAAGGCGACCTCAGATGCGGTTGGCATCACAACTTCCGGCTCGAGCCAGGACGATTCGCTGACGGTTGCCTCGAACATCGACTTTGACAGCTTTGGCGTCACGGTGGACGTTGTTTCATCGACGGACGGAGTCACAGCCGATGGTGCGGACACGATCTTCAACAGCGGCGACATTAGCGTTTCCTCTCTTTCCGGCACGGCACAGGCCAACGTCGGCGTCTCGGCCGGAGAGAACAAGGGTCTGGCACTCACTATCGGTCGCTCGGAATCCGAAGCCACCGCCAACGGAATCGCATCCGGCCATGCCGACGATTTCATCGACAACTCAGCCACGATTGACGCAGAAGCCAAGGCCTTTGGCGTGATGGGCAATGTCGCGGTCACCAACAAGGGCCTTGCCGTGGCTGGCAACGCCGCCTGGGACGGCGGCACG
>JASJAZ010000025.1 GCA_030066785.1 Desulfobacterales bacterium | reverse complement strand
CGAACGATTTTTGGTAGTGTCTGTTTTTGGGATGCCAGCCAGGCCGAAGCCGACCAAGTTCTCGAGTTGCTGCTGAAATACGGCATTAATCACATCGACACCGCTCCGGCCTACCGGAATGCCGAGCGCCGACTTGGCCCCTGGATGAAACATCACCGTGATCGCTTTTTTCTGGCGACCAAGGTAGATGTGCGAACTTATGAAGATGCCCGCGAACAATTCCATCGATCTTTGGAAACACTTCAGGTTGACAGTGTTGATCTTTTGCAATTACACAATCTGACCGATATAGTTGACCGTGAAGTTATCATGGGCCCTGGAGGCGCACTTGAATATCTGATCGAAGCCAAGGAGAAGGGATTAACTCGTTTTCTCGGGATCACCGGTCACGGCATTCTGGCGCCTCGCATGCATCGGGAAAGCCTGAATCGATTTGATTTTGACAGTGTGCTGTTACCCTGCAACTATCTGTTAATGCAAAATCCAACTTACGCTGACGAGTTTAATCAACTGGTCGACTACTGTCACGCGCACAATATCGCCGTGCAGACCATCAAGGCGATTGCGCGTGGCTATTGGGGCAGTAAAGAGCGAAGCCACGTCACCTGGTACGAACCACTGACGGATGAAGCGGCCATTGCGCAATTGGTACACTGGGTGTTGGGGCGCCCTGGTGTTTTCTTGAATACGGTGGGTGATATGCAGGAATTGCCCAAAGTGTTGGCCGCAGCCGCTAACTATCAACCAGCACCCAGCGATCAAGAGATGCAGGCATTGGTTGAAAAACACAGCCTGGTGCCATTGTTTAACTGATTGATGCAGCATTATTCAGCTAATATAATATCGATGGCGTCCAATTCTTCCTTATTGAAATCAAGCCTGTTGATTGCGGCCACAGCATTTTCGATTTGGCTAGCGCGGCTCGTCCCAATAAGGGCAGAGGTCATCTGAGGGTGACGCAACACCCATGCAAGCGCCATCTGGGCCATTGTTTGTCCCCGGTCTTGAGCCAATTGATTAAGTTTTACCACCCTGTTAATCCGATCCCTGCTAACACTATCGCCCCAGTCAAGATCACCTTGCAATTTGCCGGCCCGCGAATCGTCCGGTATCTGTTTTAAATATTTATCGGTCAGGATTCCCTGGCATAAAGCTGAAAACCCAATACATCCGATACCCTCGGATTCCAGAACATCCAAGAGATCATCTTCTATCCAGCGATCAAACATATTGTAGCGCGGCTGATGAATCAGACAGGGCGTGCCAAGATCCTTGAGAATAGCGGCGGCCTGGCGTGTTTGCTCGGGGTTATAGGTAGAGATACCGGCATAAAGTGCACGGCCGCTGCGCACAATATGGTCAAGCGCCCCCATGGTCTCCTCGATGGGTGTGTCCGGATCTGGCCGGTGACTGTAAAAAATATCGACATAGTCCAATCCCATCCGTTTAAGACTCTGGTCGCAGCTGGCGACCAGATATTTGCGTGATCCCCATTCCCCATAGGGACCCGGCCACATGCGATAACCGGCTTTTGACGAAATAATCAGTTCATCCCGATAGGGTGCCAGATCCTGGGCGAAAATCCGGCCGAAATTTTCTTCGGCAGAACCGGGCGGAGGCCCGTAGTTGTTGGCCAGATCGAAGTGCGTAATTCCTAAATCGAATGCGCGCTGTATCATACGGCGCGCATTTTCAAGGGTGTCGATGCCGCCAAAGTTATACCAGAGGCCCAGCGAAATGAGGGGCAATCTCAATCCGCTGTTGCCACACCGTCTGTAAATCATTTTCTCATAACGGCTATCGTCCGGTTGGTAGGTCATAATCTATTCCCCCATTTTAGGCAGGCAATTTAGAAGATCTTTATGATGCCCATATCGGTTTTGGGTTTAGAATTAATTTTCGCTAGACTTTGTCAGATTTTTGATAATATCTTTTTTCTGTTTTGAACTGATTTCACCAGCATTAATTTATTTCGGGCTCAAAGTTTTATCTATTTTCTTCATCGAAGCAGACCGCTACTTTACCACATTTCCCGCCGGCCATTAAAGCATAGGCTTCATCTACTTTATCCAGCGGGAACCGGTGGGTTACCAAATCTTCGGGATGAATTTGCCAACGTGCAATGCGCTCAACTAATTCTTCCATGCGCCATATGCTGGTAACCCATGATCCGTAAATGGTCTTTTGGTCGTGGATGATATCCGGGCTGGGGTTAAACGTTACCCCACCGCCTTCGCCCACAAGCACAATTTTGCCCCATTTGCGGGTGGCACGAATTGCAGCCAACCGGCCCTGATCACTGCCGCTGGCATCGATGGCGCATTCAACGCCCTGACCACCGGTAATGCGTTTGACTTCGTCAACATTATCAGAGCCTGCCGTAAACAGATAATCAGCCAAACCCATATTTCGGGAAAGCTCTAGCCGTTCTTTCACCGTATCAATCCCGATAAGCTTGTTGGCGCCCATTGCCTTGGCCAGCATCAGGGTTGCCAATCCAACCGGCCCAAGCCCAATTACCAGGACAGCATCATCACCGCATATGCCGCCTTTTTTAAGTCCTTCATACACGGTTCCAAATCCACAGGCAATTTGAGCGCCGTCTGTATATGAAAGCTCGTCCGGCAGCAACACAAGGTCTTTTTCGTCTGCCAGAAGATACGGTGCCATTCCGCCATCACGTTGCCAGCCATAGGCGGCGCGGTATGAACTGGTGCAGGAAATCATATAGCCCCGGCGACAATCGTTACAAACACCGCACCCGGATATATGGTAGATAATGACCCGATCGCCATTTTTAAAGCGTTTTAATCCCGGTCCCTCAACCGCAATCTGTCCGCAGGGTTCATGGCCGGCAATCACACCCTGATAGCCCTCGGGGCCTTTGCCGAGATGTTCGTGGTAAATGGCACGAATGTCACTGCCGCAAATGGTCGATGATTTCATTGCAATCAGCACCTGGCCATGACCGGGTTCAGGAATGGGAAAATCCTTTAACTCGGTGGTACTGTTTCCGGGCAGTATGGCCCCCTTCATCTTATCAACCATGGTTCCTCCTGATGAAACTCCATTTGCTTCGTTAATTTACAATATATTGAAGATTTTTTATGGTGGTGTTATCTTTCCATCTACATCCCATAGATCTTGCCAATTCTGATTGGCTTTCCATAAAAACACTTGTCCCTTTATAAGACGGCAGTTTTTGTCGATGCTTTTGATGGCCTGCATTTCATCATCGGTCAGCGGAGGATCCATTACGCATTTAATGTTGCCGAGGTAGTGGTTCCGATCAGTGGAGAAGGGGATGGGGATTTGCCCGCGCTGAACCGCCCATTTTAAGCACACAAGGGCGGGGTGAATATTGAGCCTAGCAGCGATTTCAACAATGACAGGGTCCGCCGTATCAACCGTGTCATCCGGGGTTCTGTCACGCTCGGGACGATTAGGCGATCCGAGCGGCGAATACCCAATGGGTACGATTTCGTTATCGACGACAAATTTAAACAGCTCCGGCTGTTGGAAATGAGGGTGAAGCTCCATTTCATTGCAGGCGGGTTTTATCTTGGCATCTCGGAGAACCCGACTTAGTTTGGGAATCGTCATATTTGAAGTTCCGATGTGCTTCACAAGCTTCATATCAACAAGCTTTTCCATTTGACGCCATGTTTTCATAAAATTTTCATGGATGTATGGTTTGGCATGAGAGCTGCGCGATGTCACATCACAACCAGGCGGGTGGTAATTGGGAAAGGGCCAATGTATCAGATATAGATCCAGATAATTGAGTTTTAGATCCTTAAGCGACTTTTCACACGAAGGGATAACATCATCTTTACCATGTTTATCGTTCCATAGTTTGGATGTAATCCAAAGATCCTCGCGCTGAATACCTCCCCTGATCAGATCCTGTAATGAATCCCCGATGAAATGTTCATTGGCATAGACCGAAGCACAATCAAAATGCCGGTAACCTACCGCAGCTGCACCTTTAACGGCATCAGCAACTTTCCCGCCGGATATTTTATCCGAGCCGAATGTACCCAGTCCGATACAGGGTATCTCTGAACCGGTGTATAATTTTTTCTTGGGAATCAGATTCGGATCGATGCCATCGCTGTCAAGCTGGAATGAATTGCCAGATGTTGTATGCATTTGTCAAACGCTCCAAGCATCGCTAAAGGAATAATTCGTATCAATATAAAAGCTGTCGCTATGAGATCTGAATAAAAAAATTACAAGATCTCATAGACTCCGGCGTGGCTCCAATTAGCTGGGCGTTACGCCCTTTTTGAGGATGATATTGCCGTACTTGGCGGTTTCGCCGGTCATTACCACAACAAAGGCTTGTTTGGTACGTTCATAGAAAGCGAAGCGCTCGATGCGTTCAATCGGAGGAGTGTTGGGCCAATGTTTGTGAATCACCTGCTGGTAAGATTCTTCAACAGCAGGATCCAAATTGTCATTTTCAACGGGCGCCATCATAATGAGAGGGCTGTCGACATAGTCGTCCAGGGCGAACAACGGTAATATACCATCCAACAATTGTGGGATTCTTAGGCCATCCGCGCGAATGAGCCGTTGACCGAAGGTTTCACCGGGGAAATGAGCATCCGCCAGAACGATTTCATCTCCATGTCCCATCCGATGTAAAATGGCCAGCATCTCCGGGCTTATGACAGGTGATATCCCAATTAGCATGTGGGCCTCCTTTCATAGGAAGGCTCTTGAAGAAACGAGCCATTGGAATCGCTAAATATGGCACGGGCAGGAGATTATTATCCTTAGAGCAACACCTCGCGAAACGATAGGCAGTCGTTTCCCCATTTCACAACCCAAGTCAGCATTGCCCGTATTGCAGATTAAAAAATTATTTGGTTGCCCAACCAGAGTGTTTTTTAAAGGTGTCAGACTCGGGAATCCTTATTTCCTTGACGTATGAAACTTTCAAGATCTGATGTGATATTTTTAGATCACTTTATGCAAGCGTATCTTTGACATCACCGGCCACTCGCGTGGGAATTTCCAGATGCAAGCAGGTGGCTACCAATTCCTGCAAAATATCACCATAACCGATGGTGATGTGATTCGACATATGGGTGGCCATGCATTGATCGCGGCCGTAACCGGGAATATATGCATTGGCGATGGGCCATTCTGCCGTTGTCTTTTCCAGGCGGTCCTGGGTTTCATCCGACGGCAATTCAATCACTTCGCCAATGCCGCAATCCATTCCGATCTCTCCATATTGTTCATAGAATCTGGCCCAGGTGATGGTCCCCGGCTTGCATATCCCGGAGCAGGTGCCGCCTCCCAGCGGAAAATACATGCGCGGTTGGCGATACACTTTGGCATTGGCCCAGCCACCAAAATGGGCCGGCGGGGCGCCACCGGATATTTCAAACACCCAGATAAACTTGCCGTCATATTCACGGCCCCAACGGATATCATGTAGGGTGGTTTCCGGTGGCAAGCCTTTCCTTGCATAGATATCATGCATCAATACCTGGGGAATACCTGATCCCATGTCGCCTTCGTTAAAATGCACGATCGGCTTGCCCGCATTAATGACGTCACCGGTGTCAGGATCCACCACATCCGGCCGTTCACCGTTATTGAGCATGCCTTCCGGCAGATCCGATGACGGTACACAGCGCACCAGGCCCAGCTGATAAGGGATACCAATGGCACTCAAACCGAAGCGTTTATAAATCCGTGCCGCCGCCGAATACATTTTCATCTGTGCCAGGACTTGGGAATGGACCAGTTCTTCATATTGATCGACCCCCCAGTTAAACCAAACCCCTTTGGCCGCCAGCCAATTTAAATGCCCCTGGGCTTCCTTATCCGACACCAGTTCCATCTCCGCCAACAAATCCGACTGGTTCAGCAACTCAACCGGGAAACCGATGGCACCCATTTTGGCCGGATTAATCAGAGCATTGAGCATTCCCATACAACCCGGATCCAACTGGCCCATGATGCGCTTGTTCTGAAGAATATCGGCGGCCAGCGCTTGGCCCAATGCATTCGCTTCAGGCGCCAGCGTAAGTGAATCCGCATCCACCAGATGCGAGTGGTCGTGGTGGACTTCGCCAGTCTCACACCACGTTTTTAGCTGTTGCATGAATTGCACGTCATCGGCAAAATTCTCACTCCACAGTCGTGAGTGCTTTACACACAAGCGATCCAAAGTGCCGGTATGGTTCAGCAAGGCCACCAATCCCGGCCAGGTGCCGTCGAAATTGGCCAGCAGTAGAATCGGCCCTTTGTGGGTTTGCAATGGGCCGCACACATGGTGCGAATAGGCCCAGATGCTTAAAACAACTACAACTGGTGCTTTGGGATCGATTTGTGCAAAGGCCTGGGTGCCTTCGTACTGTTTGGTAATGAACCCATGCTCACGTTGGGGATCGAACCGCGGCCAGACTTCGGTGTCGTGTCCCAGTTGGTTGAAGGCGGCTTCCACCGCTTTTAAGGTTTCTTGTTGCTTCGGCCAGCACTCCCGGCAGGCTGAATCTCTAAAATCACCATTGGAAATTAAATAGATTTTTTGGCTCATTTGCTTTTCCCAACTTTTTGTGGTCAATAAATAAAATTACTTTTTTCAAGACTCGTTGTTCGATATTTTAGCTCTAAGTTTCATACCGGATGCGTTTACCACTGGCGGCGTCAAATAAAAAAATCTTTGATTGATCCACTCTGATTTGGACCATTTGATCAATGCGTCCGCTGTAGTCCTTGTCTTCCCGAACCGTTAAATCGATTTCATTCAGTTTGGCCGTGACAATGGTTTGATCACCTGTCAATTCTACGGAGTAAAGCATCGCTTGAATCTGGCTTTCCCCATTGGCGATAATTTGCATATCTTCAGGCCGGATGCCCAAAATGATGTTTTCGCGGGATCCTTTCCCAACCTTTTTTATCCGACATCCGGTCATGACAAAATCGCCATCTTCAAGCTCTCCGTTTAGAAAATTCATGGTGGGCGACCCAATGAAACCTGCCACAAAAAGGTTGTCGGGATCATTATAGATATTTTTAGGTGTGTTGATTTGTTGCAGGACACCTTGTGACATGATGGCCACCCGTTGGGCCAGGGTCATGGCCTCAATTTGATCGTGGGTCACATAAATGGTGGTTATGCCGAGTTCGTGCTGTAAATGTTTTAACTCAGCCCGCATTTTTCCCCGCAGTTTGGCATCAAGGTTCGAAAGCGGTTCGTCCATGAGAAAAACTTGGGGTCGCCGGACAATCGCACGAGCCAAAGCCACCCGCTGTCGCTGTCCGCCCGATAATTGCTTCGGGTAGCGGTCCAGCAATTCATCAAGACGCACCAAACGGGCAGTGTTGATAATGGCTTCCTGACGTTCCGTCTTATCGACCCCGCGGAGTTTCAACGGGTAACCAATATTGGCGGCTACCGTCATATGGGGATAAAGGGCATAGCTTTGAAAAACCATGGCCACATCGCGGTATTTGGGCAAGACATCATTGACACGTTTATCGCCAATATAGATATCGCCCTCGTCGATGGATTCAAGCCCGGCGATCATACGCAGGGCTGTGGTTTTCCCACAACCTGACGGCCCTAATAAAACCAGGAATTCGCCTTCTTTGATATCTAAATTGACCTGGTTGACGGCAACCACGTCGCCGAATCGTTTGGTGATGTTTTTCAGTTGAACCTTCATTTGATATCTCAATCCACAGTTAGGTTGACTGTGACCCCAGCTATTCTCTCTCAACCTTTAACAGCACCGATTAGCAATCCGCGGGTGATGAAGCGTTGCAGGACTATGGTGATGGCAATCACCGGGGTAATCATGATGATGATGACGACCGCCATATACCACCATTGAGGTCCGCGCGTGGCATTCATGGCGGCAACCAAAAGCGGCAGCGTTTGCGCATTGGCCGTGGAAAGAAACAGTGCAATTAAATATTCATTCCAGCACAGGATCAACACTAGAAGAAAGGTTGCCGCCAATCCTGGTTTAGACAGTGGCAATATAATGGTAAAAAAAACGCGATAGCGGGATGCACCGTCCAGGGCGGCGCTTTCTTCAAGATCCATCGGAATGCTTTCAAAGAAGTCGCGCATCAACCACACCACAATCGGTAGATTCACTGCTGTATAAGTAATGATCAAGGCCGCGTGGGTGTCCAGCAGGCCTATTCGCTGGAAGAGAACATATATGGGAATGACCACCGCGACCGGTGGTAAAATTCGCTGGGAAATCATAAAAAAGGCGATATCATTGTTATGCAACGACTTTTTAAATCTGCGCCCCACGGTGGTCAGCATGACGACGTATAATGCCAATCCTGAAGCCAGGGCGATCGGCCACGCCAATCCAAGCCACACCACGGAAATGACTGTAAGAACCAGGGTGCCGATAAACATCAGCACGGAACCCAACTTGGGCTGATAGGTAATACGGGTTAGGGCGTAGCCGGCCATGCTGCCGATGACTACAGCAATTATGGAACTGGAGATAGAAACGATGATGGTGTTGAAATAAGGGCGCAGGGTGTCGTTGCCCAAGTCGACGAAGATATAATACCAGGCATGCATGGATGGCTTGAAATCGATACCCGGAAAATACATCGGACCGTCGTGCACTTGGATGGGGATTTTAAATGATGTTACAATAAGCCAGTATAAAGGAAAAAGGCACACGAAAGTCCAGAATCCCAGAATGATGTAAGTCAGGGTTTTAGGAACCGGTGCAACATCATCGATGGACTTGGCTTCAAATAAGATTTGATAAATTGATCTTTTGGTGCTCATGCGTCTTTCAATCTGTGACTGGCAAAGTTTACAAAGGACATCGCAAAAAATACCGAAATAAATAGCAGCATGTACGCTACGGCCGCCGAACCGCCTAAATCGAGGGTGCGCCAGGCCATAAAGGAGTGCAGGGTCAAGGATTCCGAGGCAATTCCTGGTCCGCCATTGGTTAGCACGTTGGGCAAGTCGATGATTTTAAAAGCTTCAATCAATCGGATAAGAATCAGGGTTACACATACCGGGATGATGGCCGGCCAGGTGATATCCCGAAAAATCTGCCACCCTGAAGCCCCATCCACAATAGCGGCTTCCACCTGATCCCTGGGCTGATTTTCCAGGGCGGCCAGCAGGACGATGAACATAAAGGGCGTCCATTGCCAGGTATCACCCAGCAAAATTACCCAGCGCGCGGCCCATGGGATCGTCACCCACGGTATCGCTCCCCAGCCGAAAAATTCCCAGATTGGCGTAAACGGGCCGATGGTGGTATCGACCAGCATTCGGAAGGTATAGGCGATGCCGACCGGTGTCACCATCAAAGGGAAGAAGAAAACCAGGCGAAAGAAATTACGCCCCGGTATCCGTTGCGCACACAGCAGGGCCAACCCCAGACCGATGAGGAACTGGATCAGCACGCCGAACACCACATAGAAAATAGTGACTACCAGCGTTCCGGGATATCCGTTTTGATTGATGGTCAGTAGTATCAGCCAGGTAAGCGCCAAAACACCGGTGGTCAATATCAGGCGGCCCAGCACCCCGATGATGGAAAGCCGACCGCTACGAAAATAACGCACCAGCCATACAATTAACAAAACAGCGGCAAGGATGAGAATCCCTATTTCTAAAACGGTTAGTTTCCCGAATACCCCTAAAAAATGAAATTGCTGGCTGCCCACAAGCAGCTTTTTATAGTTCAATAAACCGATGAACTTTAAACTGAACCCTCCCTTGATGAATTTGAAGCGGGAGAGTGATAAATAAAGCGAGACAATCAGCGGGAATATGGCCAGCATCAAAATGACCATAATGGCCGGTAAAATGAACACCGCCGGAGCCCGCATATCGGCCCACTCAGAAAATGCGGCCAGCCTTTTCTTCATCGCCTATTCCTAAGGCGGGTCCGACCCAAGCGCCGGACCCGTTATGAAATCATCGCCCTAAAGTAGCTCGGTAGGCTTTGAGCTGTTCTTTGCGGCCCAGCTCTTCGGTAATTTCTTCCCATCCGTTTTCGATTTCTTGCATGCATTGTGCTTTGGTGATTTCGCCCGCAAGCAGCCGGGCAATGGCAGTGTCGAGCACGATCTGCTGATAGCGTTGATTTTGCGGGATGCGCAGATCCAAGACCATGTTGGGGCTGTTGAGGCTGGCCTTAATGGCCACCAGATAATCTTCGGCGGCCTGACGGCTCATGCCGGCCTTGATCCACACGTCCAGATTTTCGAATTGTGAGATGCGATACGGATTGAATCCGGTGATGCCGATGGTAACGTCGACATTGGATTGCGCCGGCTGGCTCATGTAGGAAAAGAAATCATAAGCGGCATCCTTTACTTTCTGCTTGGCTGCAGCGTTGATACCCCCGGACCAGCCGCCGAAAGCGGCAAAAGGTGCATGGTTGATGCCATTCACAGCGTGGGGGCAACGGCTTGAATTACATGCTATGAGTTTGCCGGTGGCGCGATCCAGCACTTTTTTGGATCCCGGTAAAATGACGGCACCGACCTTATCCTGAACCTTGGAGGTTTTGGGATCGATAGCCAGGGTGCCGATGTCACCCCAGTCCACACTGAGGGCGCAGCGACCGCTGGTAAATAAACCTCGGGTATCCCCGACATCCAAATTGATTTCATCCGGCGGTCCATATTTGGTGGACTCCACGTAGACATCCAATGCGGCGGCAAAGGCCTCGTTGTTTACCAGCGGTTTCATGGTTTTGAGGTCAAAGAAAGCGCCTTCGGAGGTCCCTTTAGCCTGAATAAAACCGCCCCACACCGATGTGATCATCCAGAATGCTTGGGCATTGCGTTTTTTAGAGATGCAGGAACCGTAATCCGGTTTGCCGTCACCGTTCATATCTTGGCCGTGAAATTTTTTGGCAATGGCCAGATAGTCATCCCACGTTCGCGGGGGCTTCATACCGGCCTTTTTCAACAAATCCGACCGGTAATATGCAATCTGAAAATCGCCATCCAAAGTGATGGTGTAGGTTTTACCACCGAATTTCATACTGAATTCACGAAAGAATTCACCGATATCATCCAGCTCAAGGGCCTTGTCCTTGGCGATGCGTGTACTGATATCCTCCAAATAGCCGGGTCCCACATAATCTGCCATCCACTGCGGTGCAAACACGGCCGCATCGATGCTGTTGGTTCCGGTGGCCCAATCTGTCAGCAGTTTGGTATAAAGATCTGAAAAGGGAACCGTGATCACATTAACGGTTGCACCGGTTAGTTTTTTGAATTCCGGTGCGCGGCGTTGCAGAGGTTCGGCAATCTGCGGTCCGGTAAAGGTCATGATATTGATGGTAACACCGTCATACTTGCCGGCGTGTGCCGGTCCTGCCAGCAGTGGCGATAAGAATAACAGACTCATAATAATCACCACCGTGATAGGCCTTCCCCATAGATGCTTGAAACAGTTCATATCCTCCCTCCTTTTGAGAAAATGTGGACTTGAAATGTTTCCGTGGCGATTCCACCTGGCCCCGGAAGCGTGAATACTCCACTTTAAGTAAATGGCCCCAATGACACGACGAGGCGAAAAAGGTATTGTAATGAGTTGATTGGGTTAATTGGATATAGAAAGAGGTCAAAGATTTTGAAAAAGAATAGCTCCCATGCAGGAAAGATGTCAAGATTAATCAGGTTTATTTGACCGCGGTTTGCAAGGATTTTAAGCTTAGGGCTGCATAATTACCGTCAGATTACACTGATTGAAAATTTTTCAATTTTATGAAACGGTTATACGCTGTCTCCCACGCATCGGGTGAGCCGGGTTCAAATTCCCGTTGCGTTAAAGAGGCAGCTACTATTTTGCGGCTGGTGGCGATATCAGGTAGGTGACCGGTGGCAATGATCTGGAGCAATACGTTTCCCAAAGCAGTAGCCTCCACCGGCCCGGTTACCACCAGGCGTTGACACGCATCCGCAGTAAACTGGGATAAAAGATGGTTTTGGCTGCCGCCGCCAACGATGCGGATCGTGTTTAGGGAATGGCCGGTTAAATTCTCAAGATCTTCGATCATTTTACGGTAATTTAATGCCAAACTCTCCAGACAACAGCGCACAACCGCTCCCACACTGGCCGGCGGGGGTTGGCCGGTCTTATGACAAAAATTTTCGATGGCCTTCAGCATATCGGTTGGATTCAAAAAATCAGACGCGTCAGGATCAATCAGGCTCTGAAAGGGTTTCGCTTGTTCGCCGAAGCCCATCAATGTTTCCCAGCTATAATTGCTGCCTTGCAGCCGCCACTGGCGCTGGCTTTCCTGCAGCAACCACAGGCCGGTCAAGATTTTTTGTAAATTAGTTTTGTTGTCTACTCCGCCTTCATTGGTTAAATTAAGGGCCGACGCCTGGCTGTTGATAATCGGTGCGGAAATTTCAACGCCCACTAAACTCCAGGTCCCGCTGCTAATGAAAACACTTTGATCGTCCAAGTCAGGAATGGCTGCGATGGCACTGGATGTATCATGGCTGGCGGTGGCAATGGTTTTTACCGGTTGCCGTAAATCGGTTTCCCGCATCAGTGCTTTTGGGCTTTCTCCTAAAATTGTTCCCGGTGCAACCACCGCCGGCAGAAATCTAGAAGGAATTTGCAGCGTGGTTAATATTTCAGTTGCCCAGCGATGTTGACGGATGTCATACATTTGTGTGGTGGTGGCAATCGTAAACTCGGTGGTTTTATGACCGGTTAGCCAGTAGTGGAAAAGATCCGGCATCATCAATAGGGTTTCGGCTATTTCCAACTGCGGATCTTCATTCGCTACCATGCTGAGAAGTTGAAACAGGGTGTTAAACGGCATAAACTGATTACCGGTTAACCCGAAAATCTCTTCGCGCGGCATTTTCTGAAAGGCGTGTTCCATCATACCATCGGTACGCTTATCGCGGTAATGATACGAATTGCCGATGAGGTTTCCGCACCTATCCAACAGTGCATAATCAACTCCCCACGTATCCACGCCAATACCTTCCAGTGGGCTGCTATTTTGGCGCGAAAAAATGGTTAGGCCGGTTTTAATTTCCGACCAGAGACGCAAAACATCCCAGAATTGATGACCCCGGATTAAAATCGGTCCGTTGGGAAAGCGATGCAGTTCATCCAAGCGGACCTTTTTGCCATCCCAACGCCCCAGCAAAATCCTCCCGCTGGCAGCACCCAAATCGACAGCCAGAAAATTAGTAGTTGCCTTCATGCGGTTATATTTCCCTGGTATATTTTTTTCTAATGGCTTTCGGTTTTTAAGCTTTTAGACCATTAGATCGTTCGCGGCTCAAAGGATTGCAATGGTGCTGCATTTAACATTTTTTCGTTGGCAAATACTTCCATTCGGAACCGCCCAATTCGTTCCGCCGAGGCCACGTTGTGAGCGGCCTGCTCCAGGGTAGTGTCGCCGACGGCAACAACCCCATAGCCGGCAACTACACAGCAACCCTTATGCCAGCGCAACATATTTAAAATCGGATTGTCCGCGGTATTATCTGACAAATGCGTTATATCCACCAAGCCTATCCGCGGATTCAAGTAGATGGCCTCCGCATCAATGGGCGTTATAACAGGATGGTCGTGAGGTTCGTAAGATATATCCTGCGGATTGCCCAAAAGTGGATCGATTCCGTAAGCTTCGGTTAGAGTGACCATGCCCTCGGCGGTTGCCATGGGACTGCTGGTGATCATACAGGTTGTAAATTGGGTGTGGTTGTAAATCAATTTATGCAAGGACAGACCATGGTCATCGGTTTGGTTGTTTGCCAAGGCTATCCGGTATAAAGGAAAATCCATGTCATTGGGAACCGCCGCCATGGGGCAGTAGATCATTTCATCCGCAGAGACTTTGATACTCATAGATCCAACGCCGTATGCACAAATGCCAAAGTTATAATTATATGCAAGCCAATATGCTAAATCGGTAATGGTTGATTCATCTTCAACCTGTCGGGTGGCGATATTTTTGACATCTAAAGCGTGTGGCCGCCGGGGAAACAGCGAATCAAATCCGTGATCGATAATCCTTTGCTGGATTAGCCCCAGATCCAGCCCGCGTCGTTTGATATGCAGCGCAATGGAAGCGCTGTTTTCAAGGATACTGAGATAGTGCAAACACTCCGCCAAGGATTTGCCGCGTATAAAAGGCCCATGACCCCGGACCAGGGTAATGGCGCTATCGGCGAGGCATTGGGGAATATGTTTTTCCATTTCCGGTGAACCCACCGGCTGTTTATAATATCCCACTTTTACGCCACCGATAATGCCGGCGCCGAAAAAGTCCACCGCCTGGAAAATAGCCTCTTTACGACCGCTTTTGTCGGGGTCCACATATCTTAGAAAAACCTGCTGTTTGCTATCGTCGAATGTTAAAACGGTACATACAATGGGATGGGCATGCAGGCAGGCATTTACGCCGGGGATATTCAATATTTGGCGGTGTATGGTTGACTCGGAAGATGCCCGTGCATCACCCCAGCTGACACCGGAAAAACGGACCGGAACGATATCTCGGTTTGTCAGAGCGCCGCATTGGGAGCCGGAAGCCGTAATATAAAAAATATCGGTATCATCCGGATCACGAACGGATATATTGCCGCTGTGGGTGTTGTTACCGTTGACACGCATGACGGCGTTGCCCACGGTAAAAAATTGACGGTGAATGTCAGCAAGGCTGGTATGGTTGGTCATGGTTCAAATCTGCAGTTTCGTGTGCCACTTGAAAAACATGTTTAGTTTTTGAAGTCGATTAAAGGGGTTTTCGTATGCGTTTAGTGCAAACCCCTGACGCCAGCTTATCTTTGATCATCCGATATGGAATCCATCCTATCCTGCACGATATCTAAAAGGCCAAGTTGCACCAGTGTCTGTCTGGTGGGGATGCCCGCAGTGTCCCATCCCATGGCTTTATAATACTCCAGATGCATTTTTTTAAAGGCTGTTCGATCGCAATGAACCTTATGGCCTTCCACCTCGATGGCTTCTTCAAAAAAGCGATCGGGCAGCCAGTCATCTTCGCTGGTAAAGCCTGCCAATAAATTGAAGATGCGTTCCAACGTCAGCGTCCGCCAGGCCATTTGCTGCAGCTGCCCGGCGTTTAAGGCAAGGCCGGTAACCGCATTGAGGAGGGCTGCAAATTCATCGAGGCTCACGGAAACGGATGCAAATGTACACGCGCCGATGATATCCATTACGGTGTTGTTTAAGGCGGCATTTTTGGCCACCACCGCCGACCCCTCGATGCGATCACGGGGCCACTCGGCATAGCCGGCGCAGTAAGAGCGAATCGCCGAGTAGCCATTTTGAAGGTGGCATCCACCCCGATTGCTCATTTCATAGGCCAGTCCCTGAAGAAAGGTTGCCCGGGGGTCATAGGCCGGCAGTTCCATTTTCTTTACGCTCATGGACAGTTCGGGATGTCCGTAGCGTTGGCAAAAGCGAAAAGAGCCTTCCGCCAGTATTTGTCCGATTCCTTTGGATTTACCGATGGCATGGACCAATGGCATCAGTATTTCTTTGCGGCCAAACTGCGGATCTCCGTAACTGTCTACAAATGGTTGGATGTCTTTTATAAATTGTTTTTCCTGGGAGTTCAAGGCGTCTGTTTTTCGGCAGATAAGCCCATAAAGCTCCATAAGCGCAGCGATGGTGGCGCCCAAAGAGATGGTATCCAAACCATACCGATTGGCCCAATAGTTGGCCTCGGTAATGACGACCAGATCATAGATCGACAGGTTGGCACCCATTAGGGCCACGGTTTCAAACTCGGGCCCTTCGCCTTGATCAATTGTCGACCCATCAGGGTCTTTAATTTGGGTTACCCGTGTACAAACCATGGGGCAGTTGAAGCAGGCACCTTTTTTGACTTCGACGTGTTGTCCACCCGTTGCAGCGATATTTAAATGATTTTTCAGGGCCTCACCGGTGATTTTAGCTGTATCAGCGGGCACATGGGCGGTGTCTTGCATATTGTTGTGCACGAGTTCGTCAAATGTATCCACCATACCCAGCAGTCCCAAGGTACCCAGTGACGGCAGAATGCCGTAGTTTCGTTCCCGGCGGGTCATCTTGCCCACATCCAACTTCATTTTGACTTTGAAACCAGGACCCTCTTCGCTGCTCGGGCGCAAACCCTGGGGATTCTCAACGGCGATGGCGCGCGTTTTGTCCGGGCAGACAACAATGGCCAATAAATTTTTGGACCCCATAACGGCGCCGCCACCACCGCGGCCCATGGCCCGACCGCGATCATTCATGATGGCCGCTATGCGAGCGAGCTTGCGGCCGGCATCGCCGATCGTCATGCAACGGGCGCCTTTGGGTGCCGATTTAAGTAGGCGATCGGTAATCTCCTCTACATTCAATTGCAATAATGCTGTGGCATCCCGGAATTCGACACCATTGGAATCGATCTGGAGATAAACCGGCGTTGTGGATCGGCCCCGTATGCAAAGTGCATCGTAACCGGTCTTTTTAAAGGCAACGGCCCAAAAACCGCCCGCATTGGAACTGCCGATGCCGTTGGTCAAGGGCGATTTGAAATTGGCATGGATGCGACCGGACGCTGGCATGCCGGTTCCGGTCGCCGGCGAGGTGGAAAAGATCAGCATATTGTCGGCCGCCAGCGGATCGATTTCCCGGAAGGCGTTTTTGTATAATCCCTTGTGTTCAAGTTGTATAAAATGTTGAATCAATAAGGCAATTCCCAAACCGCGTCCGCCAAAGACGCGTTTGACCAAATCGGGCTTTAACGGTTTTTGCTGGAATTCCCTCTTCGATAAATCAACATCAAGGATTTTCCCCATGTATCCTTTGGGAAGAAATTTGGCAGTTTTTTCCATTAACGAGACTCCGGCGTGCTTATCACGGTATAAGAGAATCTTGCGAAAATGTTTATCATAATCTGAGAAACATTTCACGACTTGAATAATTACGTAAATTATATGAAGATGCAAAATCGTTCATTTAGCGAAATTTGGTTTTTCTTTTTTTTGCGATAATTGCAGAGGAGAAGATCGTGATGCAAAACACATTGGCGGATAAATTAGAAAAAGCAACCAGCGTAATCTGTCAACAGGGCATGGTTCAATTTCCGGTCAGTGATACGGCAATCGAGATTATTAAGCATGTCATTGGGGATAATGAAGCTGAGCTCGATCTGATATACGCTTTCCGCGAGAAACCATCACAAACGATGGATCAACTGATTGAATCGAGCGGCTTTTCAGCCAAAAGCATCGAATCGCTTTCAAAAAGCCTTGCTAAAAAGGGTCTTATTTTTAATCAACCCAGTTCCGCCGGTGTTATGGTGTACAGGGTTTTACCGCTTATGTTGGTCGGTCTGATGGAATATCAGTTCATGGGCGAACTCACGGGAAGTGAGGCGGAAAAGAATCTGGCCGAATTATTTGAAAAACTGTTGGTGGAATTGAGGGAACAAATTCAAGGGCAGTACGATAAACTGACGCCCTTGTTTGAAGCCGCTCCGCCGGTGGATCGTACCATCCCTGTCCGGGACACGGAAGATGGCAAATCGATCAAAATTATTCCGGTTGATAAAACTTTAAATACTTCAGAGGAATATGTCCTGCCGAGTCAAACCGTTGAAGAAATTATCAACAAATTTGACGATATTGCCGTTGGGCATTGTTTCTGCCGCCAACGGCGCAAATTGCTGGGAGACGATTGCCATTCGGATGCGCCGGTGCGGAACTGTTTTTCTTTCGGAAAGTCGGCGCGTCATACCAGTTCACAGGGATTTGCCCAAAAAGTCACGCGGGAAGAGGCCCTGAAAATTTTACGAGAAGCCGAAAAGGCTGGGCTGATCCACAAAGCCTTTCACCCCGGCTCCCGGGAATCCAGTCCCGAAACCAGTATTTGCAACTGCTGCAAGGATTGTTGTGACACCATGCGACTATGGCGCGACGGTACGCTGCCTCTGATCAATTCCACTTACCATCTTTCCGTGATCGATTCGGAAGCCTGCACCGGCTGCGGTGTCTGCACTGAATGGTGCCCCACAGATGCCATTGAGCTAAATGCCGAAGGGGTCGCCCAGCGTGAAGAAAGCGCCTGTCTGGGATGTGGGGTCTGTTCCCGTTTCTGTCCCGAGGGGGCTATCGCGCTCCAAGAGGGATTGCGGCGGGTTTTCATTTTGCCGCCGCGAATGCGCTCATGACCAATGATTTAAAAACCAAAATGAGGAAGACATGCAATGGCTAACCGAGAGTTTTATGATTTAATTATTATCGGAGGGGGCCCGGGGGGATTATCGGCAGGAATATACGCACTGAGGGCATCCATGCGCACGGTGTTGATCGAAAAGGCCGCTCCCGGTGGCCAAATGACCCAATCTGATGAAGTGGACAACTACCCCGGTTTCAAACACATCAGCGGTTTCGACTTATCTCAAAATTTTTTAGAGCACGCCCAAGATTACCAATTGGAAATCTTGTCAGACGAAGTCACTGAATTGCAGCCGGGTATTGATCAACATTCCATTCGATTGGCCGGCGGCGACGTATTAAAAGCCCATGCGATTATTTTGGCAACCGGAGGAAGTCCGCGAAAATTAAATGTGTCGGGAGAGGATGAACTTTACGGTAAAGGCGTCTCCTACTGCGCGGTTTGTGATGGCTTTTTTTTCAGAAATAAAACTGTCTTAGTGGTCGGTGGCGGCGATTCGGCAGCAGAAGAGGCGCTTTATCTCTCAAAACTGGCAAACAAGGTGATCTTGGTGCATCGCCGTGATGCCCTCAGGGCCAGCATGATTTTACAACAACGCCTGTTTGCTGACCCAAAAATTGACATTATCTGGAATGCTGTGGTTACAAAGATCAAATCCCAAGACGGTGCCGTTCATGCCGTCGACCTGAAAGATACCCAATCGGGCGCTCAGAGTGAGTTATCGACCGATGGTGTTTTCATTTTTATTGGATTTGATCCCAACAATCAGCTTGTTCCGGCCGGTGTCAAATTAAACGCGGATGGCTATGTCTGCACAGACGAAAAGCGTGAATCTTCCATCAAGGGGATTTTTGCCATCGGGGATCTGCGCGAAAAATATGCCCGGCAAATTGTTCTTTCGGCCGCCGACGGATGCACGGCCGCTCTGGCCGCCGCCCATTTCGTTGAAACTAAACGATCCGGCCATATCGATATGGCCCAAAGCAAATAATGAATAGTGTTTGTGGATAAATCCGGCAGGGGAATTGGAGACATTTGAAAAGTTTTAATTTGATTTAAATAACTTATGTCATAAACAGGAGATTAAATCATGGCACACTCAGATCAATTCAAGGCTCTAGTGATATCGGAAACCGCCGATAATCAATTTGTAAGAACAGTTGAACAGAAACATATCGATGATTTGCCGAAAGGTGATGTGGTTGTTCAGGTCCTTTATTCCTCTCTGAATTATAAAGATGTGCTTTCGGCCACAGGTAACCGGGGCGTCACCCGCAACTATCCCCACACACCCGGCATCGATGCTGCCGGGGTAGTGGCTTCCAGCCAAAATGATGATTTCCAGCCCGGCGATGAGGTCATTGTTACTTCCTACGACTTGGGAATGAATACAGCCGGTGGATTTGGTCAATACATTCGGGTACCTGCCGAATGGGTAGTGCCCTTGCCACATGGACTTACCCTGAGGGAAGCAATGATTTACGGAACAGCTGGATTCACGGCGGCGCTATCGGTCTGGTATATGATTGAAAACGGTGTAGCGCCTGATGCTGGCGATATTTTGGTATCAGGTGCCACCGGCGGGGTTGGCAGTATTGCGGTGTCGATTCTGGCCAAGAGCGGTTACGCCGTAACCGCCGTAAACGGCTTGGTAGACGAGGCCGACTATTTAAACCAAATCGGCGCCAAAGAGGTTATTGAAATCGAAACGGCCTCTGATACCAGCAAGCGTCCCATGCTAAAAGGTCTATGGGCGGGCAGTATCGACACGGTGGGCGGTGACATCTTGGCTACCACGATTAAATCCATGCAATCCGGCGGTACGGTAACCTGCTGCGGCAACGTGGCTTCGCCGGATCTGCCCTTAAACGTCTATCCGTTCATTTTGAGAGGGGTGACGCTTATCGGCATTGATTCCCAAAACTGCCCGATGCCGATCAGGAAAAAAATCTGGGAAAAAATTGCATCGGAATGGAAAATTGATTGGCTGGAGGCGTTGACCACAGAAGCCGCCTTTGACGAACTGGACAGTAAAATCGAATTGATGCTCCAGGGCAAACACAAGGGCCGCACGATTATCAATATGTCAGCTTAAGGAAATGGCAGGTCATAAAGCCAAGTCTCAATCTAATTTATTGAATTAATTATTAAATTTTTTAATATGATTGGTAGGCGGTAAGGAGTGGTGTTTTTACGATAAATGGTCAAGTTCTTTCTTGACGCGCACAAGTTCTTCATTGGTGAGGCGTAGCCGCATGGTGACAAATTCAGAAAACATGCGGTACAATGTGACCAAAAAGTTGGCTTTTTCCTCTTCTACTTCCAGACGGTCGGTGGCACTGGTTTGAACCGCCAAGCAGACGGTTTTGCCTTCGGCATACACCGAGGCCGAGCGGTCCAGGCCGTCCAGCAAACGCATTTCACCGAAAATATCACCGATATTATCCAAAATAAACAGATCAACACCCTGCTTTCTGACCCTCACCTTGCCCGACAGCAGAAAATACAACCAGGGATCAATATCGCCCTCGCGGATGATTAATTCACCGTGGGCGTATTCCCGGATTTTACTCATTTTCAGAAGTTGCCGCAGGCTTTTGGTCTCAAAATTGCGCAATGGCGGCAGAGACATGAGTTTTTGAATATTTTCAATATTATCTTTTAAGAATTTGGATTCCAGCATGTTTATTTCCCCAGTGCATGGATTACAGATGAGGTCACTTTCAAAATTATCCCTATTTTACATCATATGGAACCATTTTGCCAGAAAATCCAAAAAGTTCGGCTATCTTTTTTCCAAACAGTCTTTGGAAAGATTGTCATCGAAAGCGACTGGATAACAACCATCAAAACACGCCTTGCAGAAATTGTGCTCCGGATCCGCTACGCCCGTGGAGGCCAATAGACCTTCAAGGCTAAGGTATGCCAGCGAATCCAGACCGAGATAATCCTGCAATTCCGCAATGGTTTTCTGGGCGGCAATCAGTTCATCCTGGGTCGTAAAATCGATACCATAGTGACAGGGGAAACGGTGGGGCGGGCCGCTGACCCGCAGATGGACCCGCTTGACACCCAACTCGCGCAATGCTTTCACGCGGGTTTTAACGGTGGTGCCGCGGATGATGGAATCTTCAATTATAATGATATCTTTGCCTTTCAAGAGTTCTTTGACCGGATTTAATTTGATACGAACCCCGAAATCCCGCATGCTCTGAGTTGGTTGGATGAAGGTGCGACCCACGTAATGATTGCGGATCATCCCCATTTCAAATGGAATACCGGATTCCTCGGAGTAACCGAGGGCGGCGTAGGTCCCGGAGTCTGGAAAAGGCATCACCAGATCAGCGTCCACCGGTGATTCCTGGGCCAAACGTCGACCATGGTCTTTGCGGGTCAGATAAACATTTTTACCGAATATCGTGCTGTCAGGGCGTGCGAAATAAATAAATTCAAAAATACAAAAGGTTCTGAAGCCGGCCGCGGGTGTTTGAATGTTGCGAACACCGTTTTCATCGATTATGACAATCTCGCCGGGATCAAGTTCACGGATGAATTCCGCTTGAACCAGATCCAAGGCGCAAGTTTCCGATGCCAGCACATAGCTGCCGTTGAGCTTTCCGAGACAAAGCGGCCGAAAACCATAAGGATCTTTGATGCCGATCACTTCTTCTTTACAGGTCAACAACACGAACGAAAAGGCGCCCTGTAGGCGCTTGACACTTTCTACCAGAGCACCTTCAAACCCATGGGTTAAGTTTTTAACAAATAGATGCAAAAAAACTTCACTGTCCATGGTTGTTTGGAAAATGGAGCCGGTGGTTTCCAACTCATTTTTTAGATGATGGGCGTTGACCAGATTGCCGTTATGGGCCACGGCATATGATTTTTGCCGGTGATGAACCACAAACGGTTGGGCGTTGGACAAAATCGAGCTGCCGGTGGTGGAATAGCGCGCATGCCCTATGGCGCTGCGACCGAAAAGTTGTTCCAGATGCTGCATATCAAAGACATCCGGAACCAGCCCCATGCCCTTGTGGTCGATAATGCTTTTATCGCGCGCCACGGCGATGCCGGCACTTTCCTGCCCACGGTGTTGTAGCGCATAGAGCCCAAAATAATTTAGCTTGGCCGCCTCGGGGTGTCGGCAAATTCCAAATAGACCGCAGGCCTCCCGTGGCTGGTCCTCCGTGAGGTAATCTGGTAGTTTTTGGTGATCGGTCATGATAGTTTCAAATCCTTCATGCATAGCGGTTATTTGCTTGCGCGTGTAACACAATATTTTGATATTTATACGTAAATTTTTCCACAGGTATTATTGTTGTGGGCTGGAAAGGATTTTGGCATGGTATTCTTGGATGGTTTGGACGTCAAATTTTTCCTTTTTCAGAGAAGCCATCCCCTGACCGATTGCCATCGCACCGGCGATAGTTGTCGTGTAAGGAATGCCATACTTAATTGCCGCCCGGCGAATATGATAACCGTCGCGGCGCTCCCTATCACCGGTGCCGGTATTGATAATGAGTTGGATGCCGCCATTTTTAATGGCATCCACCACGTGCGGCCGGCCATAGGACACTTTGTTAATAGCTGTATTGGAGATATCATTATGGGCTAAAAATTGGGATGTGCCCCGCGTGGTTAAAATATCAAAACCGATGGCTGCAAACTGAGAGGCCACCGGCACGATGGCGGCTTTATCTTGATCTTTTACACTGATAAAAACCGTTCCATGGGAAGGTAGTTTTTGGCCGGCGCCCAATTGGGCCTTGGCGTAAGCGATTCCAAAATTCGAATCAATTCCCATAACTTCACCGGTTGATTTCATTTCGGGCCCCAGAAGAGTGTCGACATCTGGAAACCGGTCGAATGGCAAAACCGCCTCCTTAACCGATACGTGCTCAGTGACTATTTCCCGCGTCAGGCCCAAATCCGCTAGCGAATGGCCCAACATCAGTTTGGTGGCCAGTTTCGCCAGTGGTACGCCGGTTGTTTTGCTGACAAATGGTATGGTTCGTGATGCTCGGGGATTCACTTCGATAACAAATAGTTGCTCATCTTTAATCGCATACTGGACATTCATAAGGCCAACCACATTGAGTTCAAGAGCCATTGCACGGGTGGCACGTTTGATTTGATCCAGAATTGCAGGCGTTAAGCTTCTTGGTGGTATCACACAGGCTGAATCACCTGAATGCACGCCGGCGGCTTCGATATGCTCCATGATACCCCCAATGATGGAATGCTTTCCATCTGAAATGGCATCGACGTCAACCTCAACCGCATCCTCCAGAAATTTATCGATGAGAACCGGATGTCCTGGAGACACTTTTATAGCCTCCTGAGTGAAATTTTCTAAATCATTGCGATCGTAAACGATTTTCATAGCCCTTCCCCCCAGAACAAAGGAAGGGCGTACAATGACCGGATAGCCGATGCGATCGGCAATCGCGATTGATTCGGTAACGCTCATGGCGGTGTCATTGTCTGGTTGGATCAATCCTAGTTTTTTCAACATTGCCTGGAATTGTTGACGATCTTCGGCCTGATCGATGCTTTCCGGTTGGGTGCCTAAAATTGGCACTCCCGCGCGTTTCAAGGGCGTGGCCAAATTTAAAGGGGTTTGGCCGCCGAATTGCACGATCACCCCAAAGGGCTTTTCGGTTTCCACAATGTGTAAAACATCTTCGTGGGTTAACGGCTCAAAATACAATTTATCGGAGGTGTCGTAATCGGTGCTTACGGTTTCGGGGTTGCTGTTGACCATGATGCATTCAACGCCTTCTTCGCGCAAGGCAAAGGCTGCGTGCACACAACAGTAATCAAATTCGATTCCTTGACCGATGCGATTCGGGCCGCCGCCTAAAATCATGACTTTTTGACGATCGGAAACCCTGGCTTCACATTCCTGCTCATAGGTGGAATAGTAATAGGGTGTCGCGGCTTTAAATTCGGCGGCACAGGTATCCACCAATTTATATACCGGTCGCATGGATTGTGCCTGCCGCAATTTTTTAATCTGTGCGGCGCCCAGGTCAGTCAGATATCCTAATTGAATATCTGAAAAACCCCATGATTTGGCCTGATGCAGAAGGTCCGCACTAATGGTGCCAGGCCTTCGAGCGATTTCTTGTTCCAGTTCAACGATTTGCTTCAGCTGAAACAGAAACCAGGGATCAATCCCGGTATTTTCATAAATGGTGTCGATGGGGATGCTGCGCAAAAGCGCATAACGCAAATAAAAAATGCGTTTTGAATTTGGAATAGACAGATTTTGGACTATTATTTTTTTGGCAGGCAATTCCTCTGGCCTATCACCGCCCAGTCCGTAACGACCGATTTCCAGGGAGCGCAGACCCTTTTGTAGGGCTTCCTTAAAGGTCCGGCCGATCGCCATGGTTTCGCCCACTGATTTCATGGCGGTTGTGAGGTAATCCTGAGTTTCCGGAAATTTTTCAAAGGTCCAACGCGGTATCTTGACCACGCAGTAGTCCAGCGTCGGTTCAAACGATGCTAGTGTTTCACCGGTGATATCGTTGGGAATTTCATCCAGCGTATATCCGACGGCCAGCTTGGCAGCGATTTTGGCGATGGGAAAGCCGGTGGCCTTGGAGGCCAGGGCGGAACTGCGCGATACACGTGGATTCATTTCAACAACGATCATTTCGCCGGTACGCGGATGGATGGCGAATTGAACGTTGGAGCCACCGGTATCCACACCGATTTCACGCATGATGGCCAGCGATGCATCGCGCATGCACTGGTACTCCAGATCACTCAGGGTCTGGGCCGGTGCCGCGGTAATGCTGTCCCCGGTATGGATACCCATGGGATCCATGTTTTCAATGGAACAAATGATGACCACGTTATCATTATGGTCACGCATGACCTCCAATTCATATTCCTTCCATCCCAGGACCGATTCTTCCAGCATAATTTGGCTGATCATACTGGCATCTAATCCGGCTTTAGCCCAGATTTCCAAATCTTCCGGATTATAGGCCACGCCGCCACCGGTGCCGCCTAATGTGAAACTCGGCCGAATGATAATAGGGTAACCAATATCGGCAGCAATTGTGCGGGCTTCGTCCATTGCATGCGCAATACCACTTTGGGGAATCCGCAATCCGATGCGATTCATGGCATTGCGAAAGCGATCGCGATCTTCGGCTTTCTGGATGGAATCAATGGAGGCACCGATCATTTCGACGCCAAACTCCTCTAAGGTGCCCATTTTGGCTACTTCCACCGCGGTGTTAAGGCCGGTTTGTCCGCCCAGCGTCGGCAAAAGCGCGTCCGGTTTTTCACGGGCAATGATGCTAGCTACGGCTTGTGGTGTTACCGGTTCAATATAGGTGCGATCGGCCATTTCCGGATCGGTCATAATGGTGGCCGGATTGCTGTTGACCAGAATGACATCGTAGCCCTCCTCTTTCAGCGCTTTGCATGCTTGGGCTCCAGAATAATCAAACTCACAGGCTTGACTAATGATGATGGGGCCGGCACCGATGATCAGAATTTTTTGAAGGTCGCTTCTTTTTGGCATTTGTTTATGTTTCCAAATGAAATCTGCCGGGACTTGTATCAGAGTTGAAGGCTTAAAAAAAGCCGTGAAATTGGATTAATTTTGGGACATTGCTTGGACAAATTGTTGAAATAAATAATCGGCGTCATGGGGGCCGGGTGCTGCCTCGGGATGGTATTGAACCGCATAAACCGGAAGCTTGCGGTGCCGGAAACCCTCGAGGGTGTCATCGTTTAAATTAATATGGGTGATTTCAATATCTTCAGATCGGAGGCTGTTAATATCCACTGCAAAACCATGGTTTTGGGCGGTAATTTCCACCCGGCCGGTCTGCAAATTCTTAACCGGTTGATTGGCACCCCGATGGCCAAATTTCAATTTAAAGGTCGAACCGTCCAGAGCTTGTCCCAACAATTGAATACCGAGGCAGATGCCGAAAATCGGACGATACTCTAAAAGTTCCCGGATGACCTCAATGATACCGGTCAGCGGTTCCGGATCACCGGGACCGTTTGACAGAAAGATTCCCTGGGGTTGCATTTTTTTGATGGTCTCGGCGTTTGTCTCGGCCGGCACGACGATCACCTCGCATCCCGCCTGGGTTAAATGACGCAGGATGTTGAATTTGATCCCAAAATCAAATGCTACCACGGAGAACGCGCGATCTCGATTACGCCACACCGAATTATCCATGTTTTCAGAAGGAACGATATAAGCGGGCTGGTTATCTGACCAATAATAGGGTTGATTAGTGGTTACCTCAGTAGCCAATGCCAATCCGGCCATGCCGGGGATTTCATTGGCACGTTGGACCAGCGATTGTGAATCCAAGTCGTGGGTCGAAACGATGGCCCGCATGGCGCCGACCTGGCGAATATGACGCGTCAGGGCGCGCGTATCCAATCCTTCAACACCGATGATCTTTTGGTCCTGCAGATATTCTGCCAGTGTTTGGGTCGCGCGGTAATTGCTGGGAAAGCTTTGATACTCTTTTACGATAAAAGCAGCCACCTGGATACGGCTGGACTCTACATCCTCAGGATTGGTGCCATAATTGCCGATCAGCGGATAGGTCATGGTCACCAATTGGCCCCGATACGAAGGATCCGTCAGCACCTCTTGGTAACCGGTCATGCTAGTGTTAAATACGACCTCACCCCATGCTTCACCCGGCCCGGTGAAACTGCGGCAACGAAAAAGGCGTCCATCTTCTAATGCTAAAAGGGCTTTCATAATCGTTTGAAATTACGATAATTTATGCGTTTTCGTGTCGATGGTCAAAATAGACCGGTTAAGCCAAGCGTGAGTAAATGCGTATGCTCCCCATACCACATCAACTCGCTAAATCAATACCATAAAATCGTTTTCTAATTTTATCTTAGGATTGCTTTTCTAAATAGGATTGAATTCCGTCGGAGGCTTTGCGACCATTAGCGATTGCATGTACAATCAGCGATTGGCCCGTGGTCATGTCGCCCGCCACAAAAACGCCAGGTACATTGGTCATCTGGGTGTGATCCACCTTTACATTCTTGCGATCGTCGAGTTCAAGCCCGATCTCATCCACCAGTTTGCTCGGACCCGGCCCGATAAAACCCATTGCCAAAATCACTAGGTCTGCTTCGATATCGAATTCTGTGCCGGGCTTTTCGATCGGCATGTGCCCTTTCCCATCAGGTGTCGGCTGCCACTCCATTTCGATACAAGCGACCCTCTTGAGGACCCGGTTCTCTCCAATAAAGGCTTTGGCCGTGACAGCCCAACGCCGGGAACCACCCTCCTTATGGGCATGCGTATCGCGCAGCATTAAAGGCCACATGGGCCATGGAGTGGATGAATCCCGTTCTGTCGGTGGTTCAGGCAGGATTTCGAGTTGCGTGACCTGACGGGCACCTTGCCGCAAGGCGGTACCCAGGCAGTCTGAACCCGTGTCACCACCGCCGATAATCACCACAGCCTTGTTAGCAGCGGTAATTTCTGTTGAAGGTCGCAATGATTCACCGGCCAGCCGCTTGTTCTGTTGGGTCAGATAATCCATAGCAAAATAAATACCGGTATAGTCACGACCGGGAATCGGTAAGTCCCGTGGACCCCGTGCACCACAGGCAAGACAGATGGCCGCGTAGCGGCTTTTCAGATAACGAAAGGATATATCGACACCCACTTTGACCCCGGTTTCAAATACTATGCCTTCAGCTTGCATCATTTGCACCCGACGTTCGACAACCCATTTTTCGAGTTTAAAATCAGGAATGCCGTACCGCAATATACCGCCCGGCTCAGCCGCTTCATCGAAAACGGTTACCCGATAACCGGCTTTGTTAAGCGAGTCGGCCACAGCCAAACCAGCCGGTCCGGCTCCAATTACTGCTACCTGCGCTTGCAAATAGGTCTCAGGCGGTTGTGGCTTCAGGTAGCCTTCTTTAAAACCCTTTTCAATCAAGGCCAGTTCGATTTGACGAATCGTAATCGGTTCCTGGTTGATCCCGGCCACACAGGCCGCTTCACACGGCGCTGGGCAAACCCGTCCGGTGAACTCAGGGAAATTATTGGTAGACAATAGAATGTCCAGGGCCCCCTGCCAATTGTTCCGGTAAATCAGATCATTGAATTCAGGGATGACGTTGGCCACTGGGCAACCATAGGCATGGCAATACGGTATGCCGCAGTCCATACAACGGGCACTTTGAATGATTGTTTCTTTATCATCGGCTTGCAGCTCCACGGCCTTGTAGTCCTGTAAGCGTTCTTTTTTAGAGCGATATCCCGGTTCCTTGCGTTCGTAATCTAAAAAACCAGTCGGCTTACCCATGTTGCACCTCTTTTCTTTCGGTCGCCTCGTCTTCCTTGCTCATCATACCCAATACCCGGCGATATTCCATGGGAAAAACCTTGACAAAAAAAGGTAATGCATCTTCCCAGTTATCCAGGATTTCAGTAGCCCTGCGGCTACCGGTATATGTCTTGTGGCGTTCAATCAAATTTTTTAATTCATCACGATCACTTTGTTCGATCACCATCTCCAAGTCGACCATATCCAGATTGCACCTGGTGTCGAAGCGTTGGTGGGGATCGTAGACATAAGCGATGCCGCCGCTCATGCCTGCTGCAAAGTTAATACCGGTCTCACCTAAAACAACCACACGCCCGCCAGTCATGTATTCGCAGCCGTGGTCGCCAACCCCTTCAACCACTGCATCGGCTCCGCTGTTGCGGATGGCAAATCGTTCACCAACTTGGCCTAACAGATAAACCTCCCCTCCGGTAGCACCGTATAAAATAACGTTTCCAGCGATGGTGTTGGCTGCGGGATCATAGGTGGCTTGCGCATGGGGTTTGACGATAATCTTACCCCCTGACAGACCTTTGCCGAGATAATCATTGGCTTCGCCTTCTAAATGCAGTGTCAATCCATGCGCTCCGAAAGCGCCAAAGCTTTGACCGGCAGCGCCTTTGAACCGGCATGTAACCGTATTTTCAGGCAATCCTTGATGACCGTAACGCTGGGCAATTTCACCTGACAGCATGGTGCCGACGGTTCGGTCAGCATTGCGGATGGCACTTTCGATGACGACACATTTTTGGGAGTTTAGCGCTGGTTGAGCTTGTTGAATCAGATCATGATCTAACACCTCAGCTGTTAATAGGGGTTGGTCTTGGATTTGTCTTCGTGGTCGGTCCTGATCTTGGTTGCCCGCCGCATCGTAAAACATCCGTGAAAAATCGAGTCCGTTGGCTTTCCAGAAGTCGATGGCGGTATCCATCTCGAGGAGATCCGATCGGCCAATCATTTCATCCAGAGTGCGGAATCCCAGCTTCGCCATATACTCGCGGACCTGTTGGGCCAGCATATTGAAAAAATTGACCACATACTCGGGCTGGCCGGCAAATAATTTGCGGAGGACGGGATTTTGAGTGGCGACACCCACCGGACAAGTGTTGCGATGGCATTTGCGCATCATAACACAACCCAGCACGACCAGAACAGTGGTAGCAAACCCAAACTCTTCAGCACCCAATAGGGCGGCGATGATGACGTCCCGGCCAGTCTTTAGCTGGCCGTCGACCTGAACCCGGATGCGGTCGCGCAGGTTGTTCAACACCAGCGTTTGCTGGGTTTCACTGAGGCCAAGCTCCCATGGGGCCCCCGCATGTCTAATTGACGAGAGGGGCGATGCGCCGGTGCCACCATCATAGCCACTGATCAGGACCAGGTCCGATCGGGCTTTGGCAACGCCGGCAGCTACGGTCCCAACACCTACTTCCGATACCAGCTTGACGGAAACACGTGCCTGCGGATTGACATTCTTTAAATCGAAAATAAGCTGAGCCAGATCTTCGATAGAATATATGTCATGGTGCGGAGGTGGTGAAATCAGCGTTACACCAGGGGTTGAATGACGCACTCGTGCAATTTCTTCATTTACCTTATGTCCAGGAAGCTGCCCCCCTTCGCCAGGCTTGGCGCCCTGCGCAATCTTAATCTGGAGCTCCTGAGCATTGACCAGGTATTCGGTTGTAACACCAAAACGGCCGCTGGCAACCTGTTTGATCGCGCTGCAGGTACTATCACCGTTGGGCAAAGGTCGATAACGCTGCGGGTCCTCACCGCCCTCGCCACTGTTGCTTTTCCCACCCAAACGATTCATAGCGATGGCGATGGTTTCATGGGCTTCGCGGCTGATGGAACCAAAGGACATAGCCCCGGTGGCGAAGCGCTTGACGATGTCACTCACCGGCTCCACTTCATCAAGCGGAATTGCTTTGCCGGATTTTAATTTGAACATGCCGCGCAGCGTAAATTGTTTTTCGGACTGATTATTGATCAGGTTTGTATATTCACAGAACAGTTCATAATCATTCTGACGTGAGGCCTGTTGCAGTTTGCTAATGGCAGGTGCGGTCCATAAGTGTCGTTCGCCATCCTTACGAAGCTTATAATGGCCGCCGCTGGGTAGAATTTTGGTAGTTGGCGGCGTGCGATCTAGGGCGTGCTGATATCGTTCCGCCGCTTCTTTGGCAATGGCTTCTAAACCGATACCATTGACCAGCGATGCGGTTCCCGGGAAATAGCGGTCGACAAAACCTTGATCGAGCCCAATGGCCTGAAAGATCTGAGCACTGCGGTAACTGCGTAGCGTCGAGACGCCCATTTTGGACATGGTTTTCAAGAGGCCCTTGCAAAGGGCATGGATATAGTTCTCTATGGCTACCGGAACGCTGACCGACTTGGAGAGGTGCTTTTTGATCGCCATTGCGGCAATCGTTTCAAATGCCAGATAGGGATTAACGGCCGTGGCGCCATATCCGAGCAACAAGGCTATGTGCATGACTTCACGGGCTTCACCGGTTTCGATAATCACACCCGAGTTGGTGCGATGTCCATGTTTGGCCAGATGGCGATTGACAGCTGACACGGCCAGCAGCGAAGGGATCGGAATTTGTTCCTCGGGCAGCTCCCGATCGCTTAAAACGAGGATCGAATGGCCTTGCTGTATGGCTTCAAGGCCGCGATCACACAGACGGTCTAGCTCCTGCGCCAAATCCTGTTCCGATCCATCGGCTGGAAAGCCGATGGTTAGCGTTTTAGAACGGAAGCCGTGGACATTTAATTCTTTGATGCGCCGCAAGTCTTCGTTTGCTAATATGGGGTGTTGAAGTTTGATCAGACAACTATTTTGCGGCACTTCCGTCAAGATGTTACCCGGGTTGCCGATGAAGGTCATCAATGACATAACCAGTTCTTCACGTACCGAATCAATGGCGGGGTTGGTTACCTGGGCAAATAATTGCTTAAAATATGAATAAAGGAGCTGATTTTTTTCTGAAAAAACCGCAAGGGGGGCGTCAGCGCCCATTGAGCCAACCGGTTCATGGCCTTCACAAGCCATGGGATCCAAAATGACCTGCAAATCTTCCCGGGTGTAACCGAAGAGTTTTTGTTTAAAAACGAGGTTGTCGAAGTCCGGCTGGATGGAAGCGATATCTCCATAAAATCCGCGCACGGAAATTTTGTTCTCTTCAACCCAGCGACGATACGGTTGTCTGCGGGCAAAAATGGTTTTGATTTCACCGTTTTTTAACAGGCGTTTTTGATTGAAATCCACAAGCAGCATAGCGCCGGGCTTTAACGCTCCTTTTTCAACGACTTCCTCGGGTGCAGCGTCGAGAACGCCAACCTCTGATGCAAACACCACCAGGCCATCAGCTGTAACGGTATAACGCGCTGGCCTGAGACCGTTGCGGTCGAGCATGCCACCTGTTTGGGTTCCGTTTGAGAAAGCGAGTGCTGCAGGGCCATCCCAGGGTTCCATCAGGCCTGCATGGTATTCGAAAAAACCACGCAAATCGGCCCCTATGGGGTATTTAATCCCCCAGGCTTCTGGTACCAGCATTAGCATGGCATGGGCGAGGCTACGACCGGAGTTGGTCAGCAACTCGAGGGCATTGTCTAGACAGGACGAATCACTGCCGCGTTCATCGATGGCCGGGAAGATTTTGACCAGATCTTCTCCGAATAGCTCTGTTGCCAACGACGGCTCACGGGACCGAATATGATTCAAGTTGCCTCGCAAGGTGTTGATTTCGCCATTGTGCGCTAAATATCTAAAAGGCTGGGCTAATTCCCAGGAAGGGAATGTGTTGGTGCTGTAGCGTTGATGCACGACGGCCATGGCACTGGTAATGTCGTCCTGGCTCAAATCTTCATAAAAGCCCGACAACTGTGGTGCCGTGAATAGTCCCTTATACACAATGGTATTGACCGACATGCTGGCGATATAAAAGCATTCGTCGGGGCCGACCATTGGTAGCGCCTGTTGCTCAAGGCACCTTCGCAGAATATAGAGTTTCCGCTCCAAAGCAGCCTCGGTCAGGCCGTTGCCGTCAACGAATAGCTGTTCAATAAAGGGCTGCTGTTGTTTGGCTTGTCCTGCGATGGCATTCGAATCTACAGGCACAGTGCGCCAACCGAGGATGGTCAGACCTTCGGAAGCAACTGTTTTCGTTATCATACGTTTAAGGGTTTTGCGGGTTTCATCACGGCGTGGCAAAAACATCATTCCGATCCCATAAGTTTTGGGGGCGGGAAGGTCGAAGCCGAGGTCTTGACATTCTTTACGGAAATATTGGTCCGGTATCTGAAACAGGATTCCGGCGCCATCACCGGTTTTAAGATCACCACCGATGGCTCCCCGATGCATTAAGTTTTCGAGGACTTTTATGCCATTGCGAATAATGGTATGACTTGGTTTGCCATCGATCTGGGCGACGAAACCAACGCCGCAAGAGTCATGCTCATTCCCAGGGTCGTATAAGCCTTGCGCCGGCGGGAATAGGCCAAATTTGGGATGTAATTTTCTTTTCATATCTTTAAAAAATCTATTAATAAATCACGTTGTTATTAAAATTTAATTTTTCAATTCGGACGTAAATGTCTTTTACTTCCGCAGTTTTGGTTTGTCAGTAAGGAACAAGAGGTGTACTCGCGCTGCAAATAAAAAAAGGCGCCTTCTCCATCACTGGTAACTGGATGTTAGACGCCTTTGTCTTGCAGTTAAAGAAAAGTCGGCACCTCTTTGTGCAGAACTTTTCTAAGCACGCCATTGTGCGGAACATAGCTAATTAGATTAAAAAATTGCAGTTGTCAAGCAATAGATTTTAATTTGAAAACGGTCAACAGGTGAACGGGGGGTGATAACGAGCAGTGTCTTAGATAAATTTAGGCTTATGAATTTATTCCAATTCTTCGGAAAGCAAAATCGCTTCAGCCACCTGGCGCATCGATTTGCGTGAGTCCATGGACCGTTTTTGCATCCAGCGATAAGCATCTTCACCGGATTTATGACGTCGTTGCATCAGGATTTCCTTGGCACGTTCGATGAGCTTGCGTGCCTCCAATTCTTCCTGAATGACTTTAGTTTTTACCATCAATTGTGTATTTAAAATGGCAATGGCGGCCTGATTGGCTACCGCGCGAATCAAATTGATTTCAGTTTCCGAAAAAATATGGGGCTCGGCGGTAAATCCGTTTAGTGCGCCGATCACTTTGCCCTCTTTAGATTGAAGTGGAACCCCGATCATAGATACCAGTCCAAGCTTTTTGGCCATCTCTTTTTCTTTGAACCGCGGTTCCTTTAAAACATTTTTAACCAGCAACGGCTTTTTATGGGTTACCACGTATCCCACAACCCCTTCATTTAATTTAAGTGAACGGTCCTTCACATACTCCGGGTCTATGGATTGGGTTGCTTTTAGTCGAATCATATGAGGGGACGATTGATCATCGATGAGCCACAATGAACAGATTTCAATGCCGGTGACTTTGGCAGTGACCATCACAATTAATTTAAGGATGTCTTCCAGGTACAGGTCTGATGTGATGGCACTGCTGATGTCCATCAGGGCTTTGACATATTTGTCGTCGGATTCGTTCTGTGATCGATCCATAATGCGTTTATTTCAGCTTGGCGGCCGACTCACCTTGGGATACAAACGGCCGCCAATTATTGAGATAGCATCGTGGCGTTAAAAGGGTCGCAATGGCGGTTATGTTTACCCACTATGCACTCCGATAAAATTAACATTAGGCCCAATAAAAATCAAGCGGCCGCCATGGCTCAATTTGCAGATAATATTGCAAATAATGATGATAGTCGATAGTAGAAGTTTGTAGGTTATCATCAAAAACCGATGGCCTTTACAGATAGGTATGACGTTGTGCTATATTAGCTGAACCGGAGAGGGCCGCCGACAACTACGCAAGGATTGTAAGCTTTTGAATCTGACAGCGTTTAAACCAATCGATCAACTCTCAAAAAAGCTTGCGCAAAATGCTCAGAGTCGCTGGCAGACGTTCGCCGAGACGGCTGCTGCCGCTGATGTAACAATTCCAACCGACACGCATGTTGTCGACCGATGGACGTACGTATTTGCGCTGAGTGAATTTGTTTTTAAAAGCTGTATGCGAAACCCGGCAATGTTGGCTGATCTAACCGCCAGTGGTGACTTAGACAAGGATTATAACGACGGTGTTTATGCGCACAAGCTTTCAGCATATTTGGCGCAAGTCTCTGATCGCGTTCAACTTGCGGATGCTTTGCGACAATTACGCTGTCGCGAGATGGTGCGCATTGCCTACCGGGACTTTTTAGACATAGCAAATATAAAAACTACCATGGCTGAACTATCTGCATTTGCGGAAACCAGTCTAGAATCCAGCCTGGAAAAGCTTTATGCATGGCGTGCGGCGTCAGACGGCACACCGTTTTCACCCAATAACGTCCAGCAGTATTTAGTGGTGATGGCAATGGGTAAATTGGGAGGCCGGGAGCTTAATTTCTCTTCGGACATCGACCTGATCTTTGCTTTTCCAGATTCCGGCGAAACTCGGGATGTATCCCGTCCCATTAGCAATGATGAGTTTTTTACGCGCCTCAGCCGCGATTTAATCGATGTGTTTACCAAAGCATCACCCCAGGGCATTGTGTTTCGCATCGATACCCGGTTGCGGCCTTATGGCGCTAACGGTCCCCTGGTGATGAGTTTTGATAATATGGAGAGCTATTATCAGCGGCAGGGGCGTGAATGGGAGCGTTACGCCTGGATAAAAGCCCGAGTGGTGGCCGGTGACAAAGAGGCGGGTAATCAATTACTGCACAGGCTGAATCCGTTTGTCTATCGGCGCTATTTTGATTTCAGCGCCTTTGAATCACTGCGCGATATGAAAAAGCTGATTTCGCAGGAAGTCAGACGCAAGGAAATGCAGGCCAATATCAAACTGGGCCCGGGGGGTATCCGCGAAATCGAGTTTTTTGGACAAATGTTTCAATTAATCAGAGGGGGGGTCGTTCCGGCTTTACAAGACGGTCGCATATTGCCGGTACTGGAATTGCTCGGCCAGCAGGATTTTATCGAATCACAGGTGGTCACCGAGTTGTCCCAGGCCTATTTATTTTTACGAAAAGTGGAACAATGCCTACAGGCGTTTGGCGATCAGCAAACCCACAAATTGCCCACCGGTGAGCAAGCAAGAGAACAATTGCGCACCGCCATAGCATGTACGGATTGGGCGACCTTTAGAGATCAGCTGCGAAAATATATGGCAACGGTGCATCGCCATTTCAATGGTTTGCTTGAGAGGGAATCGGGTGAGGCCGATACAAGTGAAGGTAACCTTAAAGATCACTTGACAACCGTCTGGCACGATGAGACGGGCAGTGACAGCCCCGCCCAAATTTTAACCTCAGCTGGTTTCCATGATCCGCAAGCAGTTTTAAGATCACTGCATTACTTAAAGGACAATTCAGAAACCCGGGCATTGAGCAAAGAGGGTCGCGAGCGGCTCGATAAGCTGATGCCACCGGTTTTGGCTGAAGTCGGTCGCGTTGACAATAGCTCGGTGGTGCTGAATCGGATTGTTGACCTGGTCAAGACAATCGAAAGGCGCTCCTGCTACATTTCATTGCTCCTGGAGCATCCCGCCGCCATTAGTCATTTGGTAAAGCTGGCCGAGGCCAGCCCCTGGATTATTTCCTATTTGGCGCAGCATCCCGTATTATTGGACGAACTACTCGATCCACGCACGCTGTATAAGCCTCCTGAAAAAGAAGATTTAACCAAGGAACTGCGTCAGCGCCTCGCAAAAATTGATCCTGAAGAGCTCGAATTCCAGATTGAAACCCTGTGTATCTTTAAGCAAGTTAATTCCTTGCGGGTTGCCGCTGCGGATGTGGCCGGTACCCTGCCTTTGATGCGGGTCAGCGATTACTTAACTGATATTGCTGAATTGATTCTGGAGCAGGTATTAGAACTGTCCTGGCGTCATCTGGTGGCCAAACATGGCCGTCCGACCTGTTTAATCAACGGACAAACCTGTGAACGGGGCTTTGCAGTGGCAGCCTACGGCAAGCTTGGCGGGATTGAGCTGGGGTACGCGTCAGACCTGGATCTGGTTTTTTTACATGCAGGCACGCCTGCCCAAGTCCTGAATGGATCACAACCAATCGATACGACCCAATTTTTTGCGCGCTTGGGGCAGCGGGTGTTGCACATTTTAACCGCTCGCACTCGGGCCGGATCGCTTTATGATGCGGATATGCGCTTGCGCCCCAGCGGCAGTTCAGGCGTATTGGTCAGTCATATCGAAGGGTTTGGTGATTACCAGCGCAACGAGGCTTGGACCTGGGAACATCAAGCCTTGATCCGCGCCCGGATTATCAGCGGGGATCGACTGATCAGTGAGCGATTCAATCAGATCCGCATGAAAATTTTGCGTCGACAACGATCAGAAGATTCGCTTAAGCATGAAGTGGTCGAAATGCGCGAACGCATGCGGCGCGAACACCTCAAACCTGATCCGCAGTGGTTTGATCTAAAACAAAGCCCGGGAGGAATTATTGATATTGAATTTTTGGTTCAATATTTGGTGCTGTTAAAATCCCATCAACATAAAGAATTGGTTCGCTGGACCGACAATGTGCGAATTTTGCAGTCTTTGTGGGAAACGGGTGTGATCGATGAAGCCACTGCCAATATTTTGCGGAAATCGTATCTCATTTACCGAGCAACCGCCCATCGATTAGGCCTTCAGGAAAAACCGGCCAAAGTTGCACATGCCGGTTTTTTTACCCTTGGCCAAAAAGTTAAAGAAATTTGGCAATTTTATTTGGGAAAGTCTACCGAGTAAACCCACCTTTTTTACCAAATTCAATTATTCAATAACAGCGACACTTCTTGTTTTAATAACACAAAAATGTAATATATTATGTGCTATAAAACTGTTAATAGCAATTAGTTTTGCTAGAGAACATAATTAAATAGTACAAATTTGTAACTTAATAATTTCAGTATTTACGATTTTGTAATTAATGCTCAATGGCAATTGGACGGCAGGCTTCATTTTTTTATAATAATACTAATATATTAAAGAAATATGGGCCCGATGGCACACCTGTTGCTAATGCTGGCCAGTAGTTATCTAAAGAAGGGATTATTTTGTCGCATACATCTGTAAATAAGATACCCGAAGGCGCTTCTTCAGAACTGCAAGCAGCGCGGGAAGCTTTGATGGGTGATTTTATTGCCGGTCAGCAACCGACGATTCAGTTCATGCACGATCACGCCCGGATATTGGATGATTTTTTTTGTAACAGCTTTGAAAAAAGCGATATCGGTCCCAAACTGGGCATCAACAAGAACCCGTATGCCATCATTGCGCTCGGTGGCTATGGCCGTGAGGAACAATGCATCCATTCAGACATCGATCTGCTTTTTTTGTTCCATAAGCATGTCCCTAAGAAAGTGGAGAATTTAATTCAGGAAATTGTCTATCCATTGTGGGATCTTGGCCTTGAAGTCGGCTACGCCACACGTTCACTGAATGAATGCATTAAACTGGCGGCTAAAGATTATGAAGTGCTGACGCCTTTGCTGGATGCCCGTTTTATATGTGGCATGTCTTTTTTATACACGGAATTGGCCAAACTACTGCGCGCTAAGATTATTAAGCGGCAGAACGGCAAGATCATCGACTGGCTGGTTGATTCCAATCGCGCACGCCATCTGCGCTACGGCGACTCCTCTTATTTGCTGGAGCCCAACCTCAAAGAGGGGCAGGGCGGGCTGCGCGACTATCATACCATATTGTGGATTGCGCGCATCAAATTCAACCTCAAGCAGCCCCGGGATCTCGAATACTTTGGCTGCATGTCCCATTCTGAATATCAGACACTCAATGCTGCCCTGGCTTTTATCTGGAATATTCGCAACCGCTTGCATGATCTCAATCGCCGCAAATCTGACCAGTTGCTGTTTGATGACCAGGTTAAGCTGGCAGATGCGTTGAAATATCAAAAAGTAAACGGGCAGCAGCCGGTGGAGCGTCTCTTGGGAGAACTGCATGGTCACATGGAATTCGTCAAACATAAGCACTTAATGCTGTTGCATGAAATGGAGTATACCAAACGTTCCAAAAACCGCCGTCGCAAGGGCCAATCATCGCGTGTCGGCGGTATTGAGGTGGTGAATGAGATGCTGGCATTTGCGACACCGGAAGCGGTTTATCGGAAGCCGGAGCTGCTGATTAAAATATTTGAGGAAAGCGCCCGATTAAAAATACCCCTGGGGGCTGAAGCCAGACGGCTTGTGGGGGATTTCAGCGAATTGGTCGATGATGTTTTCCGTTGTTCCCAAGAGGTGGTGCGGTCTTTTGAAAAAATCCTTTTGGCACCGGCCCCGATTTTCAATGTTCTCAATGAAATGCTGAATTCTAAATTCCTGCTACATTTCATTCCCCAGTTCAAGCAGATCGTCAACCGGATCCAATACGATGAATATCATCTTTACCCGGTGGACAAGCATTCCCTGCGAACGGTTCAAACGATTAAAAAATTCGGCACAGCCGATGATCCTACCAGCGATTCTTTTTGCGGCAATCTCTACAAAGAAATTAAAAATCGTAAATTGCTGCTGTGGGCCGCTTTACTGCATGATATCGGCAAAGGCGAAGCCGGTGGCGACCACTCCCAGTCCGGGGCGGAGATGGCGCGTGAAATTTTAAAAGAAAAAGGTTACCGGCCCAAGGATGTTGATGCGGTAGGTTTTTTAGTGGAAGAGCACCTTTTTCTGATTAAAGTTGCCACGCGGCGGGATGTAAATGATGAAGAGACCGCCATTCTGGCAGCCCGGCGCATTAAAGATCCTGAACGGCTAAAAATGCTGTATCTATTAACGGTTGGCGATTCCATCGCCACCGGTCCCAAAGCCTGGAATGACTGGACGTCCATTCTGCTGCGCGATCTTTGCTTGAAAGTACTCAACACTTTGGAAAAGGGTGAATTGGCCAGTCAAGAAGCTGTGGAAAGCATTGAAAAGAAGCGCCAGGATGTTCTGACATCGAGTGTATCTTCAAGCGTGCTAAATGATTTTAAAGCGCTGTATGATGTCATGTCGCCGCGTTATTTGCTGTATATGCCGGCGGAAAGAATTTTAGAGCATGTGCGGTTGTTTAAACAGCTTGGTAATCGTGATTTTGTTTGGACGATTGCGAAATCTTCCGAAACCAACACCCGTACGGTGACAGTGTGTGCCAAAGACCGTCCCGGATTGTTTTCCAGAATGGCGGGTGTCTTTACACTCAATGGCATGGATATTCTCAACACCCAGGTATTTACCTGGCGCAATAACATCGCGCTGGATATTTTTGAGCTCAAACCGCCACCGGATCGGATTTTTGAAGATGAACGCTGGGAAAGGGCTGAGAGCCATCTGCAGGCCGCATTGAAGAACGAGCTTGATTTGGAAGCCGCGCTGGCCGAAAAAATGGCGGCTTACCGTACCATCAAAGTCCGCACTTCCAAGCGTGCACATAAGGTTGTGGTGGATAATGATACATCCAGTTTTTTTACCATCATTGAAGTGATTACCTATGATTTTTCAGGGTTATTGTTTCTGGTTACCAACACCCTTTTTAATTGTCGCCTGGATATTTGGGTTGCCAAAATCGCCACCAAAGTCGATCAGGTCGTGGACGTATTTTATGTGCGTGACTTTGACGGCCAGAAAGTGGATACCCCTGCCCAGGTGTCGGCCATCCAAGATGCGGTGTTAAAGATGTTGCCACAGATCGAATAGATGGTGGCGCTTTAAATTTATCATGAAAAAAATTAAATTTTAAAGGAGGAATTATTAAGAAAATGAAACACAAACTGATGGGATTCATTGCTATTTTAGCTGTATTTCCGTGTTCCAATGCATGGGCGGCAGACGCCCTCAATGCCGGTGATACGGCTTGGATTATCGTTGCCACGGCCTTGGTCATGATGATGACCCCGGCCGGACTGGCCTTGTTTTATGGTGGTATGTCACGCTATAAAAATTTATTAAATACCTTTGCCATGACGTTGGTGGCCTACTGTTTGGCCAGTGTGATTTGGGTCGTCTGGGGCTATACGCTGGCTTTTGGACCGGATAAAGCCGGTCTCGTGGGGGGCTTGTCGCACTTGTTTTTAAACGGTATCGGTGTCGATACACTTTCCGGAACAATTCCAACCTCTGTATTTGCGCTTTTTCAGATGACCTTTGCCTGTATTACCGTGGCGTTGGTACTGGGTGCCATTGTGGACCGCATGAAATTTTCCGCTTGGATCGTCTTCACCATTTTATGGGTAACACTAATTTATTGCCCCATCGCCCACTGGGTGTGGGGCGGTGGTTGGATGGGAAGTATGGGTGCGCTTGACTTTGCCGGCGGAACCGTTGTGCACATCAACGCCGGTGTGGCCGGATTGGTCTTGTCACTGGTTGTCGGCAAACGCATTGGTTACGGAAAAGAGGCGATGTTTCCTTCCAGTATTACCCTGACGGCGTTGGGGGCAGCGCTGTTATGGTTTGGCTGGTTTGGATTCAATGCCGGCAGTCAATTGGCAGCTGACGGGGTCGCCGGTTCGGCTTTTCTGGTTACCAATACATCGGCGGCGGCGGCGGCGCTGGCGTGGATGCTGGCTGAATGGGCCGCCAGCAAGAAGCCGACAGTTTTGGGGCTGGCTTCCGGAGTGGTTGCCGGATTGGTGGCCATTACACCTGCGGCCGGATTTGTCAATATGCCCGCTTCACTGGTAATCGGCATTGGCGCCGGCTTGCTGGGCTATTACAGCGTCGCTGTGCTCAAACAGAAAATCGGTTACGATGACTCCCTGGATGCATTTGGCGTACACGGTATGTGCGGCATTTGGGGGGCATTGGCCACCGGGCTGTTTGCCAACCCGGCCATCACCGAAGGGGCCAAAGGCCTATTTTACGGCAACCCCAAACAGCTATGGATCCAGTTTGTTTCCATTGTGGCCACGGCTGTTTTTACGGCTATTGGCACACTAGTTGTGATCATGATCACGCGCCTGCTAACCGGCGGTTTACGAGTAACAAATGAGGAGGAAATTGAGGGATTGGACAATTCGCTGCACGGTGAGAGGGGTTTTGAAATTGCTTAGCAGACTTGTCAGCGAATATTTTTTTAAACAAGAGGAGGTTATACTATGAAAAAAATTGAAGCGATCATTAAACCCTTCAAACTGGATGATGTCAAAGAAGCGCTTAACGATATCGGCATTCAGGGCATGACGATTTCAGAAGTCAAGGGTTATGGACGCCAGAAGGGACATAAAGAGATCTATCGCGGGGCCGAGTACGTGGTCGACTTTATTCCCAAAATCAAAATTGAAGTAGTGGTTGAAGCTGAACGTGCGGATGAAATCGTTGCCAAAATCTGTGAATCGGCAAACACCGGCAAAATCGGTGACGGCAAGGTTTTTATCTTTCCCGTGGAAGGCGCGATTCGGGTACGAACCGGCGAAAAAGGCAAAGATGCCATCTAATTTTAATAATACATTATTTAGAGGAGGATTATTATGACACCCAAAGAAGTATTGGATTTTGCAAAAGAGAAAAAAGCCAAAGTTTTAGACATACGCTTTATGGATTTCCCCGGCGTCTGGCAGCATTTCACCGTACCCATCAGCGAATTGGAAGAATCGACCTTCGAAGACGGCTATGGTTTTGACGGCTCCAGTATTCGCGGCTGGCAGCCAATCAATGCCAGCGACATGCTGGTAGTGCCCGATGCCAACACCGCTCAAATAGATCCTTTTTATCAGGAACCAACCTTGGTACTAATCGGCAACATCGTCGATCCGGTTACCCGTGAACAATACACCCGGGACCCCCGCTATATCGCCCAGAAAGCGGACGCCTATCTGAAAAGCACCGGCCTTGGTGATGTGGCCTATTTCGGGCCGGAAGCCGAGTTTTTTATTTTTGACGATATTCGGTTTGAATCGGCCCGCAACGGGGCTTTTTATGAAATCGATTCCATTGAGGGCAACTGGAACACCGGTGCGGACGAATGCCCCAACCAGGGCTACAAACCGCGTCACAAAGAAGGTTATTTTCCAGTGCCGCCCATGGACAAATTCCAGGATCTGCGTACCGAAATGTTGCTGACACTGGAGTCTTTATGCATTCCGGTTGAAGCCCAGCACCATGAGGTGGCAACCGCCGGCCAGGCTGAAATCGACATGCGGTTTCAGCCGCTGTTAACGATGGCTGACCAGCTGATGTGGTTTAAATATGTGTTGAAGAATGTGGCCTACCGCCATGGCCACACGGTAACGTTTATGCCCAAACCGATTTTTGAAGACAACGGCACCGGCATGCATACCCACATCAGTATTTGGAAAGAAGACCAACCGTTATTTGCCGGTGATAAGTACGCCGGTATTTCCCAGGAGGCCCTGTATGCCATCGGTGGTATTTTAAAGCACTGCAAAGCACTGTGTGCGATCACCAACCCGACCACGAACTCATACAAGCGCCTGGTGCCAGGATTTGAGGCCCCGGTCAACCTGGCCTACTCCAGCCGTAACCGCAGTGCCGCCGTCCGGATCCCGATGTATTCAGCGTCTCCCAAGGCCAAGCGCATTGAGTTCCGTACGCCGGATCCTTCCTGTAACGGTTATCTGGCATTTTCCGCCATGCTCATGGCAGTTATTGACGGTATTGAGAACAAAATCGATCCGGGCGATCCGCTAGATAAAAATATATATGATCTTCCACCGGAAGAATTAGCCGAGATTGAATCGGCGCCGGGCTCCCTGGAAGAAGCCCTGGCAGCGCTGAAGGCTGATCATGATTTCCTACTCAAAGGCGATGTGTTTACCCAGGATGCCATCGATATGTGGATCGAGTATAAGACTGAAAATGAGGTTAACGATGTCAAGCTCCGTCCGCATCCCCACGAGTTCTTTCTGTATTATGATATATAGGCATATCCCCTCCTGGCCTGTGGCTGCCCACCCCGATTCAGGGGTGGGCAGTCTATTCATCAGCGATAATCTTTATAGCTCACACCATATCTATCCGCCTTGTACGCAAACTTACGCACGGTCGTTTTCAACAGCTTAGCTGCCTTGGAAATATTACCCCGCGTATTTTTCAGCGAATCGACCAGCATTTCCTTCTCCAGATTGGCCACGGCATCTTCCAAAGAAAGCGCCGGAAGGGTGCCGGATTCTTTGCCGGTTTGCAGCGTCGGCGGCAGATGATAACTGTGAATTACTCCCTCTTCACAAAGCAGCACAGCGCGTTCAATACAGTTTTCCAGTTCCCGCACATTGCCGGGCCAATGGTAATCCATTAGCATATCGATGGCCGGCGTGGAAAAACGCCGAATATCCTTGCTGTTTTCGGCTGAATACTTCTCAAGAAAATAGTCTGCCAGCAATAAAACATCGGTTTTTCGCTCTCTGAGGGGCGGCATGTAGATTGGAAACACATTAAGACGGTAATACAAATCTCCTCGAAAGCTGCCTTCCTCCACCGCCTCTTCCAGGTTTTTGTTGGTGGCCGCAACAACGCGCACATTCACTTTAATGGTCTTATGACCGCCAACCCGTTCAAATTCTTTTTCCTGAAGAACTCTTAGCAGATTGGTTTGGACATCCAGCCCGATGGAACCGATTTCATCCAGAAAAATGGTACCTTTGTTGGCCAATTCAAATTTGCCTAGTTTCTGTTTGATGGCGCCTGTAAAAGCGCCTTTCTCATGTCCAAAAAGCTCACTTTCAATCAGGTTGGCCGGCAGTGCCGCGCAATTAACTTTGATAAAAGGGCTTTTGGCCCGATTGCTATTGTAATGAATGGAGTTGGCGACCAACTCTTTGCCGGTGCCACTTTCGCCCCGCACCAGTACAGTGGCATTGCTTTTGGATACTTGGGAAATCATTTGAAAGACTTCACGCATTTTATTGCTATTGCCGATGATATCGGTAATGCGGTATTTATTGGCCAGCTCGTTTTGCAGCCGGCGGTTTTCCTGCCGCAGCTTTTCCTTTTCCATGCGGATGGTTTCCAAATTGATGACATGCTGGGCCACCATGGTGGCGATGACCGACATAAGCTTGTGACCGTTTTTCAAAGGGTAGTTCGCATCGTAGGCGCGATCCACACTGATGGCGCCGATGACTTGGTTACCTTTTTTAATCGGTTCACAAATAAACGAAATTTCTTTTTTTAATTTATTGCGCCGGGAAGCGGTGCGGTCTAAAAACTGCGGTTCTTCGCTGATTTTGGGAATGACAATGCCTTTGCCGGTTTGAATGACCCGGCCTGTGATGCCTTCGCCAAGCTTGTATTTGACGCGCTCCATGGCATCCTGCGACAACCCGTGAGCAACTTCAATGTTGATTTCGTTGCTCAAAGGGTTCAAAATCGTAACGGTACCCCGTTCCATACCCATGGCACTGGAAAGGATGTCCAGCACCTTATAAAGGGTTTTGCGCAAATCCAGTGATTTATTGAGAGTCTTGCTGATGTCATAGAGCAAGGTTACTTCTTCGATGCGTTCCATATTGACGGCTCCTTTAAAACAAGGCGGTTTCAATTCATATAAAATATGACAAATTTGTAAAAAACACGATTATCTAACATAATGCAATAGAAATTATTGCCAATCCAAAATCACACACAAGTATTGATTTTATGATTCTGCATATCGACATGGATGCTTTCTATGCTTCGGTGGAGCAGTTGGATCACCCTGAATTAAAGGGCAAACCGGTAATTGTGGGGGGGTCTTCCAACCGTGGTGTGGTAACCGCGGCCAGTTACGAAGCCCGCAAATTTGGTGTGCATTCAGCGATGCCTGTTTTTAAGGCACGGCAGCGATGCCCTCACGGTATTTTTGTGCACGGTCGAATGCACCGTTATAAAGAGGTGTCAAAACGCATTATGCGCATCTTAAAAGATTTTTCGCCGCTGGTAGAGCCGGTTTCCATCGATGAAGCCTACATGGATATTGCCGGTTGCCGGCGATTATTCGGTGGGCCGGTGGCCATTGGTCAAGCGTTAAAAGAAACAATCAGGGCCGATACGGCATTGACTTGTTCAGTGGGGATTGCACCAAATAAATTTTTAGCAAAAATTGCATCTGATGTGGACAAACCGGACGGTTTGTTTGCGATCATGACCGAAGATGTTGCTGATTTCATTGCAACGCTGCCAATTCGTAAGGTTCCCGGTGTTGGTCGTAAAATGTATTCGCGGTTAGAGGCCATGGGCATTGTCACATTGGGAGATGTCACAACCTACCCACCGGATATGCTGCAGAAAAAGTTAGGCAAATTTGGTAAACGTTTGCGGGAGCTGGCAGCGGGTATTGATTCGTCCAAAGTTAGCCCCGATACACCCCATAAATCAGTCAGCACGGAAAGAACCTTGGCATCAGATACCGACGATCGACGGATACTTAGGGATCATATACTGAAACAATCCGAGGAAGTGGCCCGGCAATTGAGAAAATCCGGACTGCAGGCCAAAACGATCGTCCTCAAGGTTAAACATTCTGATTTTAAGCGCGTGACCCGCAATCTGACTTTAGAGCGACCGACTCAATCATCGAAAGTGATTTTTGGCGCGGCTGTTTCGTTGTTTGATAAATACCGGTTAACCCAAAAAGTGCGGTTAATCGGTGTGGGCGCGTCAAGCTTGCTACCTTTGGGAACACCTGTGCAAATGACGCTCTTTGGCAAAGAGCAACGCCAGGATAACAACTGGGAAAAAGTCGATCAGGTGGTGGATGGAATTTCAGCGAAATTCGGCAAAGATGCTATTCGACGCGCCACCCTCAAAGATAAATAAAAGTGGAGAAAAACTAAACTGATTATGTATACTTTATTTCTCGTCCTTTAGTAGATGCTTTAATTCAAAAAAATTGTCCCTTTTACCTTCTTTTAATCCGATCGTTTCACAGCAGCGCGAATACCGGCCATCATTCCAATAATCGCACCAATGCAAAAGGCGCTTAGCAGGGTAGCAACACCCGGTTGTTGCCTGGCAAAGGCAAAGGCAAAGCCTACTCCGCAAATCCCGCCCAATATCCCCGCGCGCATCAGTCGCCAGCGATGGTGTCCCTTTTTCCTTGCTGATGCTGGGGCATTTTCAGAATTGGTCGCCTTTTGGATAGCCGACGATTCTTGATTCTCTGGCGCCTGCTTATTTTCTGATTCTGGATCGGTTTGCAAGGGATCTGTCATCTTGACCCTCCATTCAAAACAGGTTGGTCGATTCGTTAAGAATTTGATCTAAAGTTGAATGGCGCTGATAGTTAAGCGCATCTTTGACCACTAAAAATTTAAGCTGCACGGCGCGTCTTCGCCCAAATAGCCAGGATGCGATCGCGACGCTAAGATCAGAAAAATAAAGGTCCTTAAATGCTTGGTGCCAAGGCGTTAAACCCGATGACAAGTCATCCACTTGTCGATGCAGCTTAAAAAGATCGTGATCGCTTATTGTTTGGCGGTCAATGCCAACAACATCCCGACAGTAAGGCGCCTGGAAATGGACCACATGATCGGGAAGGGCCACACCCAGCGCCAGCCATTGGGCTTGCAGGTGTTTTTTTACCCGGCGGCTGACCCGGGCGATTTGGTCAAAGGTGCTCGGTGTCCATAAACCATAGGCACGGCAGCCAAAGAAACGGTCATTGTAGATACGACAGGTATTTTCTTCCAAAAACGGACATGATGTAACTTTGATAGGATTCATAAAAAAATAGTGAACGATTTTAGGTAGAAGCGTGTTGCTAGCGGTCGCGGTTTTAGCTTTCAAATTTAAAACGGCAATTAACGCTTCGAGAGGACTCATTTCGGGTAGCATGGAACAACACTGGGCCCGGCGCTGGCAGCGGGTTGATGGTATTTGGGCATAAATGGCCTGAAGTTTTGACCGTCGGGCGTCGGCCTTAGTGAGTAACCTATTTATTTCCTGTGGAAATGCCATTGTTTGGTGTGTGAATTATGCACTTATCCTCAAAGCCATTGGCTTCTGCGATGGTTAAACTGATACTCTTTTACCACCTCTACCGTCTTTGACAAGGACATTGTTTTTCGGTTGGCACTGTCAATAAAATTGATGATTAGGATTTGGCTAAAATAGTAGATCAAAATGCTTTATGGTGGTTACCAATATAATTCTCTTCACCCTGATCCGTCTTTTATCTATATCAGCATTTGGAGAGTTTTGAGAATCAACGCTTGTTATTCTCGACTTGATCCGGATTTAATTCCTTTTATGCGTCATCTCTGGGTGCCGGCTTGCGCCGGCATGACGGAATAAACACATTGATCCCTGATCAATGTATAATGTCAAAACCGAATCTTAACTTGACCAATCTGAATGGAAGCC
>JASJAZ010000204.1 GCA_030066785.1 Desulfobacterales bacterium | reverse complement strand
ATACAAGCACAACATGTTGTGCTTGTATCAGGGGAGGTCCTTTTAGGTGATAAGAAATCGCTTCCGCGACATGCTCGAAGGGCTGAATAAACGGCAAAAAAATAGGTCCAACAAACCCCATTTTCACCTTCAACGACGCCATTTATCTTGAGCAAATCTCCCAAGACAGCCTGCACTATGCAACCAATTGGCAGAGCGGTGGCCATCGTCAAGTAAAATTCGTTTATATTATAAAGAACAGAAGACAAAATATCAACGATAAATTCAGTGAATTTGAAAACGCATTGCATCTATCTAATCTTGAATTAACTATGAGTTTTGGTAAATTGCTATCGGTAATAACGCGTTAAAGATCTATTTCAAGAGTCTTCGGTTTTCCCCGATAACAAGACCCCCTATATAGCCGAAAAGGCTAGATCTGCTTCAGCCCAAGCTGTATCAGCATTGCCGGGGCGTCTTTTATATCAAACCAGTCAGCCGGATCTACAATTCCACTCGCCATTTTGTAAAGTGCTCCAGCTCCAATAGTCATCGCGTAGTCAACACACCAAAGACGCAAATTTTTCCATTTCATTTGTTGAGCCTTTTGTCATATAATTTCTCTTGGCAATAAAAAATCCCGACCCAATGCCGAGGCCATTTATACTTTTTCGAGAATAATTTTTATTAGATTTGCCGATGTAAGGTGCAAATGATTTCTTAGTTCTCATCGATATTATACCGGTATCAACGGTATAAATAAGAATGAGGAACCGCTCTTTGGAGCGCATTAGACTCAGCAGTGACGTGGGCTCTTGTGCTCCTTCCTATCACCTGTTTTTTTAGGCAGTTCTTACCTTTGATCCCTGAACTTTGAACTCTGAACCGAACAGTTTATGCTTGCTTCGGCGACGGTATCTTAAACAAGATCGTATACAGCACCGGCACCACTAACATGGTCAGAAGTGTCCCGAAAGTTAATCCCGCCATGATGGTCACGGCCATGGATGTCCAGAAGACATCCTGCAGTATCGGCAGCACGCCAAGAACAGTGGTTCCCGCGGCCAGCACCACTGGCCGCAGGCGGGATACGCCGGCAATCACCACCGCCTCGTAAGGGCTTTTTCCGGCGGCCTGTTCGATGTCGACCTGATCCAGCAGCACGATGGAATTTTTAATCATCATCCCCGCCAGACTCATGGCACCTAAAAGGGCCATAAAACCAAAGGGCGTGCCGGTCGGCAGCAGGCCGGCAACAATACCGATAAGCGCAAACGGAATCGTCAGAAGGATAATAGCCGGTGGCCGCAAAGCGTTAAAAAGCGCCACAATAATCGTTAATATGATGGCAGCCGCAGGTATTACGCCCGGTATCAGAGATGACTGCGCATCGACTGTGCTTTCATCTTCGCCGTCTAAAAAGATTTCATATCCCGGGGGTAATTGAAGCTGTTTGAATGCTTCGATGACACGGCTTTTCAAATCCGGATAGGTTGTGTTTTTCGGTGAGGCCTGGATGGTGATGCAGCGCCGTCGCTCCCAGCGATTAATGATGGGATCTTCCCATTCCACCCGAATCTCCTTAGTGACCTGGGCCAGCGGAACGGTCTTGGTATAGAGGGCTGGCTGAATCTGCAATGTATCCATTTCCGCCGCGTTTTGGCGTTCCTCTTTGTTAAGACGCAGCAAGATCGGATAAAGATCCTTCTCCTCGCGGTAAAGTCCGACCTGGACACCGTCGTGTGCCCTTCGCGTTGCAAAACCGATATCCTCACGGCTGACGGACGCCCAACGCCCCCTGACCTGGTCATAATCCGGAACCAGCTTTTGCACCGGATTCATCATGCTGGTTTTAATATCCTTGGCATAGGGGCTGTTTTCGAGGATAGCAACCGCCTGGTCTCCAATTTTTCTCAGCGTTTTAAGATCGGCGTTGGCCGGCCCGCTGATATGCCATTCCAGCTTCCAGTTTTCACTGACACCCACTCCGTATTTGCGAACGCGAATGACAGCACCGCTGTAATTCGTTTCCAGCCAGGGCTCGAATTCCGCAATTAGCGGGTCGATGTCTTTGAAGGTGTGCGTGTTGACAATCAGTTGGGCGTAATTCTGGTAGGGCAGCTCCGGGTCCACCGGCAGATAAAAGCGGGGCGGCCCCGCACCGGCAAATGCGCTGACGTTCATGACTCTTTCATCATTCATGAGACGATTCTCGGCGGTTTTAATCTGCTCCGAAACATCCTGGATGCGCGTGCCCTCCGGGTACCAGAAATCCACCATCAATTGGGGCCGGGAAGAATCCGGGAAAAACATCTGCCGGACACCACCGAAGCCGACTGCGGAGACAATCAGCAGTCCGACCATGGCACCCATGAAAAGCCAACGCCTTCGGATGGCCAATTCCAGCAATTTGCGGTAGCCGACAAAAATTTTGCCGCCGTATACATCCGCCTCCTCTTCATCGGGCGCCGATTGGGGAACCTTCAGGATCTGCATGCATTGAATCGGGGTGACCGTCACCGCAATCAGCCAGCTGAGCAGCAGGGAAAAGGCCACCACGATAAACAACGTCCGGCAGTACTCGCCCGCATCGGCCACCGATGCAAAGATGGGGTAAAACGCCATCACGGCCACAATGGTTGCACCCAGCAACGGCATGGCAGGCTGGCTGGCCGCTTCGATGGCAGCCTTTTTGGGATCCATGCCCTGTTTGAGCCGCACAGCAATGCCATCGGCCACCACAATGGAGTTGTCCACCATCATGCCCAGTGCGATGACCAGCGCTCCCAGGGACATCCGCTCCAGGTCGATCTTGAAGACCGCCATCAGGATAAACGTGGCCAAAATGGTCAAAACAAGCCCGAAACCGATGACAACCCCCATTCGCAGGCCCATGGGCAGGGCCAGGACGATCAGAACGATGGCGATGGCTTGGAGCAGGCTGCCCATGAAATCATCAATGGCGACTGCTACCAGATCTGATTGCCAGGCGATTTTGGTCAGCTCGATACCGACCGGCAGCTGGGGGAGGAGTTCCTGCAACCGCCGTTCAATATTTTTCCCGGTATCAACCACATTGCCGCCTACCACATTGGCCAGTTGGATAGCAATCGCCGGTTTGCCGTTAAATCGCATCAGGCTGTACGGTGGTTCCAGATAACCGGCCTTTACCTCGGCCACATCCCGGATGCGGATCAGTTCCCGGGCGACATCGAAATCCCGGGTCAGGGCCCTCTGGCCGGGCTGGAGAATGTCCGGCGAATCGGGCGTCGAGACGGCCAATGGAATGTTCAGAACATCCAATGGGTTCGGATGTATGTAAAGATCCCCGATATCTTCAGGCGATGTGAATTCCCCGGTAGGGGCCACCCGAAAGCGACGCTGCTGCACGTCCACATAACCGGCGTCCACGACCATGTTCTGCCGCCCCAGCGTTGCTATAAAATTTTCCGCGGTAATTTCCCGCTCGGTGAGTTGCTGTTCGGAAGCATCAATGTAGACCACTTTGTCCTGCACTCCCCACAGCTCCACCCGGGCAACACCCTTGACCACACCGAGCTCTTTTTTGAGCTCATCGGCGTAGTCCTCCATCTCCTTGTAGGAAAAGCCGCTACCGGTCAGGGCCAGCACAAATCCGTAGACAAAGTTAAAATCATCCGAGACTTGGGGAACCCCGGCGCCGGGCGGTAATTGCGGGGTAACGTCCTGAATCTTTTTGCGCATATCCAGCCACACCCGCGGCAGGGTATCCGACCAGTACTCCTGTTTGATATCGACCTTGATGATGGAAAGCCCGGGACGGGATATGGAATACAGGTGTTTGAGCTCGGGCAATTCCTCGATGGCTTGCTCGATACGATCGGTTACTTCCAGCTCCACTTCCAGCGGGCTGGCGCCGGGATAAGGCGTGACTACGACTGCTTTTTTAATAGTAAAGTCGGGATCTTCCAGCTGACCGAGCTGAAGGAAGCTGGCAATGCCGCCGACAACGATCAGTGCAACGACGAAATACGTCAGCACTTTATTATTAATGGAAAATTCTGTCAGATTCATGCCCGCCTCCTTTACATGAGCTTGCCGGGTTCGAGAATTTTAATTTTCTGGCCTTCACGCAGCAGGTCGACGCCGGCCACCGCGATCCACTGACCCGGTTGGAGGCCTTTGACCGTCAATCCGCGTCCGGTCAGCTTGCCCGGGGCGATTTCATGGCGGTTTACCGTATTGGCGGATTCGTCGATCAGCCACACGTAGTTTTTTTGCTTTTCCGGATCCGTAAAAACGGCCGTCACCGGAATGAGGAACTCGGGTTCCTGGATACCCTCGGGCATATTGAGCGTGTATCGTGCAACGCCTGCCATGCCCGGCAAAATCTCCGCATCCTTGGGCTGCTCCATGATGAGATTGACCGGAAACGTGCGGGTGGTTTGAGACGCTTCCGTGCCAACTTCCTTTATTTCGGCCGGTACCTCCAGGTTCAAGGCATCGAAGCGCACCCAGACTTTGTCGACATAAGGCTCCAGAGAAATCAAAGTTTCCGGAACATTGACCCACATCTCGATCTTTGACGGATCGAGCAGTCGCACAACCGGCTGTTTGCGCCGTACGTCCTCAAAAGCCTCCACATATCTCTTGGTAATAATGCCGTCAAAGGGTGCTTTGAGATAGGTGTAGGCCAAATCGTCTTTGCGCCCATCCACGGCTGCTTCCAAGGATCTGATTTCTGCCTGGGCGGAGTCCCGGTTCTGCAAAGCTTTATCAATCAGGATTTGGCTCACCGCCCCCGGATCCTTTTTTTGAATCCGCAGCAAACGGTCTAAATCGGATTGGGCACGCTTACGCACAGCGATCGCATTTGTAAGTTGACCCTTGGCAGTGCGCAGCCGCACCTCGTAATCCCGGGGATCAATGCGGGCCACAAGCTGGTCTTTCTTGACCGCGTCTCCCACATTCACCAGCCGGCTAATCATAGGCCCGTCGACTCGAAAAGATAGATCCACTTGCCGGGTGGCCTGGGCGATCCCGTTATATTTGATACCCTCAAAAGTGTCCGCATCTGCCACTTTAAGTGCCTTTACTGGGCGAATAATTTCTTCCACCGGTGCTTCTTCCTGGCACGCGAACAGGAAGAGCACACCCATCAATAGAAAAAGAATCCATTTGAATGAATGCTTCATGATGTCCCTCCGCCTGGTTTTAAAGATTTTGCTGAAATACTCGTATGGTTAAACATTGATTTTAACGCCTTTCTGATTGCGAAAGGCATATTCAAAACTATTGAAGCCATAGTTCCATCATTGCAGTAATTGATCTACTTTCTTTTTGGAAACAAGAACTGCAGCTGAAATCGCAGAGTCCAGTCTCCCACAACCGCAGGTTTTTCCACATTGTAGAAGGCCTGTATTTGAGCATTCATAGGCTGATTGCCGATCCTGAAAATTTTGCCGACCCCGCCGCCAACCGGTACCAGCCAAGTGTTGTCACTGTCGGCTTCCCAGTTGGCAGTGATGATAGGTGAACTGGTCAAATACCAACCATTCGGCAGGTTGTAGTTTACAAAGGGTTGAATCAGCATGGCGTTAACATCATCCCGGTCACCGTCACCGGCGAAAGACCACACATTGTTTATCAATGCACCATAAAGCCAGGGGCCTCGAATTGTCAAGGCAACTGCCGATGGACCAATACTCCACTTTTCTGTTCCCAGTTTTTCATCCGAGGCCGTCGGAAATACGAAAATGGGACCGGCACCCCAGATAACTCCCTTGAAAGGTTTCTTTGGAGAAAAAAAGGCGGTAAAATTGATGTCGCCCAGGCCGAATTCATCACCCTGGCCTTCTTCCACCTCCGGCTGATAGATCACCGGAGCAATGGTGCGTGTGATCAAATTCCAATTTCCGCTTAGATCAAGGGGAATCACGGGTTGAATGTTGAGCACGTTTTGGATGTCGTCACCGGGTCCAAAACCGAAGTTGGTGTTGTTTTGAAACGGCAGGCTGATCAGGCTGGCAACAGGATTCTGGGCTGCCCTGGCCAGTTCTGCCGTTTCGTTCTCGCCAGGTTCAATGATACCGTCGCCATCTGCTTTGATATCGGCGCCGCTGTTGAGCTCTTGAGCTTGGATACTGGAGGGTGCGAAACTCCATAACAAAAGCAAGGTAAATGTTGTAAAAACGGCAATAAAGACGAATAGCCATTTGCTTCTAACTGACGATGGGTTCATAGCCGGAATATAAGATTTCGCTAAAGTATGTATAGGTATACGCAATATACAATCATCTATAACTTTTGGTTGATGCTTGCCTTTTGAGACAAACAAGCACCATATTATTAACCAGCTTCGATTCAAAATGTTTAGTAGTTAGATTAATGTTACCCAAATTTTTTCTTTTCATTCCTATGTCGAACGAAAGCTGTGGTGCGAATAAATACACTAAACATCATTGCAATAATTCTTTTCGCCTACAAGAAGGTAATGCCAGAGATATAGCCAAAAGCACGGGCGGTGCCTATAATATTCAGTGGGGTCTTATCAAGAAGTTTTGCACCCAGCTTCCAACATTGTCTAATTACAAAAAAGCGATCCATATTAGGAAGTCTACCAATCCGGCCAGCGCCATTGCTTGCGCTCTTCAGGGGTAGCCGGTGTTTCAAGCGCTTTGGGCTGGATCACATTGCCCCAATCGGTACGCTCTTCCATTTCGTTGATATTGTCTGCAGAAACAAATTTTTGACCCTGGCGAATTTGCCAACCGCCACCAAGCGCTTTGTACAATGACACCAGATTTAATACGACATCACTGCGGGTGGTTGTCCATACATCCTGCTGGTCGGTTAAAAACCGCTGAGTATCCAATACACGCTGGTAGTCGACCAGGCCTTCCGTATATTGAAGCATGGAAAGATCCACGGATCGCTGGGAGGCTTCAACGCTGTCGAGCAAAAATTGCGCTTCCTCCTGCTTGCGTAAAAAACCGACCAGTGAATCTTCCACTTCCTGGTGCGCTCTAATCACAGTGTCTTCGTAATTGACAATCAGCTGCTGCAGAAGCGCATCTTCCGTGCGCACCCGGTTTTTGATACGACCATAATTAAACAGGTTCCAGTTAAAAGACGGGCCGCCGAAAAATTCGAAACTGTCGGATTCAAATAGATCGCTGAAACCGCTGCCGGATCGGCCACCGGATTTGGTGTTTTTTGAACTGCTGGTAGCAAAACCAATGGAGCCGAACAGTTGAAAAGCCGGATACAACTCGGCCTTGGACACGCCGATCAAGGGTGTCTGGGTGGCAACCTGATACTCAGCCACCTGAATATCGGGTCGGCGGCGCAGTAACTCGGCGGGAATATCCACCACCACTTCCGGTGGTGCCTGGGGAATCAGTTTGGCGCCGCTAAGCATGTCATCGATCTCCCCTGGCAGCTTGCCCAGTAAAACAGCCAGTGCGTTTTTGGCCTGGCGAATACCGGCCGCAAAACGCGGTATGGAGGCTTCGGTGTTTTTGAGCAGCGATTTAGCCTGGCTCACATCCAGTTCGGTCACCGCGCCGGCCTTGAAGCGGATTTCGGCGATTTGTAGAGAACGCTCCTGAATTTTTACATTTTGTCTGGCAATCTCGAGCCGTTCTTCAAAAGTTCGCAGAAAAATATAGGTGCGGGCGACCTCCGCATTCAATGACACCAGCACATCATCGTAGCTGGCAATGGAGGTTTCCAGATTGGCCACACCAGATTCGACCGCCCGCCGGAATTTGCCCCAGATGTCCAGCTCCCAGGCAGCATCAAAGCCAGCATTGTATTGCCAGAAAGAATCGTCAATTGTCAGCGTATTGGGGGCATTTTCGCTTATCTGATTATAGTCGGCACCGCCTCGGCCCTGCTGCAGTTGGGGATAGAGATTGCCGACCACCACGCCTAACTGGGCCCGGGCCTGAAAGATGCGAATACCAGCAATTTGAAGCGGCAGGTTTTGTTGATACGCATATTCTACCAGGTCGTT
>JASJAZ010000024.1 GCA_030066785.1 Desulfobacterales bacterium | reverse complement strand
GGTTTTGTATCGGTTCAATAGCCATTGCCTGTTCCCCTTTCTTCAATAATTGTATGCCTGCATACAGACATAAAATTGCTGATACTATGTTTTTACTTGATTTTTCCGAATGCACGCAGGTATTTTTATATGCAAATTATCCTTTTCGCTGGGTCACGTCATTTGGGGTTGTGATTCCCAATGTCTCAATCGAAGTCGCCAACATGAACTTGACCATATCCGGCACTATAAACATTGGGGCCCATTTTTCATCATTCTCTGCTTGGCGGCAAGCCTGGCGGCCTCCTGTCGCGGGAAACATCCTTACCGTGACAATCTATTTGAACATGAAGCTTTAAATGCACCATAATGTTATCATTTTAATTGATTGAGGGTATGAATATGGAAGGTGTGTTCAGGCGTCGAATTCAGGCAATCTTGTTCTTTTCCACTTTGATTGCACTCGGATTTGCTATTTTTTATGGTGCCTATCATGGTCCTTGGGATCCGCGCTTTCGGCGTCGCATGGAAGAAACCAGAAGTATATACGATAAAAAGCCACCGCCCCCACCACCCATTGTAAACGATAAAGCCACACTTACCCGTGGTCAGCCTTTGAAAATCGGAAAGAATAAGCTTCTCTACCATGGTATTGAAAACGAAAAACTTCACATAGCCGTCTATATTCTTGAGTTGGACCCTGAGGTCGCCTATCATCATCGGATTCCCATTAAAGAAGCTAAAAAAGGGATCCGTCTCGGAGGGCAGGCATTCAATCTGATTAGTTATGGCAAAGCCAGTCTTCAACTCGGCTTGCGAAACACATCACCTGGCAGATGATCAGTTTGGAAGCCATGCCTAGCCATCGTTCAAGCCAGCCTTGCATCATCTGGTAGACCATGGTTATTATATTTGATTTAGATGGAACCATAAGTGATCCACTAATTGGTGTTGCCAAGTCTATCAATTACGCCCTTGCAAAGTTAGGCGTTGCACCCAAAAACCAGGAGGATCTGGCAATCTATATTGGACCTCCCTTGCATGAGAGTTTTGCACAATTGTTGGGGAAAGATGATGCCGACCAGGTTCAAGCTGCGATTGCCTTCTTTCGCGAAAGATATATCCAAGTAGGATACAGAGAAAATACAATATATCCCGGAATCACCGAGATGCTTCAACGGTTAGCGTCATCACGGCAGACACTTTATATTGCGACCAACAAAAAAACGTCCATTGCCAAATCGGTCGCAGATTATTTTCAAATAACACCCTATTTTAAAGATATCCTCGGATGCGGTTTAAAACGCCAAAAGATTGAACTGCTGAATGTAATCAAGTCCAGGGAAGCATCTAACCACGGCGTAATGATCGGTGACCGAAGTTATGATATGCGCGCTGGGAATTTGGCTAATTTTTATTGCATTGGTGTATCATGGGGATATGGCAGCCGCAAAGAACTGCTGGAATCCGGTGCGGATTTAATTTGTGACACACCTGAATCACTTAAAAATTTCCTCAGCCTTAAACTCAAGCATTCAATTGAAAATGACCGGGCTTAAAACACTTTTTTGTGCCATGTATAATCAATCTGCCCTGATAGTAAAAGCGTTCCTGCTTTTAATGCTAGTTCTGCTAACATCCACGGGCTGTTTCAGTCGCAATCTTCTTCGCTTTATGTCCACTGTTTCTGACGGTCCCGTTGAAAATGTCAATTCCATAAACGGTGTTGAAAAAGAGCGGTATCAATTGTGTGTTACCGGCGATTTGAAAAAAGAAGGTCCCGGTGAATATAAAGTAGATATAAATCCGAAGCATTTTGCCAAAGCGAAGCTTAAATGCCGCAATGAGCAGTTTGTGATGCGCAACGGGAAAAGGGTTTGCAAGAGTTATATGGTTCCAGTTATTCACATTCGCAAACAAGACATCCATTGGGGTTGTAATATTTCGGATTATCATTCATCGCCTGATCATTTTGTATTAATTTCTGGCGCGACTAGAAGACAATTGATCATTCAAGATGCATACGGCCATGACTTGGTGGAGGTGAAATTAAAGGACATCTATGAAGATACCAATCCGATTGCGTACGGATTGCTGCCAATTACCCTTGTGTTGGATATCGTTACCGCACCCGCCCAAATGCTGGGGAATTATATGATGGCGGGTGAAGTATATGTCAAACATCAACAACATCACGACGCAACACCAAGAGGCCGTCGGATCTATGCTCGGCAGTAATTTAAATCACGGGTGCAGAAAAACAAACCCATCGAATTGTATGATTTACTTTCAACAAAAATTTTATATATGCTTTGGGTTGGATGCGTTTCAGCATGCAGTTGTAGAAAATTGATGATGAGAATGGTAGCCAATATTGTCATTTTAATAGGTTTATTCGTTTTTGCCAGAATCTTGTATAATACGGCTAACGGCCATTTGGCAGAACAACTTTTCACCCAACCGCAGGGTTCGTTTAGTGAAATCTTTTTGGTGCTCGGTTTAAGCCTCCCCATTCCCTTACACATTATTTCGGTCGGCTTGATTCTGCAACGCAAACGGTTATCGCGGTTTTGGTCGCGAATCGCTTGGGTCGCAGCTGTTATTTCAGGATGTTGGTTAGGCACAGCTTTGGGGATCAAATTTCTATTTATCTGAGCAGTCGCGTCAAATAGATCGAAGGTGATTAATTTCAAAGGAGAAATAAAATTATGGCAATGTTATTTGAAGAAACCGATATTAACGGCATGACGCTTCGCAACCGAACGATACGATCGGCCACCTGGGAAGGTATGTGTGAAAGTGACGGTCGCCCAACAGACAAATTAATAAATTGTTATCGAAACTTGGCCAAAGGGGGTGTGGGTTTGATCGTAACCGGTTTTGCGTTTGTGCGCCCAGAGGGACAAGCGATGCCCGGTAAAATGGGCATTCATACCGATGATTTTGCTTTGGAAATGGAAAAGCTCACTCGAGCGGTCCATGATGTCGGTGGGAAAATCTGCATTCAATTGGTGCATGCCGGCGGCCAAACCGAATCGAAAATCATCGGACAGCAACCGTTAGCGCCATCGGCGGTGAAGGTAGACCAATTTCCGGAAACACCAGTGGAACTAAGCAAGGGTGATATCAACACGATAATCACTGCTTTCGGCAAAGGGGCGCACCGGGCCAAGGCCTGGGGCTTTGATGCCGTACAAATTCATGGCGCCCACGGGTATTTGATAAATCAATTTTTATCTCCCTTAATCAATCGCCGCACAGACGAATATGGCGGCAGCACTGCAAACCGCAGCCGGTTTTTGCTTGAAGTATACCGAAATGTACGCACAAATGTCGGTTCTGATTATCCGGTGCTGATTAAGCTGAACGCATCAGATAACTTAAAAGGCGGACTGGAAACTGATGATGCGATGTATGCCGCTGAAAAGCTTTCAGAAGAAGGCATTGATGCCATTGAAGTTTCGGCCGGGACACCCGCATCTGGCGCCATGAACCCTGCACGCCGGAAAATAAATGTGCCTGAAAAAGAAGCTTATAATTTGGATTTGGCCCTCAGGGTTAAGGAGGTAGTAGAGTGTCCGGTAATGACGGTGGGCGGCTTTAGATCATATGAAGTGGCGGCCAAAACGATCCAGGAAGATGGTATGGACTATATTGCCATGTCACGTCCGTTCATTCGCGAACCGGATTTACCCAAGCGATGGTTTCAGGGCGACCGCAAGCCTGCGCAGTGCATTTCATGTAATAGTTGTTTCGGTCCCGGCTTAAAAGAGGGCGGCATATATTGCGTGGTTGAGAAGAAGGCACGGGCAAAGGCTGCGAAAGTATAGGTGGCAACTGTTGGGAAAGGACTTGAAATGAGCGAAGTTACCGTTATCGAAACACAGGATCGTAAGCAGGGTGTTGCGCAATCAATCCAAGCGCTTGGCATTAACCCCGTAAAAAACAAGGACGTCCTCATTAAACCAAATTTCAATACGGCGGATCGTGTGCCCGGCTCTTCCCATAATGACACCCTTGCCGCGCTGATCGATCAGCTTTGGGAAATGGGTGCTAAATCCATTGCTTTGGGTGAAAGAAGTTATGCGGTTACGCGCGAGGTAATCCAACAAAAAGGGGTGCTGCCAATTCTTCAAGAAAAAAATGTCATCTTAATTGATTTTGATGAACTGGACGAAAAGGATTGGATCAAATTTAAACCTGACAATTCGCATTGGTCCAACGGATTTAGAATTGCCAGGCCGATACTAGAAGCTGAATGTTTGATTTCAACATGCTGCCTGAAAACCCATCAATTCGGTGGTGTGTTCACAATGTCATTGAAATTGCATGTGGGTGCTGTGCCGACCTTTCGAAACGGTTTCCAATACATGAGCGAACTGCACCAATCGGTTTATCAGCAGGAAATGATTGCCGAAATTAACGCGCCCTTTGCACCGGACATTGTTTTGCTCGATGGCGTTGAAGCGTTTGTTGACGGTGGCCCGGCGACCGGCACGCGTGCCAGTGCCAATGTGTTTATAGCAGGCACCGATCGAGTTGCCATTGATGCGGTCGGGTTGGCCATATTAAAACACATTGGTAGTAATGCTGCGATTATGCAGCCAAAAGTTTTCGAGCAGAAGCAGATTGCCCGGGCGGTCCAATTGGGCATCGGCGTTCGGTCGGCCGAAGATATCGATTTGATTGCCGTCAATGAAGCTAGTGTCTTATACTGCGATGCAATTGAAGCCTTGTTGCAGTAAGATATGAATTTTTTATACATCAATCGTTAAGAATCGAGTGCGGGTGCCTGTTTTCGCATCCGTTTGTTTCATTATGTTTAATTTTATCTTATATGCCGCCGCGGCGTTAATTTGGGGGTCAACCTGGTTTGGCATTAAACTGCAGTTGACGCAAGTGCCCCCCATTCTTTCCGTCGGATATCGGTTTTGCTTGGCATCAATGATATTGCTTGTTTATTGTTACTTTACCAAGCGGCGGCTGAAATTTACCTTGTATGATCATCGATTTATGATGATCCAGGGTTTCACGCTATTTGGCCTAAGCTATATTATGAGCTATCTGGCCACTTCCTATCTAACCAGCGGTTTGGTAGCGGTGATCTATTGCACGATCCTTATGTGGAATATCCTTAATTTACGATTGTTCATGGGCCAGCCGGTTGCCTGGCGGGCATTTGGGGGCGGCATCCTGGGCCTATCCGGCATATGTATGGTTTTCTGGCATGATCTGTCTGCATTTACCGCGACCCGCGGCTTAATTGGGTTGGGCATGGGGCTTGTCGGATCGTATCTGGCCTCGTTGGGCAATATAGTTGGGTCGCGCAATGCCAGGGCGGGTGTGCCCGTCACCCAGGCTAACGCTTACGGCATGGCCTATGGTGGTCTGCTCACCCTTGCGATTCACTTTGGTAGCGGTGGCGCGCTTACCATGGATTGGTCCATCGGCTATCTCGGTCCGATGTTGTATTTAACCATTTTCGGCTCGGTTGTGGCGTTTGGTTGTTACATGCTTTTAATCGGTCGTATTGGTGCCGAGTATGCCGCCTATGTCACCCTTTTAATGCCGTTGATTGCGCTGATTATCTCGACATTATTCGAAAATTACCAATGGACGCTAAACGCCGGCATCGGCATCACCATTGTTTTAGCCGGCAATCTGGTCATTTTGACGCCAGCCGAAACTTTGTGCAGGGCCTACCGACAAACCAGACGTATTTATGCGGCCGGCTAAGCCGGCATCAACGGTTGGCAGCCATTTCAAAAATCAGCCGATTGGGCTTAAGCGGTAAAACCTTGCAGAACATTAGAAAGAAAGGAGCCGAAAAATGGATACCGTGCGTTGGGGTGTTTTAAGTACCGCCAAGATAGGCCTTGAAAAAGTAATTCCGGCCATGCAAGCAGGAAGCTATTGTGATGTCGCCGCCATAGCATCGCGTAACCTGGCAACCGCGCAAGATGCTGCCAAGCAATTGGGAATCGACAAAGCTTTCGGATCATACGAAGAACTTCTTGCAGATCCTGACATTGATGCCGTCTACAATCCGCTGCCAAATCACTTACATGTTTCGTGGTCGATCAAAGCATTGAAAGCCGGCAAGCATGTGCTTTGTGAGAAACCGATTGGAATGAATGTTGCTGAAGCTGAAAAGCTGCTGCATGCCGCTCATACGCATTCGCATCTGAAAATAATGGAAGCTTTCATGTATCGCCACCACCCCCAGTGGCAACGGGCCTTGCAGATTGTTTCCCAAGGTAAAATCGGCAATTTAGAAACGATACAAAGCTTTTTTGCCTACACCAACACCGATCCGGAAAATATTCGTAATATCCCGGAAGCTGGGGGCGGTGGGTTAATGGATATCGGCTGCTATTGCATTTCTTTGGCACGCTTTCTCTTTAGCGCCGAGCCGCGCCGAGTCATTGGTATGATGACCTACGATCCGCAGTTTCAAACCGATCGACTCACCTCGGGAATACTAGATTTTGATAATGGCAGCGCCACATTCACCTGTTCAACCCAGTTAGCCCCCTATCAGCGCGTAAATATATTTGGCACCGAAGGAAGAGTCGAAATCGAAATCCCCTTCAATCCGTCGCCCGCGCAAACTTGCAAGATTTGGTATCAGCATGGCGGCAAGATCGAGGAGATAATGCTAGAAATTTGTGATCAATACACGATCCAGGGAGATTTGTTCTCCCAATCGGTCCTAAAAGACTCTCCAGTGCCGACGCCGCTGGAAGATGCGGTGGCGAACATGCGGGTGATCGAGGCCATCATTCGCAGTGCTAAAAAAGGCGCGTGGGAATAAAGTAAACTGCCGAGCGGTCTTGGCAGTTAATGTGAGCAAAGGGTGTATAAAGTGCCGCTGAAGCAAAAGAATTAAACGTGGGCGCATTGGTTAAAAAAAGCAGTGTTGGCGACTATAACCCTATGCGTGAATCGCACGCTGGCACGACTAAAGCTTTAAAGCATGCTGCGCGCGCCCTTGCGGTTGATCTGGAAACGGGATGGTTGCATACTGATATGCTTATTGGCACCTGAGGCGGATTTCAGCATGAGGAAAGGAATGAAAATGCGATTTGCAAAATATCACGGGCTTGGCAATGATTACATCGTTCTTGACCCGCAACATTGGCCGGCAGTCCCAACCGAAAAACAGATTAAAACGATTTGCCATCGGAATTTCGGTATTGGCTCCGATGGGATTCTATATGGGCCGATGGAAGGCAAGGAGACTGATTTCGGTCTTAGGATTTTTAATCCCGATGGATCCGAGGCTGAAAAAAGCGGCAATGGTTTGCGTATATTTGTTCGTTATCTTTGGGACCAGGGGCTTATTGCAGAGAAACCGGTTAAAATCTGGACCTTGGGTGGGAATGTCAATGCTGAAGTAAAAAATGATGGTCAAGAAATCAGAGTGGCAATGGGTCGAGTCAGCTTTCAGAGTAAAGATATTCCCGTTATGGGGACCGACCGTGACGTTATTAACGAAACCATCCAAGTTGGCGGTGAACGCATCGTTTTTAGTGCGGCCACCATTGGCAACCCGCATTGTGTTGTCACCGAAGGTGAGGTCTCGTCGGAAAGAGCATGCCGTATCGGTCCTTTGTTGGAAAAATATGAGCTTTTTCCCAACAAGACCAATGTTCAGTTCCTGCGCGTCGTAAACCGGGCGGCGATTCAAATTGAAATTTGGGAAAGAGGTGCCGGCTATACATTGGCATCCGGCAGCAGCAGCGTCGCTTCCGCGGCGGTAGCTAAAAAGCTCGGTCTGTGCGATAATCACATTACCGTGCACATGCCCGGCGGAAATCTGTCTATCGAATTCAACGAAAATTATGATGCCATGATGACCGGTCCTGTTACGGCGATTGCAGCTGGGCAGATCCACAGGGAAGTATTAGAATAGTCTTTTAAACCAGGTTAAAATCTTGTCTAAACGTATCTTATTTGAGGTAATAATCGTGCTTGGTGTGTTGTTATCGGTTGGGCGTTAAGTGCTTGATCGCTTCACGTACATACGGATATACGGATTCGCTGATAATCGCATAGCCTTGTGCGGTCGGATGAATGCCATCCGGTTGATTGAGCTCCGGGACACCGGCGACACCCTCTAAAAAAAAGGGGATCAACGGAACTTCTTCGCTTTGAGCAATCTGCGGGTAGATTTCGGAAAATGATTCTGCATATTCCTTGCCTAAATTTGGCAATGTTTGCATGCCGGCTAAAATGACGGTAACATTTTGCGTTTTCAATTTTTTAATAGCGGCGATGATGTTTTGCTTGGTTAGGTTAGGGTCAATGCCCCGTAAACCGTCATTGGCGCCGGTTTCCAGGATAACGATATCCGGTTGGAGCTTTAGTATCCAACTGATGCGCGACAGGGTGCCACTGCTGGTTTCCCCGCTAATACCGGCATTGATGACCTTATAAGTCAGGCCCTTCGCCTGCAGTTTACGTTGAAGTCGTGCGGGATAGGCCTTGGCTTCATCAACTCCGAGCCCCTCCGTCAGACTGTTGCCGACCGCAACAATAATTCCTTGATAGTTTCCAGATGCATTGTCAGCAGCGCTCACGACACTGCCGTTATCCCCCAAACTTCCCAACAAAACGGCCACGATCAAAAATACAAAAATGTGGTGTAGCTTATTGCCGGCAATCATCATATGTTGTGTTTTCAGATTCACCTTTAATGATCCCCTGCGTGTCAAGGGCTATTCCTGAGTTTGCTCGCGTAAAAAAGACACAGGTTTCTGGTTCAGGATCGACAAAGAAGACGGCAAGCTGACCATTACTACCAGTAGCATCGTGGCGATGATCATCAGCAGACTTGCACCGGCAAACGGTTGGTAATCGATATTCAGCACCATTTTACAGATGAGCCAGCTGCCTACCTGGGCAATGGCCAATGCCAAAGCGCCACTTATCAATCCCAGAAACATATTTTCCAGTGTAAATACTTTTAATATGAAGCTGCGACGGGCGCCTAAGACTTTATAATACACAGCTTCACGAATTCTGGCAATGCGTGTTGCCAGAACGGAGCTGATTATAATCAGTACGCCGGCGGCTATGCTAAAAACAGTGAAGAACCGTACGGTTTTTGATAGCTTTTGCATCACGCCCGCAACAACAGCCAGTGCCTCGGTAATATCAACCACACTGATGTTTGGAAAACGTGTCACAATCCGGTTTTGCAAATCGGCAACAGCGGTTTTGGAGATATTAATGGCCGTGAAAATGGTTTGCGGTGCCGTTTCCAAAACTTCTTGCGGAAATACGAAATAAAAAAACGGGCGCAGCGATTCTTTGGTACGCGTACGGATGCTGGTGATTGTTGCTTCCAAAGGTATTCCTTGGATGCGAAATGTAATGCGGTCACCAATGCGCATCGATCTGATTTCCTGAACCGTATCTAGCAGAGAGACTTGCACGCCATTGACATCGTTTTGAAACAGGTTTTGACCTTCGCGTATACGTTCATCTGCCAGAAGGTGATGGCGATACGTTAGATTGAATACCCGTGCTAAATTATCGCCTCTGCGTTGGCGCTCTTGCTGGCGATCAATTTTTTCATCATTTACGGCAATTACCCGGGCCCGCACGATGGGATAAAACTCTGCGGGTTTTCCAAGCGTTTTTTTAAAATCAGCTAGTTGCGAGGGCTGGATGTCAAGAAAGAAGAGATTGGGTGTATCGGACGGATAGGATTCAACGAAGGAGGCATCCAGGTTGCGCTCCACCAGATATATTGCAAAGATAACGGTTACGGAAGCGGTTAGGCTGATGATAATGGCGCGTGTGGCATTGCCTGGCCGAAAAAGTCCTTTAAGTGCCTGACGCAGCAGCAGTGAGCGCACCGGTAGGCGGTTTAAGATCCATAAAACGAATTGGGTAAAAACGGCAATAAGCAGAACCATTGCCAGTATTCCCAAGACAAAATATATTCCCGTTCGGTAATCATTGATATGCCACAATACGCTGGCGACAAATACCAGTAAGATCATCACCAATCCACAAAAATAGCCGATGTTTTTTTTGACCTTTACCCGCTCTTTTCTAAATATGACGGTTGGTTTAAGAAACTTGACCCGTTGTAAAGGAAGAAATGTGAATACCGCCACGGCGACAAATCCGATGACCAACGCTTTGATGATGGCGGTTGCCGTCAGGGTCGGTGCCAAAGCTTCGGGTAACAAAGGGGCCAATGCTGAAAACAACAGGTTATGTAACAACAGCCCCAGTAAGTGTCCGATAATTATTCCAACCGTGGCGTATATGAAAGCGATAAGTAGGTATTGGCGAATGATGAAATCACTTTTAGCTCCAATGGCTTTCATGATGGCAATTGTTTTCTGGTTGTCGCGCAGCAGAGCGCCCATGGCGCTTTGAATACCAAACCCTGCCAATAAAAGGATTAGCATTCCAACCAATGCTAGAAAGAAAAAGAAGTTGTTCAGAAAACGTTTGATGCGTGAATTGGCCGTGCGGTAGGTGTTAACGCGTTCTTCTAATCCTGCTGTTTTTTTCAAACGACTGGTAAGTGCTTCCAATTGGCTGTCATCAGCAACCTTGATTAACCACAAATAACGAATCCGGCTGCCTTTTTTTAAGAGATCGAGGGCATCTAAATCATCGGCAGATATGAAAATACGGGGCCCCAAGGCAAAGAAGTTTAGAGGGCGATCGGGTTCCTTGATCACGGTGTCAACAATGGTTAGGTGTGAGTTTCCGATTTTCATTCGATCGCCGATGCCGAGGCCTAATCTTTCCAGCAACAACGGTGCAACAATAATGTTGCCGGGCGCCAATACTTGCTGGAAGGGGCGTCCGGAAGCCAATTCGATGTGGCCATAAAAAGGATACCCTTTTTCAACGACTTTCAATTTGGCCAGCAGTGAATCGGGTCGGTCGACAGCCCGTGCCATGGAGTAAAATTCATACACCCGCGCACTTTTGATCATAGCGGCGTTTTCCAGGGATTTGATTTGATTGGCAAGATTATTTGAGATTGACAAACGCGATCGCACGATGATGTCGGCGGCGTGTAAGGCCCGGGCGTCTTCTGTCAAGGCCGTGTTGACCTGATGGGTCAAGCTTTCCAAGGCGCTGATCGTAACGATGGATAACGTGACGCACAGAATAAAGACAATCGCCTGTTGCCCCCCACGGGTCATCTGTTTGAGAAAAAACGGTTTAGCCCACATGCTGGCGTTCCTCAAAAAGTCGGCCATCTTTGAGCATGATGATGCGATCAGCCATAGCGGCAATTTTATTGCTGTGAGTTGCCAGGATCAGCGTGGCTTGATGCTCGGTCTTTAAATCAAGCAGCAAGCGCAGAATGGTTTGGCCGTTTTCAGAATCCAAATTGCCCGTGGGCTCATCCGCAAAAAGGATGCGGGGTGCATTGATCAAAGCCCGACAGATGGCCACGCGCTGTTTCTCACCCCCCGAAAGTTGATGGGGATAATTAGCCTTACGGCCTAAAAGCCCAACCCTTTCCAATAACGTTTGGGCCTTTTGGCCGGCACGGCGATCTTTGCAAATTTCGGCCGGAAACGTAATGTTTTCAATAGCAGTCAGTGACGGTACCAAATGAAACGATTGAAACACAAACCCGATGGTTTGGTTACGCAGCGGCGCCAACTCATCTTCATGCATGTGGGTGATATCTTGTCCCTGCATAAAAATGTGGCCACCCGTAGGCTTATCTAAACCGGCCAAAAGGCTTAAAAGCGTTGTTTTACCGCTACCGCTGCTGCCGGTAATGACAAGCGTCTCACCTTCGATCACGTTAAGGGAAACATCTGACAATATACGCATTTCACGGTTTTCAATGGCATAATTTTTATGAATCTGTTTAGCTTCGATGATATGCATACTCCGCCCTACTTCTGATGTTAAGTGACCAATAAAGTCCTATCAAAATAAATACTGTGAAACGCAAGGTATCAGTGTGATATGTACAAACTTGAAAAGAGCACTAAGCATTCAAATTAACATAAATCTTTACCTTTCTTTTAACACTCTCGGCTAACGGTAATCACCCTCTGGTTATTATCAATATCATCATCCGTGCGTGTCATTGGTCCATCCGATTCGAATACCACTAAATAACCAAACGGATTTTTTGAAGGAACGCTATCCTGTCGGCGACCGATGTTAAACCAACGCATAATTATCTGCAAATATTGTGTTAGGCAAGGCTGCTATTTACAGTGTCGTTGGAGTGCACTGGCGCCCACCAAAATGCTGGTGAACGACGGTGGTTTCAGCAAGACCCATTGGAGTGCTTTCTTGGGATGGCAGGGTATCACGAGATAACGGGGGAACTGAATCGCCGAAAAAATTAAGCAATATGGTGTTAAGCTTTTTTCTTAAAACAGCGTATGAGTAATAACGCGAAGCAATTTTGAAATTATGGGTGACCATTGCCTCGCGCCTTTCAGGGGATTCGAGGATTTCGGATACCTGTTGAACCGTATCTTTGGTCAGAAAGCCATCCATCACAGTGAGATCAAACCCTTTGGGTTCGATATCACGTACAAATGTGTCATAGCGATTAATGAGCAATGGTTTTTGAAAATAGATCGTCTCGAGAAAAGCATTACCAAATCCCTCACTAAGGCTTGGATACGTAACGAAATCGGCATTGGGGTACACATCCCACAAAGAGTGGGCTTTTTGGCTGGTTCTGGGATTTTTCCAAGGGCAGGCAATTTGGGCGGATACCAGAAACAGATCTACGCTGTGTTCGCAGGCATAGGTTTTAAGCCATTCTACGTATTCATAACCTTCGTCACCAGCCTCATGCGATATCACCAGTTTGTAGCGCGGATTGCGCAGTTCCTTAACCAATTCAATGGCTTGTTCGATGCCTTTACGTCTGACAATGCGTGTCGGCTGCAAAATCATGATGTCATCGGGTTGCAGCCCAATGGATTCCTTAAAAGCGTCCGTGGAAAAAGATTCCATACGGGGAGGATTTTCAAAATCTAATACATTGGGTACCACCATGGCAGAAATGCCGGTGCGCAGTGCTAACTGCTCACGGGCTTCAGAGTTGATGACCACATGCTCAATGTTAGGCAAATTGGGCGGAAACGCCATACGGATATAATCCCCCACCCCGTTGACGGCAAAGCGTACTCGTTCCCAATAAAAATCGTGATGGTGTGCAATTGTAGGGATTTGGGTTTCGGCAATGCATTCCGCTAACGCAAGCCCCAGGGGAACGTGCATGGGGATCGTCAACGCATTTTCGACAATCATCAAATCGATCTTAAATCGATCAATAAAGGCGTGTAGCTGTTTTTTAAGAAGTGATCTTAGGTCATGAATCTGACCAGTTACAGACGGCTTGCGTCCGGTTTTTCCCAGAATATGGCCATTAATTCGGTCATTGAGCTGGTGTTTAAAGTGTGCTTCAGAAACCAGAAAACTACACTCTGGGTTTCGGTCGAGCTTTCCGGCAAACCAGAAGCACAGATGGCCGTTTTCTTCAAAAACCTCTGCCCATTTACTCGATTCAAGCGAAACACCATCTGTTCCCGCAAACCGTGTCGATACAAATCCGATATTCATGCTTTTCAGCTTATATTCGGTCCCTAATTTAAGTCGGATTGAGCTCTATTGTTTAATTTTATAAAAGCGTCAAGACAAATGTTAATTTGATACAAATTCAAATCTAATCACCATCATATAGATGGCAACTTTGACCGTTACAAAGCATAAAAAAGGAGAGACGGTGCTCTCCTGATTCAGTGTCCAATAGTTACTAAATTCAACGTAAATGGGCCATAGTCCTTTAACCTCCAGCGGTTTGCGGAAACGCCGTATTGGCGTAAAGATATTCCATTTTCTCTTTATGCTTTAGCTCTTCATTGGCAATTCGGGTTAGCAGATCCTGAATGTCAGCATCCTCATGAATGGTAGCCAATTCTGTGTAGAACTTGAAAGAACTCAACTCACGGTGGGATGCTACTAAAAAAACATCGGCGCTATTCATGTCGGTCTTGATTTCCGGTTCTTGCTGGTGCTCGGCAATTTTATAGTAAACCACATCCGTTAAACGCATCTTTTTAGCCCCGTATTTTCCCGCCCTGTAATCAACGAGAAATGCTTTATGCTTTTTTTCCTCGCCGGCAATAAATGTGATGATATCTTTGGCACTTTGATCCTCGATTTTGGCATGGATTTCCATGTAAAAATCGTACGCTTCTTCTTCTCGTTTTATGGCTGCATCGATAATTTCAGCAAAGCGTTCATCTTCCATACATATTCCTCCTATCTGTCAAACAATGCTATTTAGTTTATCTTAAGCCAACAAAGGAAATTGTTGAATGCTACCAATGTTAACATAATTCGTTATATTATGGCTCGTTTGCAACTAAACATAAACATAAAACAGATTCATAAAACGACAACTTGGTTTTACGGCTACATAAACATAGCGTGATGGGTTAATTTTAAACGTGCTTAGCTTAATTCGCAGTGGTTAATTGCTGTGAAGCTTTGACTGCCAGCATTTTTTCATGCAGACGCTCGGCACGCATGCAGAAGGTCTCCAGCTTGGCGTTGATAAGTTGGGGAAACGGTGAACCGTCACTTTCAATGGCTAAAAAGGGTAGATCTTCCACATCGGCGAGAACCGCACGAATGTGATGGTTGTCTGGTTCGGTCTTGAGTTTTGCGTCTCGGTTCATGGCTTCAGCAAGAATTGCCTCAGAAATGCGGTTGGGCATGCACCCGAATGGGCCGATGGCGATCACGCCGCAGGCACTGGATGAGATTTCGGTAATCGATCCGCCAATCGTAAGAATAGCCTCGCCGGTCATATCGGGTGCCATATACGGCGATGCGTTTTTAATAAATTTCTCCACATTCATGGGGTGATCGTGAACCAATCCGGAACGGGCAAGCAGTGATTTGATTTGCTTTTCATATTTGGCCATAAATCGGCAGCGAATGTTGAACTTAAGCTTTTCCAACAATGTCATGTTGGTTTCCGCAAGGCCCTTCTTGACCAAGTAGTTGGCATACAAGACCCACTCCGCCACCGGTGAGCAGATGGTGGCAAATCCCATTGCAGCCAATTTTTCGGTTAAATACTGGCGCGAGAGGCCATCACGACGAACAAAAATTTCGCCTGCCAACAGGATTGTTGGAACCGCTTCCGGTGACCGCTTTAAAGGAATCTGCTGCAAACTTTCAGCCGTGCGTGCAAGCTGATGCTCAATGGCGGTATAATCGCCCGTTTCCAGTTCACCAATGATGAGACAAAGCTCTTTTTCAAAGAGCCTCTGGGCTGCGTCTGTGTTTTGAGCATTTGCCAAGAGCATTGCCCGTATATCTTCCAACACATCAGAAATAACGACGGCCCACCATCCGATGCGGTCAAAACCTTCTCCCATACCGATGTAGGAGTTTTCAGACGTCAGCGAAAACAAGGCGACATCGGCAATCTCCTGACGCCGAATCAAATCTTCCATGAAAATGCGGTACTGGCCAAAGCGGCAGGGACCCGATCCGGTAAACATAAAATACAAAACGACCTCATCATCCCGTTTGCCGTTGCGTATATAGTTCAATAAGGTGCCCGTGGTCAAAATAAGCGGCAGGCATTCCTTGCATGATGTATTGGCACGGCCCAGTTTGAGGACATTTTCATTTGAAGGTTCATGTGCCTTAGCATTAAAACCGCGACCACGGAGCACCGCTGCAAATACTTCAGAGCCAATGCGACCCATTGATGGCAGCAACATCGTTACCCGAGGATCGGTCAAAGACAGCAGTTCTCCCGATGAGCTAAACACGTGGGCATCACCGTTGTTTAAGACGAAGCGTGCCGGGTTAAACCGCTTCTCTTCGATTGAAATGGCTTTGTCGGCCAGAAGGCGTCGATAGGCCGCTATAATGTCAATAAAAGCCTCGATACGGGTTTCCAGGCCGGCATCGGCTGTGTGGCTATCCAACTCCAAAGTGAGAGATGGTTTCCGCCCCATAATATCGCGTACGTAGCCAATCACAAAAGAGTCCGGCCCACATGAAAAATTGGTAATATAGGTGGCGAATAACTGCGGGTGTTTTTTTACAAAGCGTGCGGCTTTGATGATCAGTTGCCCCATACCCCAGTACATATGGCGTTTGGTTTGTTCATCCTCAAGCGGTAAGAAATCCAGCGGCATTACCATGATTCCCCGGGAGGCGATTTTATGGGGAATGCCCATGTGGGCCTCATCGACAAAGCTGTTATAGGGGCGTCCTAAAATCACGACCGCCATCTGATTCGGATCTTTTTGTAGGGCTGTCAATGCCTTGGCGCCAATCGCTTTTAATTCGTTCAAACATTGTTCCTGACGTGCGATAGCTTTTTGAAATGCCTTGCGGGCACGACTTCGTTGAACACCGAGTATTTCAACGGCGGTATCGATCAGGGCATTCTTGCGAGCATGCAGCTCCTTGGAAAGGTCAATGACCGGGGTCAGTAGCTGAACACCATCTTTTTTCAAAGCGGCGATTTTTTCATTAAAGGCACTGCGCAGATAATAGGTTTCACTTTGAACCACCGGACATACTTCCGAGTTGAGTTCCTGGCTTTGACTCGGCACCGCTTTAAAGTGCGGCAGAAAAATATATTCCGGAGGATCGGGCATCGCCAATAAACTGTGGAAGAAGCCGTGGGTCAGTTCTGCAGGAAAGCAAAACGGTGCTCCCCGCAGATCGATTCCTGCCTGTGATGGCTCGTCCGGCAGGACGGTTTCAAAACCAAGCTCTGCAAAAAAGGTTGAATAGAGGGGATAATAGGTGTTGACTAAAAAACTGCGATTAAGTCCGATGCGTCCCCGTTGTTGTTGGCCAGAATTAAGATCTAGTTTTCCAGCGTATTTTTCAAAAATTAGTTTTTGCCGTATTCGAACCAGATCCAATGTGGCGACATCGTGTTTGATCTTATGGCGCAAATTATAATACCGGTTGCAGGCACCACCAAACGGATATTGGGTGCCTTCGATGTTTATCATTGCGATGTCACAACGCCGGTCGCATTGCTCTTTTCCGCCTTTGCAAATGAATGATTTATTATAATCAATGTCGCGTTGAACCAAATCGGCAAGATCAAACTGCTGGGGTTTAAGAAGGCCGGCTTCGATGCGTTTTTTAACTTCCAAAGCAACACCAAAGGCTCCCATCAGACCAGGTTCCGGCGGAACAATGATCGGTTTGCCCACTAAGGCCGCCATTGCCAATGGTACTGCACGGTTGTAACAGACGCCACCCTGCATAAAAACTTTTTCTCCCACCGGCCGATTGCCTTTAACCCGATTAGCATAGTTCATACAGATAGAATACACCAGACCAGCCACAATGTCGTTATGGGCAATGCCTTCATGGATGGCATTTTTGATGTCTGAAGCAATAAATGCGGCACATTGGTCATTGAAATTGGGTGGCTGGCGGCCCTGCATGGCAATATCCGCAATGTCTTCCATTTTAACGCCTAAAGTTTCCAGAGCCGATTCTTCTAAAAAAGAACCGGTGCCGGCAGAGCAAGCCTCGTTCATGGCATAATCAGAAGGCACCGCATTGGTGATATAGGTGTATTTGGCATCCTGTCCCCCAATTTCGAAAATAGTGTCCACCTGGCTATCAAAATAAACTGCCGCTGTGGCATGGGCGATGATTTCGTTGATGACGCCGTCGGTTAGGGCATGCAGGCCGGCGATTTGGCGGCCGGATCCGCACACGCCTAAACCGGAGATAACAACGGAATTCGGATCGATTTTATTACTGATTTGAGACAAGATCGATTGATAGCAGTCGCGTGATGCACCAACCGGGTCGCCGTTGGTGCGAAGATAAACCGATGCCAAAATGGCGTTATCGGTTTTGCGCAACAAGACCGCTTTGGTTGTTGTGGAGCCGACGTCCAAGCCCAGAATGCATTGATCGTTTGATTGGATCTCATCCTGGGCAACGCTTTTAAACTCCACCAGCTCTTCAAACTCCTGCAGTGGCAACAGGCTGTCAAACGATGTGGCTTCGGGATTGAACAATCGGTCAAAACCGGGAAATGGCTTGGTGGTGCGATTAAGCGCCCAGAGCGCCGCCCCGAGCGCTTCGAAATAAGGCGCTTCATTGGGCACGATCAAGCCGGGAATTTCACGCCGCAAATATTCGATCATCATTTTATTTTGGGCGGTGCCCCCTGTAACCATGATGTTTTGACGCTCAACCTTTTTCAGAAGCTCCAGAATTTTATTGGCCATCATTTGGCATAAACCGGCGGTAACTTTGGCCTTAGGAATACCCTTGTTGGTGGCATGGGTGCAGTCTGATTTGCAAAACACGGAACAGCGACCGGAGACCGCGTAGGGATCTTGCGACACCGCCCATTGGGCCGCCTCCTTGAGAGAGACGTTCATGCGTCGCAATTGCTGTAAAAAAAATTCGCCTGTTCCCGAAGCACATTTATTGCCGGTGTGCACATTGGATATACGGCCTGATTTGTTGAGGGTATACACCATAAAGGTTTCACCCCCGGCTGAAACAATTGCCGGGCTATCGATGGATTTCAACTTCACCATTTGATAAGCTTGTTCGACGGCTTCAGGTTCGGGAATCGAGGAAAGATTGACAAACTCCCTGAATCGCCGGCCGGTAGCGGCAATGCGGTCAATGGCGGACATATCAATGGATTCAAGGGCGTTCTGCAAGGTCTGCTTGGGATCACCTTCATGGGGATGCAGGCTGTAGTTAAGGATATGTGGGCGGCTGTCATTCTTGGCAGGATCGCATTCAACCTGAACCACCGATACGGTGGAAGCGCCAAGGCATAAACCTAAAGCCCTTAGAGGCAAACTTGGCCTGACTTCGGAATCTGAAGAAGTTGCGGCGTACTGAGTCATCATTTCACTATGACATAACCAGGCGATAAAGACCTATTATCAGAATTGAAAATCGCTAAATTACCTTATTTTCTAACAATAACAAGCTAAATTTTATCTGAGTAAATCTTTATCAGTCAAACCATCTAACAAAACAACTGCAATGAGCACCAGTCTTGGATTATTGAGAACTATCAAATCGTTTTACGCATGGTGTTGGGAAATTGTCATATTCCGGTTAAGAGATTGGTTATTTGGAAATCGTATATTATTAAACATCGACGATGGTGAAAGGCTCAATTATAATCGCGCCCGCCATTAAAAGCATTGGTAATTTGCCCGAAATTTAGCCAGAATATATTGCTTTAATGTTGGGGGGTCAAGCATAATTCAGTAAACATTTTGCATCCAGATGGGCTTTATTTTTTGGAAAAAAGTGATAACCTCACCTCTATGAAGCAGAATTAATTCAAGAAGCTCTTGACTTTTTGACGCCATATTGTACCGGTAAATATCCATCTTAATCACGCTGAATTTGAAAGTTTCAGGAGTCCGTATTTTGAAGAATGCCAATTCTTATGATCTATGCGTTATCGGCTGCGGAGTTGCCGGTTTTGCTGCTGCTATGTCTGCGGTTGATTATGGTAAAAACGTTTGTGTGGTTGAAGGCGATGAAATTGGTGGAACAGGGGTCATGTGGGGCGCCCTCGCCTCTAAAACCATGTGGGAGCTTTCCAAGGACTATGCGGTGGCCTCTAAAACGGATCGTGGTTTTTACGCCGATCAGCTACACGTGGAATATCAGGCGGTTCGCAAGACGGTTTTGGAAGCCGTTAAAGAAAAACAGACCCAGATGCTTCACCAGATTGAGGCTTATGCCCCCTCCCAATGGCAAGGTCCGGGATCCATAACCTACAAGCGGGGATGGGGAGCGTTTGCGTCCAGTAACGAATTAGTTGTGACCTATCCTGATAATACCTCAGAGCCTATAACCGCGGGCTATTTTATCATTGCCACGGGCTCTAAACCGCAACGTTTCCCTCATATTGAGATCGATCAGCAGCGTATTTTTGACACCGACGGTTTTTTAAATCTAAAATCTTTCCCACGCCGCTTAATGATTATTGGTGCCGGCATTACCGGTTGTGAATTTGCGACTATTTTTTCCAATTTTAAACGCACCCACGTCATATTGGTGGATAATCAGCAGCGCATTTTGCCATTTGAGGATGAAGATATTAGCCATTTTGTCGGCAACAACCTGGAGCAAAATGGCGTGACCATTCATCATTCAGCGTCACTGAAAAATATTTTGAAAACGCCTGAGGCCCTGGAGGTCTTGCTTGACTTTGACAATGCCACCGCCAAACGCATCGAAGTCGATGCCGTGCTGATTTCGATCGGACGGCGACCGAATTTTACATGTCTGAGGCTGGACAATGCCGGTATTCAACCCAATGCCAACGGAATCTTAGATACAGACGGGCACTGTTTGGTCGATACCTGTATTTATGCGGCCGGGGATGTGACCCATTATCCGGCTTTGGTCAATATGGCGGATCTTGAAGGTCGCTATGCCGTGCGGCAAATGTTTGAAAAAAATACACCACCACTGAATTATCGAAATCTGAGTACCATCATGTTTTTTTACCCACCGGTGGCGGCGGTGGGATTCAACGAAAGAATTTGTCAGCAGAAAAAAATACCTTACCGCGTGGCTTACTATGCGAACGCCATGTTAACGCGCAATATCGCCATGCGGTCGACCAACGGTTTTGTCAAAATTATTGCCAGCGACGATGACACCCAAAAAATCTTGGGAATGCGAGCAGCCGGCCCGCAGGTCTCCGGCACCATCATGTCCATTACGCTGTTGATGGATCAGGGCAAGAGTATTCAAGATGCCCTAAATTCGATTTATCCCCATCCCACCATTTCCGAAGGTATTCAGGAATGCATGCGAATGCTGTTGGGAAAATCCTCATTCAAGGCGCACACCTTTCCGGAACACATGCGGATTCGGCGGTGGCATCCTGATACAGGTTACCATTCATAGGTGTTTGATCTAACCAAGTTAATTGCTCGGATCCAAGCTGAGCTCTCGGAATTCTGATTGTCAACCAATCAACGGCGAGTTGCTGAAACGGCGATACATGTCTATCATACTTTCGCAACAATCCCTCTGTGATTAAAAAAATCTATTTATTTCAAGCATTTTTGATTATCCTTTATTGCTTGACACCTGGTGGCCATTTTTCTATACATTTACGTTAATCTTTTTTGCTTTGATGCACGGGTGAACGGTCGTTTTCGGGAAAGATCGATTGATCTAACATGATCTATCAACCAAACATGAGGAGGAACTCTATGAAAAGACGGGAATTTATCAAGAAAGCTGGTGCTGGCGCTATTGCTGCTGGCGCTGTGATTGCAGGCGCGCCTGCCGTACACGCACAAAAGAAGATGGAAATTACCATGGTGACGACGTGGCCGCGTGATTTTCCTGGTCTGGGCACAGGGGCGCAACGTTTTGCCAAGCGCTTATCCGATATGACCAACGGTCGTATGAAAGTGAACTATTTTGCCGCGAATGAGCGGGTAAAGGCCTTTGATTCATTCGATGAGGTTGCCTCGGGTAATGCCCAGATGTATCATGGCGCCGAATACTATTGGAAAGGCAAGCATCCTGGTTTTGCTTATTTTGCAGCGGTTCCGTTTGGTTTAACCTACACAGAATTGAACGCCTGGATGCGCTTCGGCGGCGGCCAGGAATTATGGGATGAACTGGGCGCCGCATTTGGGGTCAAAGGACTGGTGACCGGCAACACCGGCTCGCAGATGGGCGGATGGTTTCGCAAGGAAATCAACTCCCCCGATGACCTGAAGGGGCTTAAAATGCGTATTCCCGGCCTTGGGGGCGATGTCATGGCCAAATTGGGCGCCTCTCCCGTTTCCCTTCCCGGCGGCCAGATCTATGAAAACCTGATTGCCGGATCAATCGATGCGACGGAGTGGGTCGGTCCTTGGAATGATGGATTCATGAAATTCTATGAAGCCGCCAAGTATTATTATTTCCCGGGCATGCACGAGCCGGGTACGATGCTCTCTCTCGGCATCAATAAAAAGTGGTGGGACGGCCTATCAAAATCGGATCAATTGACGATTGATGCCGCCGCTGCCATGGAAAATGACGTCATGATGTCGGAGTTCAATGCCAAAAACGGAGAAGCCCTTGCCAAACTGATCAAAGAGCAAGGCGTTAAACTGCGTGAATTCAATGATGATGTCTACGAAGCGTTTGGTGAAGCGTCTGCCGAAGTATTTGAAGAGACAAGAAAGCATAGTAAATTGGCGGCTAGAATCCATGACAGTTTTGCCAAAGCGCGCAAAGAGATTGGAAGCTGGATGAAGATCTCCGATCAGGCCTACCTTAACAAGCGCAACAGCGTACTCGGTCTGTAATCGATACGCAAAGAAATATGGTACCCTGAAGGGTACCATATTTCTCATCTTTATGGGACGAATCAACTAACAAATTAGGCTATCTGATTTCGTATTATCGCACAATTATTATACATCTGCTAACCATATAAACAGTCCGCAACCTATGAGCGCTTCAGACACCATCGATACCAGTGAGCTTTCAAACCCGGCTATGAAAAACGATGCTTCAGGCCGTAAAATCATCACTTTACTGATGCGAACAGTAGCCGTATCGATCGTTGCGCTCATGCTGTTTTTTCTCATTAACAACTACCTGAATGTCAGGCAGCAATGGACTGGATTGCCGTCTTTTTTTGCACACTATGGCTGGTTTGGTCTGGAGGCCTTACGCACACCTCTTGCGGATAATCAGATTACCCAAGGGTGGCTTCAGCTTCTGGGTTACCTGGGAGCAGTGGCACTGGCGATTCTTTATGTTCTGGGGACACATAGACGGTCCTTGCGAGCGGATGCTGATTTACTGACCCAATTTGCGACCTATATCATTCGGGCGTCCTTCTGGATCGTTCTGATCATCGGTTTTGTCGATATCATCATCTCTTTTCTAAGGGTGGAGGAGCTCCTGGCACCACTCATTGGTGATGATCTAACCCAAGCCCTTGGACGCCCTCAATTTCGTGGCATGTATGTGCACCTTCCATTGATCCTGCTGTCGTTTGTCATCGCCTTTTTTAATCGATCCCTGGGATTTACCTGGTTGGCCTTTCTGGTAGTGTTGGCCGAGTTCCAGATTGTTATTTCCCGATTTGTATTTTCCTACGAACAACCTTTTATGGGAGACCTCGTTCGTTTCTGGTATGCGGCCTTATTTCTATTTGCCAGTGCATATACGCTGGTGCACGAAGGCCATGTGCGTGTCGATGTGTTGTATTCACGCTTTAGCAAACGCAGCAAAGCATGGACTAATACGGTTGGCACCTTGCTGCTGGGCTTACCATTGGGGTGGATCATCCTCATGACCGGTATGTGGGATAAAACCAGCAGCATCAACAGCCCGCTTTTCAGTTTTGAAGTTTCCCAATCCGGCTATGGGTTGTACGTAAAATACTTGATGGTCGGGTTTTTGGCCGTCTACGCCGTGTCCATGATTGTACAATTTTCCAGTTACCTGCTCGACAGTGTCGCTGACCTTCATCAAGAACCAGGTGGTGATCAATCAGCCGGTAAGTCGCAATAAGATACTTCATTAAAAAGGGTCACTACATGGAACTCGTCTTTCTCGCTTTTCTCCTCTTACTGATGATTGCCGCCCTTTCTTCCGGCTATCCCGTCGCCTTCTCACTGCCAGGCGCGGCTATTATATCCATTGGATTAGCAGCGCTGTTTGGTTATTTGATTGCAGGAGACACCAGCGCCTTCTTCGTAGAAGGCGGCCCTTTCCAGTGGCTCAGTGCCGGCGTGACCAATTTTCGCAGCCTCTATTGGGATGTCGAACGGGACACCCTGATCGCGGTGCCGCTGTTTATTTTTATGGGCATTATGCTCCAACGCTCCAAGATCGCCGAAGACCTTTTGGTTACAATGGCCCAACTGTTTGGACCGGTTCCCGGAGGGTTGGGAATCTCCGTTGTTCTGGTCGGTGCCCTGCTCGCGGCGACGACCGGTATCGTTGGGGCTACGGTGATTGCCATGGGATTGATTTCACTTCCGGCCATGCTGCGTAACAATTATTCTAAACCATTGGCCACGGGCACGATTTGTGCCTCGGGTACCTTAGGCCAGATCATCCCTCCTTCAATTGTTCTGATTATTCTTGCTGACCAGTTGACCGGTGCATCCGATCAAGCCAGTACGCTTCGAAAATCAGCTTACAAGGCCGCAACCGGTGAATTCAGCATGCCTTCGATCCTGGACGTCACCTCGACCAGCGCCGGTGAAATGTTTATGGGTGCCCTGGTGCCGGGTTTGGTCCTTGTCGGGTTGTATATCATTTATATCTTGATCGCGGCGTTAGTTAAAAAAGGATCTGCACCGCCGGTACCCTATGAAGGCAAGTTCGATCGCGTCTTTGCCAAACGGGTCGCCTTGGCATTGACACCGCCATTGACCCTTATTCTTTTGGTGCTCGGCTCCATCATCCTCGGTGTGGCCACGGTCAATCAGGCCGGTGCGGTGGGTGCCATTGGTGCCATGGTCATGGGGGGCTATCGCCTTGCCGAAGGTCAACGCAACGCTTATTATCCGGCCATTTTGGCCATCACCTCAACCGTTGTGATTGCGATTATCCTCGCCTTCTATGACCTAAACGTCAAAAGCATCGGGGAGGGGGATGCCATCGGTATCTTCCTGGCGGCGGTTGCTGTCACTGGGCTGCTGATTGCCGTGGCCTGGAGTACCTGGCGGGTATATAAAATTGAAGATACCCTCAACGCGGTCATGATTGAAACCGCTAAAACAACATCCATGGTTTTTATTATTCTGCTTGGTGCGGCCATGTTGACCTCTGCCTTCCGTGGTTTTGGCGGGGAAGAATTGGTCAAGCATTTTTTAACCAATCTGGAAGGCGGGTTTTGGGTTCAATTTATCGTCGTCATGGCGGTGATGTTTATCCTCGGTTTTTTCCTTGATTTTCTCGAAATAGCGGTTGTCGTCGTTCCAATTGTCGCGCCCATTCTGCTGGCCGATCCGGGTGCCAATGTGACCGCCGTGTGGTTTGGTGTGATGGTTGGCCTTAACCTGCAGACTTCATTTTTAACACCGCCCTTTGGTTTCTCTTTGTTTTACCTGCGTGGGGTCGCTCCTCCTATTGTTAAGACACTGCAGATTTATCGTGGGGCGGCGCCTTTTATTGTATTACAGTTGATCGCCCTAGTCATTGTTGCGCTGACGCCCGCTTTGGTGAACTACCTGCCCACGCGCATTTCTCTATCTGCGGAAACAGCGCCACCGCCAATAAATCCGCGACTGCAGTACTGTATCGAAGAATACCTCTTTGAATACTACGATCTAAACGGTGAGCAGTTGCGCAACCATGTCAGCACCTTACGCGCCACCGATCTCAGTGTTTTACCGGAAAAAAGACAGAAAGCCTTGAACACAAGCTTAGATCGTACCTTGAATACATTCGATTTAGTCAGCAAGGTTCGCGAGGCTGAGGCTAAGCGGGTCAGCTATGCACCTGAATTTCGGCCCCTACATCAGCATGTCCGCGGTTTGCAGTCAGAAATGCGAAATCGCAAATTGAAAGTCGATGAACTGAAACAGGATTTAATACGAATTTCGCAGAGCGATTCCCCTGAAAAGAATGATCTCATTCGAATTGAAGCCGATATCAAGAAAACCGAGACTGAAATCACAGACCTTCAAAACCAGATTCCTGAGACGTGGACTGAAGCCAGCAAACGGTATGCGGAAATGGAAAAAGCTGAAAAGCAAGCGCGTCGCATGTATCGCAATAACGTCGACCAAGCTTATGAAACGATTGTGGAATTGCGCGAGGTCATTGATGGCGCAAATGATTTGGCCGGTCTCAAACAACAGATGATAGCCCTTGATACCGCAATTATCAATCAGCCGGCCAAGACTGCCATGGAACAAATCAAGCAATCAGAAAAGGCCCTTGGTAAGATTGCCGGCACAAGCGCCATTAAGTCCAAGCTTTCCAAAGCACGCAGGGCGCTTAAAGGCAAAAAGCCAAAACCCGAAAAGGCCCGTCAGTCGCTAGACGAAGGACTAAAGCTATTTGCGGCGGAAGTCGATTGGCGTCATCGCGCAACCACTGAAATTGGTCCGGCACTTGCCGCTTATGACAATGCCATCAAGGGTTCGATCGGTCTTCGATTGCAGCAACGGATGTCGTCCGAGCAGGTCAAAGAGATTGCCGGTTGTCGGTCGGTCCATCGCGATTATTCATTGCAATTCTAATCACCATCTGCCTTACGTTAGGATATTGATGGCTCCGAGAACATGAAAGTCCTTATGTCGTCCAGCATAAGGACTTTTCAATTTTTTAATACGTCGCCATCAATTGCGGCAACACTATTCACGACAGCGGTATCACCATTACCGGTTTTTCGCTCCGGCGCAACACCCGGCGCGCTGTACTACCCATAAGCTTACCGCTGAACAGACCTGTACCGTGGGTTCCCATCACAATGATATCACAGTTCTTTGCGTTGGAATGCTCCAAGATTTCCTCCACCGGTTCACCACGGCTAACTTTAATTTGGTCAACCAGAAACGGACACTCTTTGAAATGCAGGGCCATCTGATTGCAAAAGTCGGAAATGCGTGCCTTAATTTTTTCAACAAACTGTTGCTCATTGTCGTTGCTGATTTGCTGCCACTTTTCTTTGCCTAGGTATCCAATTATCTGTTCTTCAATGCCGGGATTTACGCCGTCCAGGACATGTAATAACGTTATCTTAGCATCAAACTTGTTGGCCAGGGTCGCGGCATAACCAAATGCATAGCGGGCATTTTCCGACAAATCGGTTGCATACAAAATTCTATTGATTTCAGGAATCATTGCGAAACCTCTTTGCTTGGCGGTTTTTGAAATACTAATAATTACATAAAGTGAAGCTGGCCCGGTATAACATTTCAAATATGGCGGGTCAAGAATGAGCCCCTGGCAGTAATTTGCGGCAACCCTAAGGTGTTAGAAGTTTTAAAAGGATTTTAAAGCACGGGGTAGACTTTAGCCATGGTAGTTTTATTCAAATGACAATTCAGGGACAGGACTGACAGTGTCGCCGAATCCCCACGCATAGGCCTGCATCGGGAATCGTAATATTTGCCGTGAAAAGGGGTGTGGCTATTTTTCGTTAAGTTGGTGCTTGGGGATGTTTATCTGTTGGACGGCGATGAGTGATATCAGGCTGAAAACCGCACCCATCACAAAGGGGATGCGATAATCGACGATCCACAACAAGCCACCAAGGGCAGGGATGACGATGGCGGCAATATGGCTCGCCGTAAATCCAACCGCCATGCTGGGAGCAATGTCACGCGGATCTCCGATTTTTTGAAAATAAGTTTTGATAGCAATTGCAAAGTTAAAAAAGATATGATCCAGAATGTACAGAAACGCAACGATGAGCTTAGAATCGACCACCGCATAGGCCAGAAAGATAAATATCAGGCTGAAGTATTCCAGAGAAAGAACTTTACGTTCGCCGAAACGAATGATCCACTTGCCAATCCAGGGGCTTAAGAAATAGTTAACGGCATTGTTGATAACAAATAGGGCGGTGACATCTTGGACCGAGAACTGAAACTTTTTTACCAACAAAAATACCGCAAAAGCGATGAAAATTTGACGCCGGGCGCCGGCCATGAATGTGAGAAAGTAGTAGAGCCAGTATTTTTTGCGTACAATCAAACGCTTGCGCTGCGGGGCAATGTCGGTCTGTGAGGGATCCCGCAAAAATCCCCATAGACCGGCCACTGCGACGGCACCACCGATCAGCATGTACATTTGGATAAAGCTAAGATATGGTTTGATGCAATAGATGATAACGCCGACTACAATGCTGGATGCCGCGGCCAGGCTGCGCAATTTACCAAATACCCACGGAGAAATATCTTTTTTAAAGTATTGCAGGGTGAGGGACTGATTGGTCGTTTCATAATAGTGAAAACCAAAGCTAGAGATCAATGTGGTCAAAATTAGTCCGTAAAAAGTGGGTAGCCAGCCGGTGGCCATCAGACCTAGTCCCAGGAAAAGGATGGAAAGGGCGGAGACGCGGTATTCACGGACTAATAAAATGACAAAAATAACGAGAAAAGTTAAAAAACCGGGAATTTCTCTGATGGATTGAATGACGCCGATATGATGGCCGTCAAGATGTGCCATTTCAACGGCAAAATTATTAAACAGAATAAGCCAGCCTTGAAGTCCCACCGTCGAGGCGATGGTCAGCACGGATAAAAATTGATACATTGGGTTGGCTTTTAATTCTTTTTGCATGGTGGTTTTTTAACCCCGGATCAGCAATAGAAGTCGGGTTTTAGGACCGTAAGCGTTAATGTCGCTTTTTCAGTTATACTTTATCGCCTTTATGCTTCAACCATCACCATCTCAAAATGGGCCGATAGAAAATTTAGAACAATATACCTTTAGATATTTAAATATCAATGGATTATAATGATAAAGGCTTTTTGGTTTGATCCATTTAAAATTTTATACCACGCACAATTTTATATGCCGGACTATAACAAATAGTTTTGATTTTAATACAGCACAGGTTTATGGATTTGAACAGTTGGTGGGGCCTGAAGTATTATCAACCTCTAATTGTAATGCGGAACCGGAGTATTGTTTATGACAGTTGCATCATTGAATCAGGAGTTTAGCGATTGGCTCGTTCAGTTGCGGCGAGAGTTTCACCGTTTTCCGGAGCCGGCCTACAAGGAGTTTAAAACCGCAGAGACGATTTGCCGCGAACTCAAACGACTAGATGTTCCGTTTGAAAAGGGTGTTGGGGGCACCGGCATTGTGGCGCGATTACAAGCAGTGAATTCCGGTTTGTTGATTGCTTACCGCGCCGACATGGACGCCCTGCACTTGGAAGAGGCCAATGATGTTGCGTACCGATCACAAAATACCGGATACATGCATGCGTGTGGACACGACGGTCATATGACGATTGCATTAGGAATTCTTCGCAGATTGAAGGATACCGGTTGGCATGCTAACGGCGCGGGTGAAATTTTGTTTATCTTTCAGCCGGCGGAGGAGGGCGGTGCCGGTGCGCGCGCGATGCTGGATAGCGGTTTTTTCGATGACAAACCGGTTAAAGCGGTGTTTGCCGGTCACCTTTATCCCGAGTTACCGGTGGGTCAATTTGGTATTGCTGAAAACATCTGCAATGCTGCCGCCGACCTGTTTGCGATCCGCCTAACCGGCAAAGGCGGCCATGGGGCGCATCCCCATCAGTGCAAAGATCCCATCATCGCTGGTGCCCACTTAGTCGTACAATTCCAAAACCTGATTAGTCGCGAAATCGATCCGCTGGCAAGTGCCGTTGTGACCATCGGTCAATTTCATGCCGGAACCGCCGCCAACATCATCCCTGAAACAGCTGTGCTGAACGGCACCCTGCGCACGTTGCAGCCTGATATGCGGGAGCGACTGATTGCACGGATACGAGACATGGTAACCGGTACCGCTAAATCGTTTGATGTAGAGGGAAGTTTTGAAATAAAGGATGGATACCCGGCACTGATCAACGACCCTAAGCTGGTTGCGCATGCCATTAAAACAACCACGGAGGTGTTTGGAGGTGATGCAACGCGCATTGAACGCCCGCGCATGGGATCGGAGGATTTTTCGTTTTTCTGTCAGCAATGGGGAGGGTTCATGATCGGTATCGGTTGCCATAACCCCCATGAAGGTTTCCAGTACGGGTTGCATTCGTCGCATTTTAATTTTGATGAAAACGCACTGGTCGCGGCCGTATTGCTTTTTGAAAATTTACTTAAGCGCTACCTGGATGGTGGCAATGGTAAATCCCTTGCCGAATAGTGAAGAAATGGAATAACAGCATGGCTCAGAATACGTCTGATTTTTGGCAAGAACATTCTCTGCGATTTTTAGAGATGGCCTTTCGCACGGATAAACGCGAGCGACTCACAGATCCTGACGGCTATGGTAAAAATACGGGAGACTGTGGCGATACAGTGGAGATGTTCTTGAAGATTCGCAACGGTCTTATTCAAGCCATCTGCTTTGATACCAACGGTTGTTTGAATACCAATGCGTGCGCCAACGGGGTGGCCTATCTCACCGAAGGCCGCTCGCTCAATGATGCGTGGCGCTTGAAACCTGAAAATGTGTCGCAGTTCCTTGAAACCCTGCCCCCCGACCATTTCCATTGTGCGGAGCTGGCGGTTGGCGCTTTGTACCGGGCCTTGGCCGATTATCGCGAACTGCAGCGCCAACCATACAAGCGATTGTACCAAAAAAAACGATAGCGCTAGATGGTGTTGTCTCTTCTTTCGACCATGTCTTGGCACAATGGCCATTTTCTTTTGCCTTGACATGGTTTGGCAATTTGTATATAAACCGGCCTTTGGCGTAAGTGGCTCATATTTTTGCAAAACAACCGCTTTACGCTATTCAAGGTTGCTTGAATGACAAGGCAAAATCAGTGAATTAGGAGCTGCTTGGAGCATGGGTCTCGCGGAAATCTTGGAACAACACAAAGGGGCGATTGTTAATAAGTGGTTTCAGACCGTTATTGAAACATATCCACAGGACACAGCCCGCTTCCTGAAAAATCGCAAAGATCAGTTTGCCAACCCGGTGGGCAGCACGACCTTGCGCGGTTTACAAGGTTTGTTTGACAGCCTGTTCACAGACCTCAACCGGGAACAAATTATTGGATACCTAGATCCGATTATCCGTATCCGCGCGGTTCAAGATTTCACACCTTCCCAGGCGCTAGCCTTCATATTTGAATTAAAAACAATACTTAGAAAGCGAATCAATCAAGCTTTAGATGACAAAAATGCTCGCCGTGCGTGCGACCAGCTTGAAAGTAGAATAGATATTATCGGGCTCATTGCCTTTGACATTTATATGCAATGTCGTGAAACCATTTTTAGCCTAAGAACCAACGATGAGCACCGCAAAACCCTTCAGACATTTAAACGTGCAAAGTTGATAGTTGAGGATTCGGATGTACAACCGAATCTCAAGAGTGTCACATAACTTTTAATTCGGAAACCCCTCTCGCTACCACAGAATTGTGGCGCCAGGGGTAAAAAGTGAGGTAGCCGTCGATGAATGTACACTACATTTTTCCATTCCTCGTTGTCTGTGTGATGTTTCTGATATCGTATTTTCTTTCAGAAGCCGCCACGGGGTTTAAGTATCTGTTTGGAGTGGTGATTCCGTACTTGGCCATCCTGACATTCGTTGCAGGCGTTACATATCGCATGATGAACTGGGCCAAATCTGCGGTGCCGTTTAGAATTCCCACCACCGCGGGTCAGCAGAAATCACTTCCCTGGATCAAGCCGAACCAATTCGATAATCCCTCAAGCAAATTTGGGGTTTTGGTGCGCATGCTGCTTGAAATACTGGTCTTTCGATCCCTTTTCAGAAATACCAAATTCCGCATGAGTGAAGACGCCCAATCCTCCTATGAGATGGAAAAATGGTTGTGGTTGGGAGCCTTGGTGTTTCACTGGGCGTTTCTGGTTACCTTGGTCCGACATTTACGGTTTTTCACCGAACCGGTTCCCCAAGCACTGATGCTGCTAGAAAGTCTGGATGGATTTATGCAGGTCATGCTGCCGGGACTTATGCTGTCGGGTGTCGCCCTGCTGGCTGCCGCCACCTATCTTTTTCTCAGGAGAATCTTTCTGCCGCAGGTGAAATACATCTCACTATCCTCGGATTATTTCCCGCTATTTTTGATTATCGGCATCGCCGCTTCCGGGATTCTGATGCGCTATGTGCCCGATTTGAAGATTGATGTTACCGCCGCCAAAGAACTCTCCATGGGCTTGGTCACGTTGCGTCCCACCATTCCCGAAGGGGTGGATGGTATTTTCTTTGTACATGTTTTCATGGTCAGCGCACTTTTAGCGTATTTTCCATTTAGCAAATTGATGCATCTGGGCGGCATCTTCCTTAGTCCTACCCGGAATACGACAACCAACACACGTGAAGCCAGACATGTCAATCCTTGGAATTATCCGGTTAAAGTTCACACCTATGATGAGTACGAAGATGATTTTCGCGAAAAGATGATCGAGGCCGGACTGCCGGTTGAAAAGGAGTAAAGAATGTCAGATCTGTTAACACCTGAAGAGATGAAAGCAAACCTGGACTATCATACACCGCATTCGGGTTGGATGAATACACCGGTTAACATCCGCAAGGGAATGTATTGCTATGCATCCAATCCCAAAAGTGTGGAAACGCTAGGCTTGCCGAACGCCCGTAAATGGAACCCCATGGAAGAGGATTGGGAACTGCCGGAAAACTGGCAACAGATTTTGCATGAAGGTTTCAAGGAGCGTTTAGAGCGGTTCCGATCTATTAAAGTTTTCATGGATATTTGCGTGCGATGCGGTGCCTGTTCCGACAAGTGCCACTTTTTCATCGGCACTGGCGATCCCAAAAATATGCCGGTGCTGCGCGCCGAGCTGCTGCGCTCTGTTTATCGGAATGATTTTACCCGTTTTGGTAAAATTTTCGGCAAACTGGCCGGTGCACGCCCCATGACGGCCAATGTTCTGAAAGAGTGGTGGTACTATCTGTTTCAATGCACGGAGTGCCGACGTTGCTCACTGTTTTGCCCTTATGGAATTGATACCGCCGAAATTACCATTTTCGGTCGCGAACTGCTGAACCTTTTGGGGCTCAACATCGACTGGATTGCCACACCGGTCGCTAACTGCTACCGCACCGGCAACCATCTTGGCATCCAGCCCCATGCCTACAAAGACATGCTGGATTTTTTTGTGGATGATATTGAAGATATCACCGGTTTGCGGTTGGAGCCTAACTTCAACAAAAAAGGCGCCGACATTCTCTTTATCACCCCTTCCGGCGACGTGTTTGCCGATCCGGGAACATACACCTGTATGGGCTACATGATGCTGTTTCATTATCTGAAAGAAAAATATGGGTTGGATGTCACCTGGAGCACCTATGCTTCGGAAGGCGGCAATTTCGGATTTTTTACAGCCCACGAAGTCATGAAGCGGCTCAATGCCAAAATGTATGCCGAAGCCAAGCGATTGGGTGTGAAGTGGATTCTGGGCGGCGAATGTGGCCACATGTGGCGGGTTATACATCAATATATGGATACCATGAACGGACCGGCAGACTTTTTGGAGGAGCCGGTATCGCCCATCACGGGAACCAAGTTTGAAAATGCGAAATCAACCAAAATGGTTCATATTACCGAGTTCACTGCGGATTTGATCAAGCACAACAAACTCGAGCTTGATCCCAGTCGCAACGATCATCTTAAGGTGACGTTTCACGATTCCTGTAATCCTTCACGCGGCATGGGTATGTTTGAAGAACCCCGCTATGTCATCAAAAACGTGTGTAATCATTTTTATGATATGCCACGCAACACGATTAAGGAACAAACCTTTTGCTGCGGCAGCGGCTCGGGCCTAAATGCTGGTGAAGACATGGAACTGCGTATGATGGGCGGACTTCCGCGCGCCAATGCCGTGCGCCATGTGCATGAAAAGCATGGTGTCAATATACTAGCCAATGTCTGCGCCGTTGATCGGGCCGCTTTACCGGCGCTAATGGAATACTGGGTGCCTGAGGTGGATGTCACCGGAACCACCGAGCTTGTCGCCAACGCCCTGCTAATGCCCGGTGAAAAGAAACGAACGACGGACCTGCGCAGTGAACCACTGCCGGGAATGGAGGAAGAAGCTGATGAATGATAAAAAATGGATCGTACTTGGTTTAGTTGTCTTCTTTGCGATCGTTTTATTTCCGGTTTGGTATAATCGTGGCAAAGCCGCACCGGCGCCCGAAGTTTGGCTATCCGATACAGCCAAGGCTGCTGAAACCTGTGTGAAACCGCTTGAAGATATTCGCAGAAACCACATGCATCTATTAGACCAATGGCGCGATACAGTTTCGCGCGAGGGCAAGCGCGTGTTTGTGGCCTGGAACGACAAAGAATATTATCCAGGGTTAACGACTACCTGCCTGGGTTGTCATGAAGATAAAGCGAAATTTTGTGATCGCTGTCACAATTACGCTTCGGTAAGTCCTTATTGCTGGGATTGCCATATCAATCCGAAGGAGATGAACTATGGAAAGAAGTAGACGCAGCTTCTTGAAAATCGCCGGACTCACCGCATTGGGTGTCTGCGCCAAACCGGTGGCTGATGTTTGGGCGGCCTCCGCCGAGCATGGGGCCTCACCCCAAGGCCGGTTTGTTGTGGGTGACAAAGCCCTTACAGCTAAGCACTGGGCAATGGTGATTGACACCCGCCAGTTCGAATCGGCTGAAGATTTGGAACCGATTATCGAGGTTTGTCACAAAGTGCATAATGTGCCCAACCTTACGGTTGAGCGCCATGAAATCAAGTGGATCTGGGAAGAAGAATTTGAGCACGCCTTTCCAATGAAAGAAAATCGGTATCTTAACGAGCGCGTTAAAGATTTACCGTTTTTGGTATTGTGCAACCACTGTGAAAATCCGCCATGCGTGCGAGCCTGCCCGACCAAGGCGACTTTTAAAAGGGCCAGTGACGGAGTGGTTTTGATGGATTTTCATCGCTGCATCGGCTGCCGTTTCTGCATGGCGGCGTGTCCCTATGGCGCCCGCAGCTTTAATTTCCGCGATCCGCGACCCTTTATTGCCGAGGTGACCACCGAGTTTCCGACGCGTATGAAGGGTGTGGTGGAAAAATGTAATTTCTGTGCCGAACGTCTGGCTGTTGGCAAAATGCCGGCATGTGTGGAGGTATCCAATGGCGCTTTGGCTTTCGGCGATTTGGATGACCCCGCTTCGGATGTGAGGCAATTGTTAAAAGAAAACTTTACTATTCGGCGTAAACAGTCTCTGGGTACAGAGCCAAGCGTTTACTACATCGTATGAGGTTGCTATGCTTGAACTTGCATTAAAAGGCGACAAAAAATATTATGGGCTAGTGACAATCCTGGCGGCCATTGTTGGTGTGGGCACAGGATTCTATTTGTGGCAGCTACAATTCGGTTTAGGAATTACCGGCATGAGCCGCGATGTTACCTGGGGATTTTACATTGCCCAGTTTACATTCCTGGTCGGTGTAGCGGCGTCTGCCGTAATGCTGGTGCTGCCGTATTACTTGCATGATTACAAAGCGTTTGGGAAAATTACCATTTTGGGTGAATTTCTGGCGGTATCCTCGGTCACCATGTGTATTCTGTTTATTTTTGTTGACCTTGGTCAACCGATGCGCGTGTTAAATGTGATCCTTTATCCCACCCCCAATTCCATGTTGTTTTGGGACATGATCGTGTTAAACGGGTATCTGTTTCTCAACATCGTGATTGGGTGGAAAGTGTTGGAGGCTGAGCGTTATGGGGTGCCGCCTCCCAAATGGGCCAAGTTATTAATATATATCTCGATTCCCTGGGCGGTCAGTATTCATACGGTTACGGCATTCCTGTATTGCGGTTTGCCAGGCCGTGGCTTTTGGCTTACCGCCATTCTAGCCCCGCGCTTTTTGTCGTCAGCCTTTGCCGCCGGGCCGTCCTTGTTAATTCTGCTGTGTTTGTTGCTCCGCAAGGTAACCAATTTTGATGCCGGCACCAAGCCGATTCAGACCCTGTCCAAAATTGTGACCTATGCCATCATTATCAATGTTTTTTTCTTTCTTTGTGAGGTGTTCGTGGCGGCTTACAGCCAGATACCCGAACACACCGCACATCTGACCTATCTGTTCTTTGGTCTGCACGGTCATGGCGCTTTGGTGCCTTGGATGTGGACATCCATGGGCTTAATGCTCACTGCTATCTTGTTGCTGCTGATCCCGGCTGCGCGTCAAAATGAAACTATTCTGGCGGTAGCGTGCCTCTTTGTGTTTGCCGGCACCTGGATCGACAAAGGCATGGGCATGATTGCCGGAGGGTTTGTACCCAATCCGATGCATCATGTTAATGAGTATATCCCCACTCTGCCGGAAGTCTTGATCAGTATCGGCGTATGGGCGGCAGGTTTTTTGGTGTTGACCCTTTTATTTAAAATCGCGATTGGGGTTAAACAGGAGGCGGCCGGCGCCTGATCATTAAATTTCGTCCAATCCTATCGAAGGGGGCTTCGTTTTGACGAACCCCCCTTTTTATTTGGAGCTTAGTTCTGGTTATTAGGGAAAAGGATGATGTCGTATAATGGTCAATCATTGCTGGATTGATCTGTCAATATTTGGATGGCATCACCGGTGCGTACGGTTCCCCCCTCCAGAACCCTTGCAAACACACCTTCGCGCGGCATAATGCAGTCGCCGGCTTTATAGTAGATAGCACATTTCTGATGACATTCTTTACCGATCTGGGTAATTTCCACTAAGGCAGTGACGCCCAGTTGCAAACGGGTGCCCACCGGCAGGCTTAACCAATCAATCCCCTGGGTAGCGATATTTTCCGCAAAATCACCGAAAGATACGTCCAATCCTTGCTGGCGTACCGTATCAATACTTTCCTGGGCCAAAAAACTGACCTGGCGGTGCCATTCACCGGCATGGGCATCGCCTTTGACGCCGTGATTGGGGATTAATTCGGCCTGATCGGTACATTTTTTACGCGTTCCTTTTTTAGAACTGATGGCGATGGATACAATTTTCATTATATTCCCACTTCGACTTCCGGTTTTATTTACAACATAAAAACAATATAGCGTCTGTCCACCCCAGCCATTGACAGCCAGTTATAGCATAGGCCGGATGATGTCGGCAAAGTCATGACAAACATGGCCTTAGCCGTGGTATATTGTTGGATAAGCATGAATCGAAAAGTGAACACGCGGTCCTGATGCTAATTTCTCTGACCATCAATGCAGTGCGCCTTGTTGCAAGGGTGATCGCTCATATTCTATTTTGAGCAAATATTGATAAATTATTTAACGAACGGTTACATCTCATATTTTACTTGACAAAAAATATGAAACATTTAATATTTGCGAGTTTTGAAATTTGGCAAACCTGATTATGTATTTCATAAGGAGGATTCGATCCATGTATGCGGTCGTTAATACGGGTGGTAAACAATATAAAGTGCAAGAGGGCGATACCCTGCGATTTGAAAAAATGGAAGGTGATGTGGGATCAGAAATCCTGTTTGATCAGGTCTTGATGGTATCTGATGGCGACAAAGTTGAGGTGGGGCGCCCGTTGCTGGCAAACGTGGAGGTCAAAGGGCACATCATTGAACAAGGCAAGGCCAAAAAAATCATTGTTTTTAAATACAAGCGCCGTAAACGTTATCGTCGTAAACAGGGTCATCGCCAGCAATACACGGCGATTCAAATTGACAGCATTAAATTCCAATAGTTCTAAACGTAAGGAGATATATCGATGGCTCATAAGAAAGCAGGCGGCAGTTCTAAAAACGGTCGTGACAGCAATGCGCAGCGGCGCGGGGTCAAACGATTTGGCGGGCAGCGTGTTAAAGCCGGCAATATATTGATCAGACAACTGGGTACCAAGGTGCATCCGGGCAACAATGTCGGCATGGGCAAAGACTATACCCTCTATGCCAAGATTGATGGGGTGGTTGCCTTTGAACGGATGGGGCGCTCGCGCAAGAAAGTTAGCATTTATCCAGAGTGAAATTCATTGATGAGGCCCTTGTTACCGTCCAATCCGGTGATGGTGGTAAGGGATGCGTCAGCTTCAGACGCGAAAAATATGTACCTCGCGGTGGGCCCGACGGCGGTGACGGCGGTAAGGGCGGCAATGTCGTCATAAAAACTTCTCCGCGCAAGCGCACGCTGTACCACTTGCGATTCAAACGTCATTTTCGAGCAAAAAATGGTGCCAGCGGGTTGGGTAAACGCAAAACCGGCCGCAATGGCGCCGATGCCACCATTGAAGTCCCGGCGGGAACCCTGGTTTTTGATACAGACACCGATCACCTTATTTGTGATTTGGTGACCGCGCATGAAACCTATATCATTGCCCGTGGCGGACGAGGCGGACAAGGCAATGCGCGTTTTAAAACATCGACCAATAGAGCCCCCCGATTTGCCCAGCCGGGTGCGTCCGGTGAAATCCTCAATTTAAAACTTGAACTCAAATTGCTGGCCGATATCGGTATTATTGGGTTGCCGAACGCTGGCAAATCGACCCTTCTCAGTAAAATATCGGCCGCATCGCCCAAAATCGCTGATTATCCCTTCACAACTCTGACGCCCAACCTTGGCGTGGTGCACACGGAATGGGCCGAACCGTTTGTTGTGGCGGACATTCCCGGTTTAATTGAAGGTGCCCACCAAGGTGCTGGATTGGGAACCCATTTTCTCAAACATATTGAACGCACGCGGATGTTATTGCACCTAATTGATGCGTCAACTGTGGACCCGCATAATCCCTTAAGTGCTTTTCAAACGGTTAACAGCGAGTTGTGTCAACACAACCGTGCCCTAAATACCAAACCCCAATTGATCGTTTTAAACAAATTAGATATCATCGACACGCAAAAGGCCGTGGATGCTGTTCGCACGGCCCTCGACCGCGATGATATCATGACCATATCGGCCGCCACCGGTCAGGGCTTGGATCAATTAAAGTCTAAACTTGTAAACATGCTGGATGCAGAAAATGGCGATTAATCGAAAATCGTATGTTACAGGCGTCAAACGTGTCATTGTCAAAATCGGCAGCAATGTACTCACCCAGGCCAATGGTTTAAACATTGAAGCGATCAATGCCATATCGACTCAAATCTGTGATCTTATCAACGGCGGCTTGGAAATTATCCTGGTTTCCTCCGGTGCCATGGCGTCAGGCATTAAAAAAATTGGTCTAGGCAAACGTCCGGATGAAATACCCAAGCGGCAGGCCGCAGCGGCGGTGGGTCAGCCGGGTCTGATGATGGCCTACGAAAAGGCCTTTGGGCGTTATCAGAAAAAAGTTGCGCAAATGTTGCTTACCAGCGACGGACTCAGCCATCGCAAGCGCTATTTAAATGCCCGCAACACCTTGTATACGCTATTGTCCTGGCAGGTGGTCCCGGTTATTAATGAAAACGACACGGTGTCGGTGGAATCCATACAATTTGGCGACAATGATCATTTAGCCGCTCTGATCACGTTATTAATGGACGCTGATTTTTTGATTAACTTAACGGATATTGATGGATTGTTCGACAAAGATCCGCGTACGGCCTCGGATGCCAAACTGATTTCCACGGTTACCACCATAAGCAAAAGCATTGAAAAATATGCCGGTGATATTCCAGGGGCGTTGGGCACGGGTGGAATGTTGAGCAAGATAAAGGCTGCCAAAAAGTTGACATCTGCCGGCATTCCCATGATTATCGCCAATGGATTGAAATCGGATACGTTAGCCGGTATATTTGACGGTGAGGAACACGGCACCCTTTTCATCCCCCAAAAAGAAAGGTTGCCCAGCCGCAAATGCTGGATTGCTTTTAGTTTGAAGCCCCGTGGTATCATAAAGGTGGATAAGGGAGCGGCCAATGCCATTTTAAACCGGGGCAAAAGTTTGCTTCCCAGCGGCATCGTCGGAATCGAGGGCGAATTTGGAATGGGCGCCCCCGTAACAGTCAGCTCCAATGTGAATCAAGTTATCGGTACCGGCTTGGTTAATTACAGTTCGACCGACATTTCAAAGATTAAGGGTTTGAGGACCAGTGAAATCAAGACACGGCTGGGGGATAAGCCTTTTGATGAGGTAATACACCGGGATAATTTTGCCATTACGGTCGATTCCGATTGATTTTAAATGTTTGTCGTACCTAAAACTCGGTTCAGAAATCTTGCCATCAGAACTTTTCGATGGTGTAGGGATAAGAGAGCATCTTTAATCGTCTTGAAAAATTGTGTGAAAAGCTAATCTCTATTCTAATCAAAAGTTAAATATAGATAACTCATATGCGTATCGGATTGTTCGGAGGCACTTTTAATCCTATTCATTTGGGACACTTAAAAGCCGCCAAACGCGTAAAGGCCCATTTTGCACTTGATACGGTGGTTTTCATCCCTTCGGCCCTGCCGCCCCATAAAGATCCGATAAACATTTGTAAACCCAAAGATCGGCTCGAAATGGTGCGTTTGGCCATTGCCGGTTACCAAGGCTTGAGCCTTTCCGATTCCGAACTGAAACGCGCCGGTTATTCATACACCATTGACACGGTGTGTTCATTAAAGAATGAATATGATGATGACGATCAGCTCTTTTTGTTAATGGGGCTGGATGCATTTTTGGAGATTCAAACATGGAAATCATATGCGGATCTTTTTCGACTGATCGCCTCTATCGTTATGCTGCGGCCCGGCGTTGGCGGTGCAGATTTTAATCAGATGCAAACCCTGGTGGACCAATATTTAACATCCATCATCTCGCCACGATATCGATATTCAGTAGAAAAAAAGTGTTTCACACACGCAAAACTCCAACCGGTATCCTTATATGATGTTGCGCCGCTTGATATTTCCGCCACTGCCGTCCGGGAACAATTGAAACGGAGACAATCGATTGCGTCGCTGGTGCCGCCGCAAGTTGCCGAGTACATTCAGCGCAAAGGACTTTATCAATGACGAAAAAGCGAGAACCATCACTCGATATATTTGTGAAAGCGGTTGTGGGTAAGAAGGTCCTCAACCCGGTGCTGCTTGATGTGAAAAACCTGACATCTGTGGCCGATGCCTTTCTGATTTGCAGCGGCCGTTCCAGCCGGCAGGTAATGGCGATCGCCGAGCATGTCAAAACGACCCTTAAAAAACAGGGCATTCAGCCGCTCAGTGTTGAAGGCCAGCGCGAAGGCCACTGGATTTTAATGGACTACGGCTATATCGTGATCCATATTTTTTTTGACAGTGTTCGCCAGTTTTATGATCTTGAAGGTCTCTGGATCGATGCCAAACGAATCCGAACCAAAAGCCTGAAAAAATTCTATCTATCTGACAGCACTGCGGAATCGAAAGATGTATAAGCCACCTATTGATATGATTGACAGGATTTAAACCGATGGGTACCCCCAAACCAGGTCAAACGCTGATCGATTTCATTACGGGCAAAGAGATACCCAACATCGGGTGGGAAGAAAACCGGCAGATGGTTGCACGCATGTTGGTCGAAAATAAAGGCTATTCCAAGAAAGACATTGAAGTCGACGCAGATATTGCGCTGACTATTAAGGGCAAACCTTATGAATCGAAGGTGGATCTAGTCGTTAGCATGCAAGCCAAGCGTGTCTTGGCGATTAAATGTGCCGCCGGTTCTTTAAATTCATGTGAAAGAGAAATAATAGCTGCCGCCCGCCTTTTGGATAATTTTCAGATACCGTTTGCGGTAGTTTCAGATGGGCTAAATGCTATTGTATGGGATACCATCACCGGCGAGTGTCTGGGTAAGGATATCGCCGCGATTCCCACCCAAAAGCAGTTGACTGAAAAATGGGGCCAGCTTAAGTTCCAATCCTTGCCGGAAAGTCGCGCTCAACGCGAAGCGCTAATATTCCGTACCTATGATATGGAATATGTCAATGTCAGACGGTGGCGTGAGGAAGTTTAGCCGGTATTGCCCATAAAAAAACGTCAAGGGCGTTTAGACCATGACGTTTTTTGAAGAACAAAGCTACAATCGGTTGAAATCTTGATGTTTGGGCGGGTACCTTGCTTATTTACCGGCCATGTCTTGGTTGCAGTGTTTACAGATTTTGGCCCGTTTTTTGATGATTTCGGCACAATGGGGACATTCGCGTGTAAAAAAGCGTTCGTGAATTTTTTTGATGGAATCATCAGCGGCCTTTTGAATCAGATCGTTGCCAAATTTGGCATTGCGAATCGGTTCAATACATTCGATGGTGCCAATCTCACCAATAATTTCGGCGGATTTTAACCGGACGCGTTGCGGTTGTTCGGCACTCGTCAACATTTTTATAGTAGTGGTATAATTCTTTTCCACTTTACAGGTATCCAAAACAGCAAGCCCTTTTTTGGTTTTTTGCACCAGTACTTGCTCTTGCTTTGCCACCTGCGCGTCGATAATTTGTCCTTTGGCGCCCTCGGGACTGAAAACCGGAATGCATTCCGGCTTGTGGGTTCCCGGGTAGCACATGCAGCGGTAGGATGAGTTGCGGCCATAATTTTCGCGCATGTTTTCCCAGCCGTTGGCATACAGCGTACATTCGTCGTTGAAGCAGATCCAGAGATAAGGCGTGCCCCAACCAAGGCCATCGCAGGCGGTTAATTGCGGTACTTCCCATAAGTTCATCTCGGTTTCACAATAAGGACACTTGGGCTTATCTTCCCGCAACAGACGTTCAAGAACCTGATCTTTTGTTTCTGCATGAAACATTAGCTAACCTCCATTATTATTCTGCCGAATAAAACTAACTGATAAGCATATACCATTGTTTTTATTCAAGGGGCAGTTAGTTTAGCAGATGTCAAGTTAAGATTTAATATGAAAATGTCAAATTGGGATATGATGGTTTATAATTTGATTGATGCTAACGAAAAACCTTTTATCGGCTGCCAAAATATTGACGAAATTTACAGATAAATCGGTAACTAAAATTTGAGATGATAGCTGTTTTAATTATGAGGTGTTTGGCGGCAATATTTGCTGCCAATGAGGTAAACTCTGCCGAGCGTTTGTTTTCAAGCACTTAAAACCACTGTAACAATACTGTTTTAAAATGGCATTATGTTTGCATGTCTCTTATGCTAAAGTGATTTGCTCAGTTAAATATCATTCTCAGCAACATGGAAGCCAATTTATGCAAGCAGCAGTGAAGTTAATGTATCGCAGGCTGACCAAGTCCGTTTCAGATGTTTTGGGCCTGGCCCCTAAAGTCGATTATAAAACGCTAAGCCGTTATCTGATTGGATTGAATCAGATGCAAGATTTGGATGGGGTTTTGCGCGAAGCTGCTAAATGTTTAAGAGATGTGTTAAATTCTCAGTTATTCGCATTTGCCCTTCAGGATGAAGACCAACTGGATGTATGGATCGATCCACGCATCTATAAAAAACACGTTAAAAACATCATCCGCTCCGATTTTGAATATACGGCTGATTTTAAGACCCATTTTTTTGCAAAAGGCCAACAAGCCCAACGCGATGCGGTATCTTTTAATCGTGATGATCTCATGACCTTTATTTTAATGGATGAGGGTTATTTTGCACGTCTCTATCTGGTGCCAGACCGCAAGATATTGCAGCATAACCGGGACACCATTAACATCATCATTAAAACCTTGGGCGTGGTTCTAACCAACGTTATGAATATTAAACGTCTTAAAAGCGCCGTGGCTTTTGATCCCCTGACCAATTGTTACAACCGGCGCGAATTTAATCGTTTAGTTGATCACAACATCGCCGGAGCCCAGCGACATGGCAAAGATCTGTCGATTATTATGTTTGACATCGATCATTTCAAAAAGGTTAATGACACCTATGGGCATCAGGCTGGCGATACGGTTTTGCAGACGTTGGTTCAAATGGTCATGCGCCGCATCCGCAAGGGTGACTATCTTTGCCGGTTTGGTGGTGAAGAGTTTGTCATCGTTTTGCCGGAGACCAAAAAGCGCAGCGCTTTGATGCTGGCTGAACAACTTCGGCAATTGATTGCCAAAGAGACCATTAGCATCACAGATGGCCACAAAATTCAAATAACGGCCAGTTTCGGAATTGCCTCTTTGGGCAAGTATGCCGACAGACAAGTATTGATCAGAGAAGCCGACACTATGCTATACCAGGCCAAGGCCAATGGTCGCAACTTGGTGATGCCGCAACTGCAAGTTTTAGAGAATAATCCACCCAAAACCCAAAATATACGACCGCGATTAAACATCTGGGTGGCGGAAAATTCTTCTTAGTCCAGAGATCTTCGAGCTAAAAAGCCATCTTGCGCTTCCCCTATTGACGGGCTATTTGCACGGTGGCTTTTTTATGTCATCGCTTCAAAGCAGGCACGCACAACTTGATCTGGCATTTGCCCAAAAGTTGGCAACCCTAAGTGGCCGAAATGCATGCTCGACAATCCATTGCAGAATATCGTGTTGGGGGGTGGAAAATTATTCTAATTTGTGATTTAAGAGCACCTTCGGCTTTTTGAATTAAGCATAATCATGGATTACATACGCTATGCATTTGAAACGTATCCAATTGTTGCACGCCAAATTTCCCGCCCAAAAGGTCTATCCGTTCAACCTTTCGGTGTTTGCAGCCACCCGGCAGATTGAGTTTAAAACCCCGGTAACCTTTTTTGTAGGTGAAAACGGCACCGGCAAGTCGACCCTGCTGTCGGCCATTACGAAACGTTGCGGCATCCAAATCTGGAAGGGGCCCGAAAGAACTCGCGTACAATATAATCCATTTGAGGACCGGCTGGATCAGGCCATTGAAATTCAGTGGGTCAATGGACAGGTTCCGGGATCGTTCTTTGCCTCCCAGATCTTTCGTAATTTCACCCAACTGCTGGATGAATGGGCATCGGCTGATCCCGGGGTGCTGGATTATTTTGGGGGCAAGTCGCTGCTTGCGCAATCCCATGGGCAGTCGTTGATGTCCTTTTTTAAGGCACGGTTTCAAATCGAAGGTGTTTATTTTTTAGATGAACCTGAAACGGCTCTGTCACCGCGCAGTCAGATCGAACTATTACAATTGCTAAAACGCATGTCGCAGGCTGGACACGCGCAATTTGTGGTGGCAACGCACTCGCCGATATTGCTGGCTTGTCCGGACGCCCGTATTTTTAGTTTTGATATGAGTCCGATTCAACCGATTGCCTATGAACAGACCGATTATTATCAGATTTATAAACAGTTTATGGACAACCCCGAGACGTTTATTTGAAGGGTTATCTACCGCTATTGAAAATGGTCGCGGAATAGGCTTTGACATCCATGTTAAAACCGACGTGCGCGGCTGCACAAATCTTGAGGTTGCCTTTGTTTCCCCCCAAAATTTTGGAACCCTCCGCAGATAAATAAACAATTTTCGTTGCGGAGAGTATCTAATTCGTGGTTATGTTTGTTTTATATGTTTATACTTTCAGGGGTTTTTGAAAGCCAAAAACCTTCATTTCAAGGAACAGGCTAAATGAATGATATCGGAAAAAATACGGCATCTTATCAGGTGATGCGGTGCGAAAAAGGGGTCTGCCGGACTAGTTCGCATGAATTAATTGGAGAGGAGCCGCTCCTGATCCGTATCGATGATAAGCCGTATTCGGTGGTGATGCGAACACCCGGGGAAGAGTTATTTCATGCGGCAGGGTTCTGTCTGGGTGAAGGGATTGCAAACTCTCCCGATGACTTCAACGCTATCGGATATTGTAAAGATCTGGATCCCAATGTCATCGATATCCGGCTTAAGCCCGAACGGCGTGAAAAGATTCCGGATTTGCTTGAAAGAAGAGGCTTTGTCAGTCAGACCAGCTGCGGCATTTGCGGTAAAGAAATGGTCAAAGACCTTTATCAGATACTGACGCCGGCCGAACATGGCTTCAAGGTCGATGTCAACGCCATTTTTAATTGTATCGGCAAGCTTGAAGAAAATCAGCAATACTACCAGCGTACCAGAGGCTCACACGCCGCCCTAATATTTGACCGCGAGCTGCAAATGATGTCTTTTGCCGAAGATGTCGGGCGGCATAACGCCCTTGACAAAGCCATTGGGAAAATTTTTATGAATCGCAAGCTGCCCGAAGCCGCCATTCTGGTTCTATCTTCAAGAATCAGTTATGAATTGGTTCAAAAAGCGGCCCGTGCGCACCTGCCGATTATGATCAGTAAGTCTAGGCCGACAGCCCTTGCCGCCGACATGGGTCAGGCGCTCAACATGACGTTGGCCTGCACCGGAAAAGACGCGGAATTAATCTTGGTATGCGGCAAAGACCGTATTGTTTTTGATTGAACCTGATAAAATCAGTAGAATTGTGAAATGATTAAACTATCCGCCCAAGCCTGCCAAATATTGGGCAGCGCTGTAAATGAAAGAGGATCGGGACGTGGATGATTTCAATAACTTGCCGGATACCCCCATTGATGGTGCGGGTAGTATCGCCAGCAAATTTTTACAATTGGGCGTCACTAATTTTTTAAGCGCTTGTCGCTATGTTTATGAACTTCCTTACGGCTATAACAGCGATCGTGATGACCTTTTGATTTTATTTAAAGAGGGCAAGGGTAGCTGCACTACCAAACATGCGGTCATTGCCACCCTGGCACAAGAATTAGCCCTGCCGGTTGTTAAGAATATCGGCATCTATGCCATGACCGAAGACATCGTCAGCGGCACCCAGGATATTTTAAATAGCTTTAATCTGCCGTATGTGCCGATGCTGCATTGTTTTTTGGTTTATGACAAATATCGGGTGGATCTAACCGAAGGCAATCACAACGGCAAGAATCGGCCGATTAATGATTTTCTGCACACGGAAAAAGTCATACCGAATATCTCGGCCAAAGATGAATACATGCTGTATCGTGATGCGTTAAAAAATCGTATTCTTTTGCGCGGGGAGCTGAAAGGCATCGACATTAAGCGCGCTCTGCAGGCGCGTGAAGAAGGGCTGCATCTTTTGCGATCCAAGGTCTGACCACTTTGGAAGGCTACTGCGGTGATGATACCTCTTCAGCCCTGGCTGCGCCCCAATTTTGAGGGCTGGTCGCAGAAAATGGTACTGCGTATTTTTTGCGGGTTACATTTTCGCACGGATCTTAAAAGCATAATTTACGGGCAAGGCAACCGTGATGGCAACGATATTAGAAAATTCGGTTAAGCGCAAAGTGCGCGCCGGGCAAAAAACCGTTGGGGGCTGGCTTCAAATTGCAAGCCCCATGGCAGCTGAAATCATGAGCCGGGCCGGGTTTGACTGGCTGATCATCGACATGGAACATGGACCGACTGATATTCCCATGCTCATTGCCCAGTTGCAGGCCATGAGCGGGACTGATGTCATTCCTTTTGTTCGCGCGCCCTGGAATGATTTTGTCATCATCAAGCGAATTTTAGATGCCGGTGTATATGGCGTTCTAATACCTTATGTGAACTCCAAATCTGAAGCCGAGGCGGCGGTGGCCGCCTGCAAATACCCGCCGCAGGGAATACGCGGAGTGGCCGGAAGCCCGCGGGCAGTTGGATTTGGGCAGAAAGCGATCGATTATCTGACCAAGGCCAATGATGAAATCATGGTTATTGTGGCCGTCGAAACCTTCACCGCCGTTACAAATATTGATGACATTCTTAAAGTTCCCGGCATTGATGGTATTTTTATCGGTCCCCTGGATCTGTCGGCTTCTTTGGGACATATTGGTGAGCCGCACCAGCCGGAAGTGCAATCAGCCATTGCAACGATTGAAGCCAAGGTCTTGGCAACTGAAAAAACGTTGGTAACGCTTGCCGGGACTTGGCAACAGGCAAAGGAGTTATACCGCCGAGGATACCAGATGGTGATGGTCATGGCCGATGGTATGGCCCTGGCCAATCTGGCTGCTGAAAAAGTTGCTCGGTTTCGCCAAGAGTATCCCGAAGACAAAAATTGAATCATCAAACATGCACTACGACGTTATGGGCGGTTACCGCATCGGTCTAGGTTAGATGGAAAACGGATCATGGTGCAGTAATTTTTTTAAATAATGGCAAAAGAAATTTTGAAAAAGATTAGATATGGATATGAAAAATGATCCAATAATTAACTTGATTTCCTGTTAATTACGGCATAATGTGTCACCCATCAACTCAGTCCTGTTTAATCTGTGAGGCGGTTTCTGTCTGAAGGAACATTCCATTTGCTAAATGGCACCCTCCAGTTTGAGGCGTTGAAATTTTTAAGAAAGGAGGGTGTTAGCATGGCCAATGGAACCGTTAAATGGTTTAGTGACAAAAAGGGATTTGGTTTTATTGAGCAAGAAGACGGCCCGGATGTGTTTGTGCATCATTCGGCAATCAATTCAGAAGGTTTCAGAACTCTCAATGAAGGCGACCAAGTCACCTTTGATATCGAAGAAGGTCAAAAGGGCCCGGCCGCTGCCAATGTTACGGTAGTTTAAGGTCCTGTTTCCACTTTTAAAAGGGCACTCGCAAGCATTGATGAGTGCCCTTTTTTTCTTTTATTCATAGCCCAATTGTGAACTTTAAACTTCCTCCCCAATGAACTTGCCAACATGCTGGTTGGATTTCTTGCCCAGCAGTTTGATCGCCCCTATTCGCATGCCTGCCCTTTGTGTCATTGAGAAAAATTGTGTTAAATATCAAGCCGCTCAGTCTTAGCCAAAATAAGTTTTACCCGCGATTAGCATTGTATCGGCCACATCACATTAGCGTTTCCAGCTATCGTTGTTTTTGACCTTTTCAAAAATGGGCTTAATTTTTTAATTGTTCAGATTAATGCAAATTATAAGCAAGGAAATGTTAACAAACATGCAAAGACTGCGAATAACATGCATGGCCGGCAGTCTATCTATCCTCTTTGTCGCCCTGGTCGTCACGCTCTGTCTTGGCGCAGAGGTTGAGTCGGTTGATCGGCATTTGGTGCGGTATGACACCGGGGTGGTTTATGATACCGAATCAGGCCTTGAGTGGTATGCGGGCCCGGATCAGGGGATGACTTGGGCGCAAGCCAAAAACTGGGTGGTGGGACTCGAGGCGGTGGGAGGCGGATGGCGCATGCCGACCCGCAACGAACTGGAAACCCTTCACCACATCGGCGATGGTGTTAGCAATATTACCTACCTGTTATACAATTCAGGTTATTGGTTATGGGCGGGCCAAACTAGTGATACATCCTCTAGATGGCTATTCAGCTTTAGCTTCGGCGGAGAAGGTTGGGGTGGATGGGCCCCCCGCGATGGCGGACGCGCCGTCGCCGTGCGCTTTCGGACGACATATTAAACGTTTCATATGCGACCAAGACCCAACACTTCAACACACGTTGAGTTAACATCAGGTTGCAATTACATTTATACCGCTTTGCGCTATAATATTTCGAAATAAGAAGTGACGGTATATGTGTATAAGTGGTTGTTGAAAAAACGTTTCCATAACGGAACGTTTTGGTGACAACCACGATAGAGGCAGCCTAATCAATACAGAGCATAATCAACAGACACAAATCTCCAAGCTTTACTTAGCGCCAGATCCTATCCTCGAATGAGTTTAACTTTTCTATAATATTGATTCCCAACCCCGCTTTCGCGACTCCGACTAGTTTATCCT
>JASJAZ010000209.1 GCA_030066785.1 Desulfobacterales bacterium | reverse complement strand
TCTTTTCCAGCTTTTTGTCAAAAAAACCAAACAGTTTGTAAGATAGCATGGGAATGACCGAAATGGATACAAACAGGCTGATGAGCACGGCAAAGGTGACGGCAATGGCAATATCTTTAAACAACTGACCGGCCTCTTCCTCCATGAACACGACCGGCAGAAATACGGCAATGGTGGTGAGCGTTGAGGCCAGAATGGCGCCCCTGACTTCCTTGGCACCATCCAGTGCGGCATCGAAGGGTGATTTGCCCATTTTTTTGTGACGATCAATGTTTTCAAGAACTACGATGGCGTTATCAATCAGCATCCCCACTGCAAAGGCAATGCCTGCCAGGCTGACCACATTTAGATTGCGTCCCATGGCATTCATAAAGATAAATGTGCCGATAACGCTGATCGGGATGGCGGTGGTGACTACCACCGTTGATGAGATGCGACGTAAAAACACGAGCAAAACCAATATGGCAAATGCGCCCCCAATCAGAATGTTGCGTTGAACGCGGGCGATCGCCCCCCGGATGTAGGGCCGCTGATCATACACCCAGTCCAGAAAGACTTTTTCACCGGCCAGTTTTTCAGAGTTTAGCCATTGTACGACTTTTTCAACCCGATCGGTCAAATCGATGATATTGGCAGCCGGCTCCGGGCGGACACCCACAACAATGCCCTCTTGATTCATATGCAGGATTGCAGCGGTCAGTTTTTCATATCCAAATTGCACCCGCGCCACGTCGCGTACGTAAACCCGTCGTTGGCCGCTTGATTGTAAAATGATATCTTCGATATCTTGCGGTGATCGATATTCCGCTACTGATCGAATGCGATAATCCCGCCGGCTAACGCCCATAATGCCGGCCGAGACATTGATATTTTCGGACTGCAACACCCGGATCAGGTCGGAGATGGTTAACCCATAAGCGGCTAGTTTTTCGGGTTTAACCGTGATGTGCATTTCTTTTTCGATGCCGCCGCCAATAAAAAGATCAGCCACTCCTGAAACTCTTTCCAGGTATTGCCTGATCTGGTTTTCAAAATAGGTCCGGTAGGTATATGCCGAGCGGGTGTTGCCTGCTTGTGTTTTAAGCAGCATCCAAATGGCCGGGGAGGTCGCAGCGCCGGTGGCGGTAATAATGGGGCGCTCGACATTTTCGGGATAGGAACGGACCTCATCCAATTTATTTGAAACACGCAAAAGGGCATCATTGACGTCGGTGCCGATACTGAATTTCAAAGTAATCGACCCGCGACCGTTGAAGGCTGAGCTCTCCATCTCCACCAGGCGTGGAATCCCTTTTAGTACTTTCTCCTGCTCCTCAATGATTTCACGCTCAACCTCGTAGGGCGTTGCGCCAGGCCAAGTAGTGGTGACCGAAATATCCGGCTCGATAACCGTCGGGCTTAGTTGATACGGCATTTCAGTCAAACTGATAAAGCCGAAAACCAGCACAAAAATCACACCCACGATAACGGCTACGGGTTTGGTTATGGAATATTTAACAACATCCATTTGAATCTAGGTTCTATTTTGCTTTAATTGGTTGCAATGGCTGACCGTTTTGCAAGCGTTCATTGCCCTTAACCACCACCAGGGATCCGTTTTTCAGCGCATCAGATTGAATACCAACCCATAAGCCGTCATAGCCGATAATTCGAACGGGGATCATTTGGGCTTTGGTTTCGTTGGCCTTAAATACTACTTTCTTGCCGAAACGCGAAATGACGGCGTCACGTGGTACGATCAATGTTTCTTGTTTGGCAGTGGTCGGTAGACTAGCCGTGGCCTCCATGCCTTCAATCAGGTTTAAAGAATTGCGGGCCCGGATTTTAACTGGAAATGTTCGCGTGGCAATATCGCCCCGGGGAATGATGGCCACGACTTTGCCTGCAAAGGTGTGACCGCCGGCCGATAGTTTAACGTCCATTGCCTTGGTGATGTAGGCAATGATTCTTTGAGGCACTTCAACGACAATATCTACCGTATCAATTTTGGCAACCACTGCCACCATGGCGCCAACCGATACCCATTCACCGCGATCGACCTGTTTTTTAATCACAATCCCATCAAACGGCGCCCTTATTTTTTTTTTGGATAATTCAAGCTTTAACCGCTCAACTTCAGCTTTCAGGCCGGCCGCACGTTTTTCAAGCCCTTTGACCCGAAATCGATTTTCGTCATATACTTTTTCGGCAACGCTATTGCCACTGTATAGTTTTTCCGTGCGCCGATAGTCGGCTTGTGCTTGCTCAAGATCGGCCAGAACCTGTTCGTAGTTTGAACGCGTGGTGATCACGCGTTTTTGTAGAATATCCGAGCCCAGTTGCACCAATAGCTGACCAGTGCTAACTTCCTGGCCTTCTTCAAAATTGACCGTTTCAACCAGACCACTTATTTCAGTGGCCACATCTGATACTTCCTGGTAGTACACCGTTCCGATAAATTCGGACTGAGGTGCAATCATACCGGCTTTAGCTTCAGAGACAACGACTTTGGCCGGCGGCATCGCCGGTGGTTTTGATTGCGCACCCACCAACGGTATCACCCCTAGCCAAATCAGGAAACCACATATACATTTTAAAAGCATTCAAATTCCTTTAATTTTATGAATGAAGTTAGCGGGATTAATTTTAGGCAACCGGATAAACGTCTTTATCACGAAAAAAGATAGGCATCAATCGCAGCAGCCTATATATACTGCCGATTCATTGGCATTTAATGCATCTGTCATACTTAATGAATCTTTTCTGAAAGATCGGCTAGCAATTATCTGGTTTAAGCCAGGGTGTAAAATCCGATAGGGGTTGAATCTTTGCTGATTGATAACATGTTATGTCCCATTGCCAGCTGGCATTATCGTGACGCAGAATGTAGATGCCATTATCATCGCACTTCAATTTAAAATAACGGTGCGCGGGAGATAACCAGCGGTCTAAAACCTGAAGTACTTCTATCTCGTGCGGACCCAGCCAAAAACGCCGCGGCGTTTCCTCGCCACGATAGCCAGCATAGCATTGCACGCGAATTGAATTCATCTTAGCGATGCCCTCAGGGGGAAATGCCCTCTTTTTTGGATGGCGACCTTTTTTGCCCTTCCTTGTTGGGTTTTTCGATTCCCACTGGACGAATGGAATCCTGAGGCTGGGGCGCATAAATGATCAGTTTTTTGCCCGGGTGGATCGGTTGTTTGATATCCAGACGATTCCAGATAAGCAGAGCCGCTAAGGGGACATTGAAGCGATCGGCAATATTGGAGAGATTGTCCCCTTTTTTAACGATATAAACCCGCTCCTGTCGAAGGGTTTGGTAGCGTTTCACCCTTTTTTTGAGGCGCGCCTCAAAATCATACGGCGCTTGTGGGGGAATGAGTAGCGCATAGCGCCCGGCTGATAGATAATGGCCACGGATTTGAGGATTTAAATCCTTGATGGTTTTGAAATCGGTGTTAGCAGCCTTGGCGATCAGACGTAAAGGTGTTTCCTGAAAATTATCAATAGTGACCTGTTTAAAGCGTAAAGGCGGGTAATAATCTGTCGCGGTCAATACAAAGCCAAATTTGGCGGGGGTCGTCATGATCATTTTGACAGATAGGATGCGGGGCAAGTATCGCTGGGTTTCAAGGGGCAGGTATAACCGCCAATAATCCTGTACATCTTGTTCCATGATTTCAGCCAGTAGACCTTGTTCGCCCATATTGAAAGCGGCCGCGGCCAGCGACCAGGTTTTCAGTTTGTCTTTAAGATCTTTAAAATATTTTGCAGCGGCATGGGTGGCCAAAAACACGTTACGCCGATCATCATTGAATTGATTGATGGTGAGGCCGTATTTTCTTCCGGTATCGGCCATGAACTGCCAAAAGCCGATGGCACCCTTGGGCGAGCCAACGTGGGGTCGTAAAGCGCTTTCCGCAATGGCCACATATTTAAGGTCATCCGGTAATTTATATTTTTGCAATATCTTTTCAATGATGGGCAAATAACGGGTAGACCGTTTTAACCAGAGGACGGCCTGGGGACGATCCCATAATGAAATCATCAATTCTTTTTCAATTCTTTCGCGCACCGCTTGCGTTTCAATGGGGATTTGTTCACCGCAAAAATTCATAGCGGATATGTTTCGTAGCACTGCGGGGAGTGATGGCAATGATACCGATTCTTGAGCGGTTCCATCACCTACCATCAAAAGATAGAAAAATCCGATAAGCGGCAAAATTGTGTATTTCATGGGTAACGTGATGTCCGTTTACTGGATTGATTACAAAATTGATTTTTTAAACCGGTTTAATCTCATATTCGGTTGAAATATCGGCCACACCGCGCACAGTGGCTGCCACGGAGCAGTATTTCTTTTCTGATAATTCGATGGCCTGTTGTACAGCCTTATCGGTCAAGCCTTGGCCTTTTAAACAATACTTAATGTGTATTTTTAGAAATGCCCATGGGGGCTCAGGGGCATGTTCACCGGTGGCATGGATTTCAAGTTGCGATAAAATGATCCGTTTTTTGGACAAAATCTCAACCACATCCACGGCTGAACAAGCTGCCAGGGCAATTAATAGCAATTCGGATGGCTTTACGCCGGCACCTTTTTTCTCACCCGACATTACCACAGAATGCTGGGTTGAATCCACGCCGATAAAATTCAGGCCATCTATCCATTTGACAGTAGTGGTTGGCATACCTCCTCCCTTTCAGTCTTAATGACGATCAATACTTCAGCCAAATCGAGATTTAAGATGATATCCGCTTGCGTTGGATTCGGCGGCTCATTCCAGCTGGTTATAGCTTATAGAAAACGATAATAGCAGGCAACGATGACGGCCCAGATCAACACCAGTGCGGTTAGCAGCAGGCAGATCGCCGCACCTGTTTTATGCCATAGTCTTTCCGGCGTTTTTTCACGGTAACCTAAAACATATCCAAGTACTACCCCGGCTACCAAACCGCCACCGTGTCCCCAATTGTTAATGCCCGGCATCAAAAAGCCAAAAATAAAAAGAAAGACGGCCCAGCCCCCGATCTGTTTATAAATCATTTGCCCGTAGGCTCCCCCACGGCTTTTGCCATAGTACAGGGCTGACCCCATAAGGCCGCAAACTGCTGCCGAAGCGCCGATGGTAAATGTAATCCCCACAAGATATGAGGCCAAAAAGCCGGCGATGCCTGTTACGGTGTAAATGATAAACATGCGTGCAACACCATATTCGCGGGCATTGAAAAGTGCCAATTGGCGAAATGCCACCATATTAAACAGTATATGCAAAATGCCGCCGTGCAGATAATTGGCAGCTACCAGCGTCCACCATCGATGGAGCTGGTCGATCGGAATGGTGCCGGTGGCACCCAGCAACAGCAGGCTTTTATTAGCAGGCGAGAGTAGGGCAAAAGGGTTGACGGAGAGGCCGGGCAATCGCGGGCTGATGATCAATGCGATTACAAACATACCGATATTGGCATATAGGACTAAGCGGATCAATTCTTCAGTGGAATTGAAGGGTCGCGTCAGAAAAGAGCGTTTCCAGCGTCTGCCCGGATTGGATGTGCCGCAAAAGGGGCATTGCCTTTCGTCAATGCTGATTAGTTTGGCACAGTTGGGGCAGAGGATTGAGTTGCGCGGTTGAGTGGCCATGGCACCCTTGGTTAATAGTGATTGTTTTAATTCGATTTGTCTGGGGGTACCATATGGGCATAGGCTTCTGCAGGGATGATAGCGAAATCGGCATCGTTGGGTCTTTGCCAGAACAGTTTAATGGTTGCCGTGCCCTTGCGCTGATAGTATTTAACGGTCAATGGATACCATCCCGGAGCCAGCCAATCCCCATCTGCGATATTTACTTCTGCCTTTTGGGAGGGTCGGTCTGAATGTACATCTGGATCGCTAATAATTCTGCGTTTATCAAGAAATACTTGAATACCGTCATTGGAAATCGCCATGAAGCGATACTGACCCGGGTGGGGCAGCTTGATCATGCCGGTCATCAGCATTGCAATTTTACGGCTCGATTTGCTGTCAAACACATTGCGGGGGCCGAAACTGTGGTTTAAAAAGGGGATCGGTTTACCGGGTCGCCCTTTCTCGATTGCTTTTTGACCGGTGGGGATTTTGGCAGCGTCGCGATAATTGAAATTATAGAAATACAAAACTGATAGGCCGGGCCTGATGGCCGTTGCGGAGGGTTGTGGCTTAAGGGGCAAGATTCTACCACTCGCATCCATCTGCTCCGGCGCTTTTGTCGGGGCATTTTTACTTTGGGCACAGCCCCAAAGATCAGCAAGTACTATCAGAAGTGTAATAACACAGATAATTGATTGCCATGAGCGCACAGATACCAAAGTTTGCATAGCGACTCCAATTTATCGTTATTCAGATAGGGTTAAGTATGACGATCCATCATCTCGGTATGTACCTGGATGATGGATTCCAACAAGAAAATCGAAATAGATCAATATGTTGAATTGTTCTCACAATTTAATGTTTATAAGACAAGGCCTGTGGGTTGTCAAATTAAAAGGGTTTTACGAAGTTGTGATGAGCGGGTATTGTAGGCCGGTAGTAAAATCGTTTTGGGCTGGTTAACGGAAAATGCGCTTCCAGCAGAAATGCCTGCGAATCATAATGCCGAGATTTTGCCATAGATGATTTTCACTGGCAGGGGTGATGAACTCTTGGCCGATATTGGCATTTAGGCATTTCATTTTGCATTCCTGAAAGTTTTTAGCAGATGATGACAGATAGCGCCCGTCGAAGAAAAAATCGTTATGATTGGCAGCCAGACCTGATATCATCTTTTGATGATAGTGCGCCGAGAGATAGGTATACGCTTGAAACCAGTCGTTTTTATGGCCATCCTCATATTTACCGTAGGCATAAATCCGAAGAAGCTCGATTTGAAGGTCGCAATCGCTTAATACGCGATCTAAGCTTTCAAATTTATCCACAGTGCTGCTATGTTTTTCATTTTGGCAATTATCTATTTGCGTGCCCAATAAGCACTGTGCCCCCATTTTTTTGTCTACTAAATCCATGATGCGTTTACGAATAAGGGTCAAACGATTGTTCTGGCGCAAAGATTGATTTTCCGTATCCTGCAAGTCATTAAATATGCTTTGCGAGGCTTTGGGGCCAAAACGTTCAACACGATCGGAAATCATACGCTGAAGGGCATTGGATTCGTTTGTAGCCTTGTGGGTAAATTCATCCCATACTTTTTTTATGGTAAGCGTAGGCGATTTTTCAATGCACTTTTTATACTTAAGAATCACATCTGCACTCTTTTTTTTTCTGAAAGACATAAACTTATGGCGTTATATATGAACGACAAGCGCGGAATCTTCTAATCGCCTTCCATCGCTGTATTTGCAACTCCTGCATCGAGCTTTCTAAATTGCTAAAGGCACAGCCGAACAAATCGTACCAATCAATTGGCACCGATCACCTCATCTCTTTTAGTGATTGATCAGACCCTGCCGTCGCAAACCTACATAGATCCTAAGACTGAATTGAGCCCGGGGCAAATCCACACGACGGTAGGCCGTCAGTTAAAAACAAATTGTTTGAATACTTTGGGGCAGGGCAGTGGAATTGAAGTGGCGAGATCAATGGAGATATTAAACCCGCATTATTGTATGACCGCCAACATTCCCATATAATCAGGGTACTTTTCTCACCCAATAATCATTATTTGAAATGAAATTTTAGCTTAGCGCCGCCGATGGTAATTTCATCTGCGTCTTGAAGCGCTGTTTTGCTTTCGACGGTTTCACCGTTGAGTTTTAATTTATTTTTTTTCTCAGGTGGCAGCAAATGGTATGTCTCTTTATCTTTGGATATAAATCCAGCCACTTGGGGTATCATAAACCCTTCCAGTTGAATGACGGCATTTGGATCTTTGCCGATTAGGGTAAGCTGGCTTGTTAATTTAATCTCAGTTTGTCCTCCGGAACCTTTCAAAACCGTCACGCGGCCTATTTTACCTTTTTTCTTTTGCGGGCCGGTGGTTTTAGAAGCCTCGCCCATCATTTTGCGCCGCTCTTGGGTGTTCAAGGCGACGGTTTCTTCCATCTGCAGGCCTGTTGCAGCCGGCTGGGGTTTTT
>JASJAZ010000208.1 GCA_030066785.1 Desulfobacterales bacterium | reverse complement strand
TGCCGGCTTGCGCCGGCATGACGGAATAAACACATTGATCCCTGATCAATGTATAATGTCAAAACCGAATCTTAACTTGACCAATCTGAATGGAAGCCCTATTGATATATCAATCAGGCTATTCACCTCTCTGACTGGATTGCATCAAAACATTGAGCCGCAAGTACTTTCATGGCCAAATCGCAAAATAATACGGCTGATCCCGGTCTGCTCAAAGGTGTGATGTTCACCTTTTTAATTCTGATCGGACATTTGCTTGTGCTTGTTTTACTGGGAATCGTCGTACTGTTTTTCAGAGGTGTTTCCCAGCACACGCTGCTGATCTTTTTAGGTGGGTTGCTTTTGATTGGATTGTCTGGGTATTTTTGTTATCGGCGCATCAAGGCCCGTGGCAAAAAGACTTTGGAAGAGGTAATGAGTTCACCGGTCTTCAAAGATCGCAATGTCGAGGTTAGTTTTATGGGCGGGCTGGCTTCAATTAAAGTCGGTCATTCGAATACGCCGTTATCCATTGAAAATACCAATGTCAATCCACCGCTGCAATTAGAAGATTTCGAGTCGGCACGCATTCGCGAACTCACCGAACTGGCCCGCATGCTGGAGCAAAGGCTCATCACCCAAGAAGAATACAACCAGGTGAAACGGCAAATTCTTGATTTATAACATCCTTTCCAAGCGCTAGTTTCCTGTTGGACCATTCACTTATTAAGGTTATTGGTATCCACGAACCTTTTGAAGCGCAACACTGCTTTTGGTAAATGTACCCGCGCCGTAAGCGATTTTTCGGTCACGGCTATCGAAGATCACGGCGTTGGCAAAAAAGAGTTTTTGAGATGAACTGGTGACTTCGCCCACGGCTGTAAGCACACCGCCGGTAACGGGACGCATTAGTTGGACGTTATAGGCGATGGTTACCAGCATGACATCGGTGACCAAAGAATTAGCCGCAAAAAAGGCCGCATCATCCAACATTTTAAAATACACCGATCCATGCAATGCACCCGCAGAATGAAAAAAATCATCGCGCACAGTTAATTGCACCGTTGCCCGGCCTTTTTCAACCTTGATTGATGGTAAATAGTGGCGATTGGTGGGCGCGGCATTATACATGGCTTCTAATTTTCGGTAATGTGTGTTCTTTGACACAGCTCAATCTCCTGTTGCGAGATTTGCTCTATAAAAATATCAGCGCAAGAGTTTAAAAAGCGACCCGATCCATTTTATTCCGTAAAGGGAATCCATTGATTAATCAGCTTTTTAAGGCGGCCGTCTTTTTGGGCATTGGCAATAAATCGGTTTGCAGAGTTTAGTAAATCAGTATCATTTTTGCGAAGCCCCCAAGCCAGGTATTCTTCAGTTAGTAAAGAAAAAATTGGCGTCAGTCCATTGGTCTCATTTTCTGATGCCAACACCAAAATAATGGGAGCGTCGTGGATTAATACATTGATGCGATGAATTAATAGGTCGGCAACACCCTGACGAGCGGTCTCATAAGGTTTGATGTTGGCATTATAAAACCTTTTTCTGGCAAAAAATTCACCGGTTGTACCCTTAACGACACCAATATTGGTCGCTGAACCGATGGAATAGTATCCTTTTGTGAAGCGATGACGATCACGGTCGCGGATCAGGGCCATTTGGCCGCTTCTAAAATAAGAATTGCTAAAGGCGATACGCACCTGTCGTAGAGGCGTAACGGACATGCCCGACATTATGATGTCAATACGATTCTCCAACAGTGCCTGAATTTGATCTTTCCAATCCAATACTACAAATCGCGTGCGTCTGTTGATGGATGCCGCAAATGCTTTGGCCAGATCCGGTTCCAGTCCCACGATGGCCTGGTTTTGTATAAATACCAGCGGCGGGGCGTTGGTGGAAACACCAACCCGCAAAACGTTGGCATCAGCCTTCACTCCTGACACCAACGCGTTATCGGCCCATACCGCCGATGTGTGCAGAAAAATTAAAGCCAGTGAAGCGCTAATCAGTAACAAATTAATCTTTCGAGCAATATTTGACATAATGTTTTCCTAACTTTTTAGATTTAATTCCATTAAAAACAAATCGACCAGCAACACCTGCCGTCGGCGTTCGGTGATTTCCGCCCGCGTTACGTCATCCTCAAAGGTTTTGATGACTTGGATCCCGGCCCTGTGGCCAATTCATCCAAAACCCCTGTGGCCTGCATGGTTATGGAGTCACGGCAGGAGATGCTTCGGGCTTTGGTGTCTGGAAAAATCTGATCCATAGTAATCGATCTGGCCTAAGTCTGACCATCGGCAACATAGGCATTAAAGTCCTTTTGATTCAATGCCTGACGACACGCTTCCAATCGGCGTGACCTGGATTTTGCACAGGGAATCGTCACCTATATTTCGTTTTGCTATTATTTATTGAAATAGAAAACCAGCGTTCACTCTTGCGACACCAAATATCTTAGTGCGCGATTTCATCGGTTCTTAACAATATATTCAAGATGTTCAAACCGAGTTCCACAACATCCACCCAGGATTTTAATCTTCTGGCTACGGTTGAGGGCAAGCATTCGGGTGCCCCAATCAGAAACGGGATCTAACTTTGATGTGGGGCTGTTATCCAGTTGGTCATGGTCCAGTGAAGAGGCGTTGGCTTGAAATCCGATCAGCCGTCGAAGGACTGCCTCCGGTTGAGTCACTGGATTAAGAAAAGTTGGATAGGCGCAATTTATCATATAACCGAGGGGTGGCGATTTGAAATCGGCATCGATGGCGGCAACGGCGTCAGCAAGCCTATTGCCGTCCAGCAAATTGCCCCGCCGGTTGATTACAAAACTAATAATGTAAGGTTTGCGGGTTTGCGCCATTGCCCGGGCAATACCAGCTGCCTCTGAAAGCGCTGGCAGCGTGGCCGCCATCAGGAAATCAACGTCGGCAGCAGCTAGTTTTCGAATTTGCCAACTATGAAAATTCTCGGCATCTTCAGCTGAGAGCGATTCGGTTGGCTTATAACAGTCATTTTTACACCCGATAAGGCCGCCAATAAAGACCTCGTTGTGGTGAGTGTTTAAATTTGCAACCAGTTTTCTTAAGAAATGAACCGCATCATAATTGACATCTTTATCGATCTGCGCCTCGCTGAGACGATGCTGATTGGCGCGCCAGGTTGGGGTGCAGAGCATGATCGGCAGGCCGGCGTCTTGTGCGATTTGTAAAAATCGACCGTACAGATTCGTCAGCGCCTGCATGCCGTAAAGATCATAAAGGAGCAGCGCATTTTCAAGGCTAGGGTGCATAGCACAGGACTTATCGCGGCTCAAGAACTCGATGACGGCCGCTTCAGTGAGAATTAAGTCATATTTTTCAATGGCGTTTAGAATCTGCATGGCCTCTGTTTTTTTCTTACTTTTTTGAAATGCATTTTAAAATCAGGGCTTCTTTAACAGAAGGATTTCCGATAGGCAAGTTGCCGATGACGGGTGAAACAATTTAATCGGATTGACGGTCGATTAGATGCGTGGCTTGTGACTAATAGATTATTTGGGGACCATGGCCAGGCACAGTGAGCCCGGACCGGTGTGGGTTGCAATGGTGGGGCCGATATCGATTATCCGCAACTCCTTTTTGGATTTGCCCGTTTGCGACATTACCATATCGCGTAGTAATTTAATATTTTCGATCGCATCTGCGTGGGCCAGCCAAACATCGCACGCGTTTTGGTATTCCTCAAGTTTTGCGGTAAGCTGTTGCAACATACCTTCCATAACCGCTTTGGTGCCACGATGCTTCTGGATTGGATGCAAGGCGCCATCTTTTAAACCGATCAATGGTTTAATATCAAGGATGCCACCGAAAAAACCCGACATGAAATTTAGTTTGCCGGATCGCTTCAACCAGTACAAATTATCCACCGAAAATAGCAAAAAAGCTTTCCTTAACAATGGCTTTAGGCGTGGCAGAACTTCGCCTGGTCCGATGCCTTTACGCAGCATTTGAAGTACTTTGATGACAATCAGCGATTGTCCGATGGAAAAGTTGTGGGTATCGATTAAGTGGATTTTCACCGCCACGTCTTCTGGTAATATTTTTTGTCCCTGGGAAGCGCTGACAAAGCAATTGGACAATTCACTGGAGACATGCAAGGAGATGACGGCGTCATATTGGTGAGCCAATTTTTCAAAAGTGTCGGCATATTCTGAAGGAATCGGTGGTGATGTTTTTACAAGCTTGTCTTTGCGCAGGGCCCTGATAATTTGCTGGTTGCTGATGTCGACGCCGTGCAAATAATCGGCTCCATTAATATTAATATGAATAGGAATCGTGTGGATACCAAATTTATTGGTCGCCCCTTCGGGAAAATCGGCAGTACTATCTACCACGATTCCAATGCTTTTGTTCATATTGTTTTCTCAATTTTATTCGCCGGCATATAGAATATACTGCAAATTCCGCAGTGTACTTATGATCGGCTCAAATCAGGTGGGAATTAAATCGGTTTCGATATAAATGGCAGCCAAATCAAGACCCGGAGATTCGCCGTTAAACGCCATGGTATAACCCGGATCATCATAAAACTGCTGTGCTATTAAAAAAATGATAGCATAGTCGGGAAAAAAATGTCGAAAATTAGCTTCTTTCAGAACCGAAACGCAAATGAAACACACCACGGTAAGCCTCGGGGGGATTCTGCTATAATTAAATGGTTTCTTAAAGTAATCGTTTGAAATTTTTTAGCGGCAGAATCATCGGAACGCGGTCCTGATATTTTCGATATTGGTCACCAAAGGAGTTAATAAGATCCTTTTCTTCCAGGTGGGCGCCCAAGAAAATCCAAACCGTCCATAAAAGATTAAGCAGCAGCCGATCAGCGGTCAGATGTGGAGAGGCCCATATCATGATCAACGCAAAAAAATAGAGTGGGTGCCGCATCCATTGATAGGCACCCTTGATGGTTAAGGGCATCGCTGCCGGTTTTTTATGACGAAGATAGGCCCTGACAGATTTAGTTCCAAAAGGGTCGAAATGCCCTAACGATCGACGGCTCCAAATGAATCCCCCCACTGCCAAAAGAAACAGTGCGCGTAGCAGCCAATAGAGCAACCCGCTGGCACTGAAGAGCACGTCGCCACTGGTTTGCCATAGCCCCACAACCGCCAACAGAACCAAGCCTGAACTGACGGCATAAAACGCGTTATAATATGCAGGTGGCAGTATTTGGATGATTTTTTGCCGGGTTGTTTGACGTATCATCCAGCTGTGTTGAATGAAGAAAAGCAGGGACAGGCCGGCATCCACGGCCAGGATGCCGGCTTGATTCAGTTCCAGATCAACAATGTAAAAGGGCCCTCTGAAAATGAATATACCGAAAACGATCAGTGAACCACCTCCGATCATTAGAGCCGTGACACTCAAAGCATGTGCAATGAACCTTCCCATCTGATCTCCTGATCTTGGTAGATGGCTGTTAAGCCGATTGTTCACACAATTACGTGATCGCGTGCTGAAATAGACAGTTTACTATAACCACTTAATTACAGCATTTTTTCCAAGATTCGGAAAAGGCTTTTCTCAGCAGGCCGATCCAACCATTGAAAAAGGATATTCGGGAATCAGCAGAATTTTGACCTCTTACGGCTAGGTCCAACTTCCGACTACTTTCGATGACCGAATCGTTACCGTTTATATCAATCATCATAAATTCATCGCGCAGCGCGGGGCATTCTAGAAAAAGGTGTAAACGCTTTTCAAAATCCCCTTGGCGGTATTCTGTTATAATTTGTGTTAGTTCTCTCATTTTTTCCTCCGGCGGTTTATTTGTTAGTAGCTAAGGATTACTTTATCTATAAACACGAACGTTCGTGCTTTTTAAATCCATGTTAAATCCTCTAATGTCGATTTTAATTCACATAAGGTTCTCCTTACGTTAGAGGCTGTTAGAAGTGATGGTCGGCGGATTGCAGTTTAGCGGTAATTATCTAAAAGTCTTTCTAAGGACGCCTCCTGGCGTTTTTTCGTTTCTGCATTATTCAACAGTTTATAATATAAGTGAAAGCCGAGCAGCAGAGAATAGAGATCAAAGGCGAACTGCTCGCAATCAATTTCTTTGCTGAAATCACCGACGCGCATGGCCGATTCGGCCATGCGCTTGAGGCAATCGATCCATTCTTCTTGTTGGCGCAAGAGATAGTCGCGCACTTTGCCGGGTCGATCAGAAAATTCCGTGCTGGCTGATACAAAGATGCAGCCGCCGGATAAACGCGAACCCCACTTGATCCAGTTGTCAACCAAAGCCTTGATGCGTGGAATCCCGGCTTGGATGGCCAGTGCCGGGATTACCACATTTTCGGCAAAATCCCGGGCCGCATAACTTAGGATATCGATCTGCAGGTTTTCTTTGGATTGAAAATGCGCAAACAGCCCGCTTTTCGACATGTGGGCTAACTTTGCCAGGGATCCAATGGTGACACATTCCAGACCGAGTTGACTGGCCATGTCGAGGCCGGCTTCTAAAATGACATGCTTCGTATCTTCGCCCTTGGTCATGCCAATAAAATAGTACGAACGTTCGTATTTGTCAAGGTTAAATTCTTTGTACTGGTATATTTAATTGAAGATCTGAATATTATTGTTAAAATTGTGGTTGGCATATATTGCAAGCATCACTTAATGGCTACTTAAGGTGAAAAATGTAAGGACTTGCGAGATTATCAAAACCGGGTTTTGAAGTGGCTATAGAAGCGGTAATGCTTTTTGAGAATGCTCTCATTTAAACAAATCGGGATCAAACAATTCAAACGAATATGGCGATATGATCATGATTTTTTTAGTGATTGAGTCAATGTATTCTTGTGTCAAGCCGATATCTTGCGGCTTCATTCCGCGCTGATATTCATCGTGGTAAATAACATACGTACTGGGCGTTCGGTCGCGGTAAATACCAAATTTGAAATAAGGCCCCCTGACATCATTATAGCCGAGGGGTCCTTTATATCGAATGACTTGATGACCATTGATCCAGAGGTTTAAATAGCCGGCACTTGAATGCGACCACAACACATTAACCAAGAATTCATGCCAAACACCTTTTATGCTGAATTCGTCTGAAAAATACAGAGTGGTCTTGTTGTTGGATGCACTGTTTGTTTCCTGATTTCGGATATTGCTGTGGCAGATGCGTACTTTGAAACGATTGTTGCGAAATTCGATTCCCAACGGTGGGCTGCGCAAAACCTCTCCGAGATCTGTGTCCGGCGTGGCGTGCCACTGGGCAATGATACATCTGATATCCTCATCCGGCCATGTTGCCGGAATTCGCGTGCTGAATCGATACCACAGGTTTTGGTTGAACGGAGCGCGATACGTGGTTTCAGCCACCTCGGAACGCTCTAAGTGAACCGCACCGCGCTCTTTATCCTGTTGCCACACATCACCTGCTCGGACTTCAAACCGCATGCTAGTTTGCCCTTTTTTAACCGGTGTCGTAACTTTTTGAATTGAATAGGAATGTTTTGCTGATTGGATTTCCCAGTTAGTGATATCGATTTCCACACAAAATACCGAGGACACATCCCACAGCAACATAACAAGCAACAGGATCATAAACCTTAATATTTCAATATACACATGGGCGCTTTTGACGCCTCTTTGGATCGAATTGATAGGCGATTTTTTTAATTTCAAACTCATTTTTTAAAGTTTCACTAATTTCCCTTAAAATAGTTCCAAAAAAAGGTTTTAAAATATCCTAGTCTGTATAAAAAAATTTGTAATTTTTTTGGAAACTGATATTATATAGGTAAATGAGCAAGGTGATATTAGAAATGTAGCATAGTGCAAGACATACAGAAACTCCTTGATCAGGTACGATTTGCCATTCGGGAAAAGCATTATTCTATCAAGACCGAAGAAGCTTATGTTGGCTGGATCAATCGCTTTTTACTTTTCCACAAAAAGCAGCAGCCCCGCTTGATGCACGCCAAACAAATCTCGCAATTTCTTTCCTATTTAGCCACCCAGCGTAAAGTTGCCGTAAGCACATTAAATCAGGCCTCAAATGCCCTTACGTTTCTTTACAGATTTGTTCTCAAGATAGATTTGAATGAGGAACCGCCCATTG
>JASJAZ010000029.1 GCA_030066785.1 Desulfobacterales bacterium | reverse complement strand
AAAGAATCCAAAGATTATGGTTTCACCGATGATGAATTTCTCCGATCGAATGAAGATCGCTATTGGTTTCGGATGAAACATGATCAGGAATTACCGTATGATTTTTTTGCCAAACTAGACATTGATATTGTGAGCGACCAGGATTACCTTGCCGAGTTTAAGGAAGGTTATTCCGGCTTTAAATACACCCAAAGGGAATTTTTAGATACTTTTGAACGAAGCCTTGATGATTATAATGACGAGGTGCGGACAAATCGCCTGAATCTTAACCGCACGTGGCCGACCTACGATCTAAATCTTGAAACACGCTGGAACGATAATGTCATCAAACGCCGCCAGGGTGGTCCCGATGATACGCTACAGCAACTGCCGTTGGTCGGATTTACGGGAACCCGCCAACCGGTTTCAGCCACGCCTTTTTATTGGGACCTGACATCGCTCTATAATAATTTTTACCGGGAAAACGGCACACGCGGACAACGTATCGATCTGAATCCACGGATCTATTATCCGTGGCACTTTAAATCCTATTTTGATTTAGAGCCATCGATAGGATTTCGGGAAACCGCTTATTATATTGACAAATACGATGACCCGAGTGCAGGCACAGACGACGACACCCAGCATAGGGAATTGTTTGATATTAACGTCGACCTATCCACCGATATATTTAAGACCTATGCGACTCGAATCGGTCAGGCCGATCGTGTACGCCACATTATTCGTCCCCAAATCACATACGAATACATTTGGGGAAGTGATCAGGATGACCTGCCGTTTTTTAACGAGATTGACCGCATCGACCAAAAAAACCTGATCACATATTCTATCACCAACAATCTGATGTATCGCCGATCTACATCAAAGCCTGCTCAAGATGATCACGCGAACTCAACTGATCCTGATATTCCCGAGTGGTCTTACAATCAATTTGGCCGTTTAAAATTACAGCAAAGCTACGATATAGATAAAGCGCGCCGTGACGAGCCCCGCGTCTTTTCGCCAATCGGTGCGGAACTTGATATTTTCGTAGGAAAATGGGGTTCTTTGCAAGCCGATACAGCCTGGTCAACCTATGATAAAGACTTTATCTCCCGTAATGCAGCACTCGGTTTAAATGACTGGCGCGGTGATAAACTGTTTGTCGAATACCGTTACACACGTGGTGACAACGAATCTATTTATACTGATTTGCTCTTGAAAATTACCGAACGCCTGTGGGCCTACACTGAATATGAACGCGATATCAAAGAGGAAAACCGACTCCTCTCCGGTGTTGGAATTTTAATCCGTCAGCAATGTTGGTCCGTTGATATCGGATACCAAAAGGATGATCAAAATAAAGCAACGTACTCATTTCGGTTAGACTTGTACGGGTTGGGAGGCCTGGGTGAAAAATATGCCGGCCGATCCATCGTCAATCCTTTTTATTCCCAATAGTAAAATGTTTTTTACGAGCTGTTTAAGAGGATCTTCTTTGCACAGTTAACTTAACATCAGGTTATTTCATTCTGCTTTTCGCGCTTGAACGAATTTTCGTGCTTATGAAATTGTGCAAGACTAATAAAACGCCATGCCAAAGCGCAAAGCGCAATATTACCTTAAAATGATTGTCAGCTTTTCATCTTTCCTGTATCAATAATCTGTCACCATAATTGAGGATGATTTTTACATGTCACCATACGATTTAAAATATGAATGGTATGTCCTGCATACCAAGTCTCGATTTGAAAATGTTGTATTTGAAGGTCTTGAAAAAAAAACCATGGCTGTGTTTCTGCCTAAAATTCAGGTACGCAGTAAGCGCCGGGATCGTAAACTCATGATTCGTGTGCCGCTTTTTCCAGGTTATGTCTTTGTAAAAAGTAATTTAGATCCCAATGAGCATTTGGAAATATTAAAAACAACCGGTGCGGTCCGATTGATCGGCAACCGTGAAGGCCCCATTGCAGTTCCACAGAATACCATCGAATCCTTAAAAATCATGGTTTCCGTTGATCAGGAAGTGACCACGGGCAGCCGCTTCCGCCACGGTGACCGGGTCTTGGTCGTATCAGGCCCGTTTGCCGGTGTCCGCGGCACATTTGTACGTTATCGCGGCCAGGGGCGCGTTATTGTAACGATAGAAGCGTTGGGGCAATATGCCGGGGTTGAAGTCAATGAGGAGGATGTCGAGCATTTACCTGATATAATTTCATAACTGCTTGACTTTTAATCAAGTTTTATTTAAGACATCTGCACCCGAACCGATACTAAAAAGAAATTTGAGAGGAGAGATCAATGAACAAGTTAGAGATAATCTCTGCTTTGAAAGAAAAAGCCAATATCTCTAAATCAGAAGCCGCCAAGGTGGTACAGATTTTTTTCGGTAACATGTCTGATGCATTGGTTCGCGGCGAGCGCGTTGAAATTCGGGGATTATGCAGTTTTTTTGTTAAAGAATATCAGAGTTACGTTGGCCGTAATCCCAAAACGGGTGATAAGGTCATCATCAAACCTAAAAGGCTTCCATTTTTTAAATCCGGCAAAGAGCTGAAGGAACGGGTTGATCGTTAAGTTTGTGATCACATTTGATGAGATAATTGAGCAACATCAACCGATAACCATACTAAAACAATTCATTCATTCCGGAAAAATCCCCCACACTCTGCTTTTTGTAGGCAATGATGGGGTTGGTAAACGTACCACCGCTGTGGCATTTGCTATGGCGTGTAATTGTAGGCACAACATTTCCGGATATCTTTCCAGTAATCATCGGGACGATCGTTCTCTGCCGACTGGGATGCGCTATGCGAACGCGTGCGGTGAATGTCGCAGCTGCCGTAACATTGCAGCGTCTCAAAACCCAGATGTGATACTGCTTTATCCGTCAGGGGCGCTGCTGCGAATTTCACAAATTCGCGAACTACAGCAAACACTGTCAATGAAACCGTATGCAGCCCAATGGCGAATCGTTATCATTAATGACGCCCAAACACTCAATCCGGAAGCCTCCAATGCGCTGCTCAAGCTTCTGGAAGAACCCCCGTCGCGCACAATCATTATTCTAACAACAGATCATACCACCAGCCTTCTGCCCACGGTTGTATCCCGTTGCCAAAAGATACCGTTTAATCCTATTAGCAGTAGGGCTTTGGCTAAGGCCCTGAAGGCAAAAAACGTGGCAGCACAAGAAGCCGATGTTATCGCCGTGATGGCCAACGGCAGTTTCTCACGGGCAATTAAGATGGCGGAAAGTTACTGGATTTTTCAGCGCAATTGGTTGATTAATGAGCTTACGGCACTGCCTCGCCGCCCTATAAATGCGGTTTTAGCCTTGGCAGAGTTAATATCGAATCAAAAAAATGAGCTGGCAGATCTTTTGACAATAATTTACACATGGTTTCGAGACTTGCTGATTTATCACTATAATCCCAAAAAGATCATTAATTCTGATCGAGGGGCTGATATTGATCATTTTTCGAAGAAATCATCACCCAGCACGCTACTGGAACAACTGCAAGCGATTCAAAAAGCTCAGCGTTTGACTCAATCCAATGCCAATACGCGTTTAACTTTGGAACGCATGTTTCTTCAAATTTGGACGACCGGTACGAACTAAGCTGCTCTGGGGTTTAGATTAATTTCAAAAAATGGTTACTTTTTAATAAAATATTCATCATAATGATCGTTCTGGGAAAAAATAATACAACTATTTGCCAATGAAAAAAATTGTTGGAATAAGATTTAAGCCTGCTGGCAAAATTTATCATTTTGAATCAGGCGCTTTTGTTCTCAAGCAGGGCGACCAGGTGGTCGTGGAAACCGAGCAAGGTCTTGGAGTTGGAACAGTGGTATCACCACCTACCACCAACCAGCCGAATGAATCGGGACGTCCGTTGAAAAAAGTATTCAGACTGGCCAATGACAAAGATTTTCGACAAAAAGAAAAAAACACACAAAATGAAAAAACAGCCCACAATTATGCCCTGAAATGCATTAACCAAATCGGACTTAAGATGAATTTGTTTGCAGTCGAAAGCACTTTTGATGCCAGTAAATTGACGTTTTTCTTCACATCCGAGGGACGGGTTGATTTTCGTCAGCTCGTAAAAATGTTGGTTAAACGTTTCGGGGTTCGGATTGAAATGCGGCAGGTGGGCATCCGCAACCAAGCTAAAATGTGCGGCGGGCTGGGCCGATGCGGTCGCAAATTATGTTGCTCTTCTTTTATTGATAAATTTGAACCGGTATCCATTCGGATGGCCAAGGAACAAGGGCTATCATTGAATCCGACGAAAATAAGCGGTCAATGCGGCCGCCTTATGTGTTGCCTGACGTTTGAATTTGAAACTTATCGACAATTGAAAAAAAAGTTTCCGAAAGTTGGTGCCATTGTCACGACACGCAATGGAAAAGGTAGGGTTGTGCGCCATAATGTCGTTGGTAATTGTGTTGCGATCCGATTAGAAAACGGGCCCGAAGTTGAAGTTTCACTTAAAGACATTGTAATCTAAATAGCATGGTGATTTTAAATGCCTAATACTTTTTACATAACCACACCGATTTATTATGTGAATGCCCGACCGCATTTAGGTCATGCCTATACAACGATTGTTGCCGACGTCGCCAGCCGCTTCAATAGCATGTGCGATAAAGAGACATTCTTTTTAACTGGAACCGACGAGCATGGTGATAAGGTTGTAAGGGCTGCTAGAAAAGAAAATCTGAACCCTAAAGTATATGTCGATCAGATTTCTGAGCTGTTTCAAAAACTCTGGCCCGAGCTAAACATTAATAATAACTATTTCATCCGTACAACCGATCCAAGCCATCAGGAGCTGGTTAAAAAGATCCTCCAAAAAATATTCGATGCCGGCGACATCTATTTCAGTGAATACGAAGGGTTGTATTGTTTTGGTTGCGAACGTTTTTACACCGAACGCGAGTTAGTGAATGGTAAATGCCCCGACCATGAAACTGAGCCAGAGCCAATTAAAGAGTCAAATTATTTTTTCAAAATGAGCCGGTACCAAGCTTGGCTGGTTGAGCATATCAAGTCCCATCCGGACTTTATCCGCCCGGAGCGGTATCGCAATGAGGTGTTGTCATTTTTAAAGGAACCTTTAGAGGACCTTTGTATCTCACGTCCCAAATCTCGCCTCAAATGGGGCATTACCCTGCCTTTTGATAAAGACTATGTTACCTACGTTTGGTTTGATGCCCTATTGAACTACATTTCAGCCTTGGATTATCCGGAAGGATCGAAATATCATAAATTTTGGCCGGTTGTTCAGCATGTCGTCGCCAAAGATATCTTGAAGCCGCATGGCATTTATTGGCCGATCATGTTGCAAGCCGCTGGCATACCGATTTATCAGCATCTCAACGTGCATGGTTATTGGAATGTCGATCAGAGCAAAATGTCTAAAAGCATTGGAAATGTTATAGATCCCCTTGAATTAAAAAATGTTTATGGAATCGATCCGTTTCGTTTTTTCTTAATGCGGGATATGGTGTTTGGGTTGGATTCCAATTTCGGCGAATCTTCCATGGTACAGCGAATTAATTCTGACCTGGCCAATGATTTGGGCAATTTATTCTCCCGAGTCCTTGCCATGGTTCATAAGTATTTTAAGGGTCTCATCCCTGAGCAAGGAAATGATTACAGAGCGGCAAGCGATATAGACCTGGCCCAAGCCGCGACCGCTATCATTGGTCAATATGAAAAGGCCATGAGCGATTTCGCTTTCCATAAAGGTCTGATGTTGGTATGGGAATTCATCAACCAGATGAACAAATATATTGATGCAACCGCACCCTGGACCTTGGCTAAAAACGAATCGGACCGGCCGCAGCTTAAAGCAATCATCTATAATTTGCTAGAAGGCTTGAGAGTCGTTTCCGGTTTAATTTACCCTGTAATGCCTGATACGGCTGCAACGATGCAAACTCACCTCGGTATGAATCCCCAAGACAAGTTCTATCGTCTGAAGAAATTAAAATCGTGGGGAATAATACCGTCGGGTGCGGCTGTACCGCAACCAATTGCGTTATTTCCACGGATTGATCTCGAAGAAGTAAAGAATGCCACGGGCGAATCGAAAAACCATGAAGCAAACAAACTGAACATTAAACCGGAAATAACGATAGAAGAATTTAGCAAAATCGATTTGCGCGTTGCCACCGTAGTGAAGGCGGAAAAAATACCGCGAGCCAAGAAATTGCTGAAACTAGAAGTGGATATTGGCGAGCGTCGCACAATTGTTTCCGGGATTGCTGATAGTTATACGCCTGATGATCTCATCGGGAAACAGGTCGTAGTGGTCACAAATTTGAAGCCGGCAAAATTAATGGGAGTTATTTCCAAGGGAATGTTACTTGCTGCTGGGCAGAAAGATAAGTATAGTGTAGCGACTGTGGATCAGAAGATTAAACCCGGAGCATCCCTCAGCTAACAACATGCGATTGCCGCCGTTTAGAAAGCATGATATTCAAAGCCGAAGACCGCAGTGGCAAGTTGCTCAAAACCGCCGCAGACGATTTCAGCTGTTGAATTCCTTTGTCAAACGCTTCTCCATTTTAGCATTTCCAATCGCAATGCTAGGTGTGATGGCCGTGATAATTATCGCTGCCTGGTTTTCTATTAAAGCATCACCCTCACCCGACTCCACCCCTGCGCCTGCCAAGCCGCCGAGTTTAGCCAAAAACGAAATTAGAGCACTATTAAAACCGCTAACCTTAAAACAGCTTAGCAATAATCATATTGAGACCACGGCTGATAATCGCCAGCTTTGGGTAGAGACAACTTTGAATAAGGATTTGCAGCAGTATCTAAATAAAAAACTGACTGCCAAAACGGCAAGATACTTAGCATTAGTAGCTCTGGAACCATCCACCGGCAGAATTTTAGCCATGGCGAGTCAAAATAAAACCGCGACTGGTGAAAATCCTTGCACGGAATTGCAGTTTCCAGCTGCCAGTATTTTCAAAATTGTTACTGCCGCTGCCGCGATTGAAGTCTGTGGTATGCACCCCACCACCGAGGTTACCTTCAACGGCGCCAGCAACACTCTCTATAAATCCCAGCTAAAAGAACGCAAGAATCGTTTCACCAATAAAACCACACTAAAACAATCATTTGCTAAGTCTGTTAATCCCGTGTTTGGCAAAATTGGGCGTAACCATCTGGGCAAACGTACTTTAGAAATATATGCCAATGCATTTGGTTTTAATCGAAACATTCAATTTGAACTCCCACTGGTACCAAGCACGATTAACATTGATGACGAACCCTACCACTGGGCTGAAATTGCCAGTGGATTTAACCACTCGACGGTAATATCACCTCTGCACGGCGCCTTGATCACTGCAGCGATCATCAACAATGGCAAGATGCAAATGCCGATGATTATTGATCAAATTACCAACTCCGAGGGCATGGTGCTTTACCGTGGCCAGCCCCAGGAACTAAGCATCGCAATCAATACCCAAACAGCCCATGAGCTAAAAGTTTTGATGGCGGCAACCATTCGATCAGGAACATGCCGGAAGATTTTCAGGGGGTATCGCAAAGACCCGGTTCTTTCCCAACTAAACATCGGCGGTAAAACCGGCTCGATTTACGATCAATCCCATGAATTGAAATTTGATTGGTTTGTGGGTTTTGCCGAAGAAAAAAACAGGGGCAAACAACTGGCGCTGTCGGTGCTTGTGGCGCATGATAAGTATCTCGGCAAACGCGCCGGAGATTACGCCCGCATGGCCATAACACACTATTTTAATAAACATTTTGCAAAAATGAAACAAATCACGCATAATCAAAATAGTTAATTTGCACATGCTAACATTTGTCGTGGATATCATCGTATAGATAACTGTTAAACGGCGAGTTATTTCAGTAACACTTCATTCGGTTCACCAAATTAAAGCCTTTACATTTCAGGATAGTGGTAAAGCTATTAATGCACTGCCTTTCTCAGAGCTGTTATCCACAGAGCAACAGGTATAAATCAGGTTCAAAGGATTTTTGATGTCTTATATCGGGATAGTGCGAAATCGGATAAAGCGTATTTTCGACAACCTGCGTATTTTCAAACCGAAAAAAATCTGTTTCGGTAAAGTTGCAGCGGATGCACCCGAGGGAACGCTGATAATATTTCCAATTCAAAATACAGTTCTGGCCTGCGGCCTCGCCGGTATTGTCGCTCTCAAAAAACATACATCAAAAAAAATCCCCTTTAATACAGATCAACTGTCAGACAGTGTGTCTGAAATTGAAACGTATTCCATTGCATTTTGCCGGCAGAACAGTATCCCTTTAACCAAGCAGTATTTGGGTGGATTGACGTTTTTACGCAACTTTTTCAATGAGATCCAACTGCTCAAACGCCTGCCCGTTTTTTTCCAAATTTATGCCGATGCGTCTCTGCAGACCTCACTTACCGAACTTACCACTCGCATCAAAACAGTTATAGATGACGAGACTCATTTCATGTCCGCCCACAGAGACACAATCGGTACTTTGCAGTGGGACCTCATTGCACAATCACTGGAAGCGTTAAAAGATATTCACTGGTGCCTTAAAACTGAAATTGTCCAAAATATACATAAAATTGCGGATATTTCGCAAGCACCGGGGAGGTCACTGCGTTTGCCGGTGATGGAAATATATAAAAACATTAATGCCGTTTTAAACAGCATTGATCGGCTTGAAGTACGTGGAAGGGATTCCGCCGGCATATCATTGATGTTTGTCTTAGATTGCCAGGAATATCAAAAGCTACAGACCACCCTAACACAGGCCGACTTATTGGAAGATTTCACCGCACGTGCCCAGCAAAATATACTTGTCAATTTAAGTATCCGCGTTGCTCAAATTGATTGCAATAACCAGTCGGCCCCCGTGGCCTTGACGTTCACCTATAAAATTGCCGCCGAAATTGGTAGTCTGGGCGACAATATTGCTTTTCTGCGCAATCAGATCAAACATGATCGTATATTACATATTCTCATCAAATGCCAACATCGCTATCATACCGTGTCAAGTCATACCCGCTGGGCATCGGTGGGTGCTATCAACGAGCCTAACTGTCACCCGGTAGACAACCTGACATCACCCGAATGTTCGGCCGCAGGAACAATCCATGCGTGCCTGAATGGAGACATCGACAATTATTTGCAGCTCAAGCAAAATCTTGAAAAACATGGCTCACAAATTCCAGAAGATATTACCACGGACACCAAAATTATACCGCTGCAGGTTGAACATTACATTCAAAAGGGCCATGCGGTTGAAGAAGCTTTCCGATTAGCCGTCAATGACTTTACGGGCTCGCATGCCATTTCAATGCATACCGATCTGGCACCGGGCAAATTGTTTTTGGCTCAAAAGGGCAGCGGCCAGGCAATTTTCATAGGATTGGCGGAAGATCATTATATGCCCACTTCAGAGGTATATGGTTTCGTCGAAGAAACGGACGATTACCTCAAATTGGATGGTGAAAAAATTAGCGACGGCAAAAACGGCCCCACCCAAGGACAAATATTTGTTTTAAATCAAGATTCAAACGGTGGGATCGAGGGGCTGCAGGCCTTCTTTTACGATGGGACACCGATCGTTCTGAATGAAACCGATATTAAACATACTAAAATTACCTCCCGGGATATCGATCGGCAGGGTTATCCGCATTACTTCCTAAAAGAAATCTCCGAATCGCCGATTTCAGTTGAAAAAACATTACAGAACCGCTGTGGAATTACTGATGATCAATATACGGTCTCATTGGGCGAAAAAATCGTACCATCAAAACTCAAAAAGGCGATAATCGAGAACCAAATTCGGCGAATTTACTTTGTCGGCCAGGGAACTGCGGGCGTGGCCGCGCAAGCTTGCGCCGATATTCTCAGTTATTATTTAAACGATCCTCGCACCCAAATTTCAGCACTGAAAGCTTCTGAACTCAGTGGTTTCAAGCTGGGGACTGATGATCAACCCAGTGCCATGAGCGACACGTTAGTAGTCGCGATCAGTCAATCCGGCACCACAACCGATACAAATCGCACTGTAGATATGGTCCGTGAGCGGAATGCGTATACACTGGCCATCGTAAACCGCCGCGATTCTGATATCACCTTTAAAGTTGACGGTGTCTTGTATACCAGCAGCGGTAGAGATATCGAAATGTCGGTAGCCTCCACTAAAGCCTTTTATTCCCAAATCGTAGCGGGTGCCATTCTCGGTCTTTATTTGGCGGAATTAAAGAAACGTCGCAACCAACAATTCATTGCAAACGAAATCAAGCAACTGTTAGATCTACCGTCTCACATGCGGGCTGTCTTGGCCATGCAGCCACAGATCGAAAAATCAGCGCGCAAACACGCCGTTACCAAAACGTATTGGGCAGCGGTAGGCAGTGGGCCCAATAAAGCATCGGCCGATGAAATCCGGATCAAACTCAGTGAGCTCTGCTACAAAACTATTTCTACCGATTACGTGGAAGATAAGAAACATATCGATTTATCCTCAGAACCTCTCATCATTGTTTGCGCCGCCGGTACGGGAGGAAGTGTTATTGGCGATATTGTTAAAGATACGGCCATCTTTCGCGCCCATAAAGCAACTCCCATTGTCATTGCCGACCAGGGCGAAGAACGGTTTGCACCTTATGCTGCCGACGTCTTTCATGTACCAGTCGTCAGCCAGCATTTGGCACCGATATTGAACACGCTGATTGGCCATATCTGGGGTTATTATGCCGCGTTGGCAATTAATGAGGGATCAAGATTTTTATTTGTCTTTCGCGAAAAGATTAGAAAGTGCGTGGATGAATTTGCCGCACAAGATCTAGATGTTTATGAAACCATTCTGGAAAAAACCTTCAGAGAAAAAGTTGCCCATTTCTATAGTGAATTCCGACGCCAAAAAGCCCAGAACCTCTTCCCCAGCATAATGGGTTTCAAAGCATCTGCGGATCTCACGCTTCTTTTGAAGTATTTATTGGGACGCCTTCCTATTTCTGATTTTGAAATCGATTTCAACATCAAGGGCACCGCCCTCAATATGCTGAACACTTTTTTCGAAATTGTCGGTGAATCAATTAATCAACTGGCTCGGCCGGTTGACGCCATCAAGCATCAAGCAAAAACCGTCACCGTTGGTACGAGTCGCATTCGTGAAAAACTGGAAGGCCTGTTATTCGACATTCTCACCGAATATGGATTTGGCATCGGCCAACTGACCAATAACAATGTGATTGTTCTTAAAAACCTGCAAGGCATCTTGTCCTCTGTAAAAGGATCGATCCTTTACCGCATCAGCGGCCTTGATATGCTGGGGGAATTGACCGATACGACCAGCATTACGGTTGTGCAAAAAACAGGGCTTCTTGCTGATATCCCCTCGCGTGTCGAGGAAGATAATGCATTGAAAGGAACCAAACGAATCATAGTCCGTCAGGGAAATGTGTATATCGGCAAAGGCCGCAAAGACGACCGCAGTATTCTCGTCGTTCCCATCATCTCCTCGTCTCCATCAATTCCGAATATGATTGAGAACCTGCTGCTGCATAATATCGAATTTAAAGAAGATGTCAGTTTGCCCACCAAAATCAAAGCCCTGGGTGGCAAATATGAGCATATTCAAAATATTGTGCAGGAAAATAACATACTCTGGCGTGATGAATATATCGAGCAGATTGCCATGGAAGAACTCTTTGGTCGTTCGGCTGAAAAAATTGGTGAATTTATCATCAATCATCAGGTGAACGCAAACGCCAATTAGTTCAAGAGCACCATTCCAATTTATAAACGAGCACCCCACCGTCAGCACCAAGGCAAGCGCCGATTTTTCCCCTCAGTGCCCGATCCATTAACATTATACTATGGCTGATCACCCGCATGAAAACAGGTTGTTGGGAGGAAAAATTTTATACCGCTTTGCATTATAATATTCCGAAGTAAGGAATGGCGGCATAAATGCAAACGGATGTCTGCTTTAGGGAAAATTATTTTTGGCTTGAGTTCGTTGCAAAGCGGCCCGGATAAATTCCCTAAAAAGAGGGTGGGGTTTCATGGGGCGGGATTTAAATTCCGGGTGGAATTGACATCCAAGAAACCACGGATGGTCTTTGATTTCAATAATTTCAACCAACTCTCCACTGGGCGATTCACCGCTAAATACCATGCCATGCTCTTTGAGCTTGTCTTTATAGGCATTGTTAAACTCATAACGGTGCCGATGTCTTTCGGAAATTTCTTTTTGCTCATAGGCTTGATACGCAAAGGTATTTTCAACTAAATTGCATGGATAGGCACCCAGTCGCATGGTCCCGCCTTTGTCTGAGTCAATATCACGTCTCTGAACCGTGCCCGTTTTCTCATCGAACCATTCGGTCAATAAATAAATGACGGGGTCGGGTGTTTCCAAATTAAATTCAGAACTGTTGGCTTGCTCAAGTCCGGCAACGTAGCGAGCAAATTCGATGACAGCTATTTGCATTCCCAGACAAATACCAAAATACGGAATGCTATTGGTACGCGCATAATTGGCTGCACAAATTTTGCCCTCTATACCGCGGCGCCCAAAACCCCCGGGAACCAAAATGCCATCAACCTCGCATACCATCTCGTCGCACGTATTCGGATCGATTTTTTCAGAGTCGATAAATTGTAATTTTACCCGACAATCATTGGCAATGCCGCCATGATAAAGTGCTTCGTTGAGACTTTTATAAGATTCGGTTAAATCGACATACTTGCCCACAATACCAATTGTGACCTCATGTTTTGGCGCCTTGCACTTGTGGATCAGCTCTTGCCAGTCATCCAGCCGCGGTGCCCGTGTCCAGATTTGTAAAAGCTCCACGATTTTTTGATCAAGGCCTTCCTGGTGAAATACCAAGGGTACTTCGTAGATCAAATCGACATCTTTGGCAGTGATGACAGCATCCTCACTAACATTGCAAAAAAGAGCGATTTTAGATTTGATTTCAGAAGACAGAAAACGGTCGGTACGACACAATAAAATGTCCGGTTGGATGCCAATGCTGCGCAGTTCTTTGACGCTGTGTTGGGTGGGTTTGGTTTTTAACTCACCCGAGGTGTTAATGTAGGGTACCAAGGTTAGATGGATATAAATAACATCATCTTTGTCCACATCGGCTTTGAACTGGCGTATTGCCTCCAAAAACGGCAGGCTTTCAATATCACCGATCGTTCCACCGATTTCAACAATGACGACATCCACATCATTGGCCACTAATTTGACGCTGTTTTTGATTTCATCGGTAATGTGGGGAATCACCTGAACGGTTCCGCCGAGGTATTCGCCTCTGCGTTCCTTCGATATAACGGCGTCATAAATCTTACCAGTCGTAAAGTTATTATCGCGCCCCAGTTTGGCATGGGTGAATCGCTCATAATGGCCTAAATCCAAATCAGTTTCAGCGCCATCGTCAGTTACAAAAACTTCGCCATGCTGGAAAGGGTTCATCGTTCCGGGATCAACGTTGATATACGGATCCAGTTTTTGCAGCGTAACAGATAGACCACGACTTTCGAGCAGTGCGCCGATTGCCGCTGAAGCCAGACCTTTGCCAAGCGAGGAAAGCACACCACCAGTTACGAAAATATATTTTGTATTAAATGCCATCACCTATTCCTTTGATCTAGGTCTTGAGGTCATAGAGACTCTTAACATCATTTTTTAATAAAACGCTTTAAAGTTTGGTCATTTTTAGCTAAATACCGCGTTCATTGCTCAAATAGGTGGCAAATGCGAATCATACAGTGTGGTCGCAAAGACGATTTCCGGGGTCGAAGACCCATGACCATTATATCTTGTGGAAATATTGCCGCAGAATTTGTATGTGCAATGTTGGGCAGGATAAAAACGGGCATCGTCAGCATTTCGCCTTTTCGGCTCTCCTATTTCCCAGAAGATAGGTCGAAATGCAACACAAAAAGTAAAAGCAAATGTAATTTCCCAACGCAGGCTCTAATGCTCAAAGATTTTTTTAAAATCTTGGATCGATTGCTGGACTTCATCCAAACTATCGGGCTCCGTTTCCGTTTGCGATGTGGTTGCTTCAACCTCATAAGCTGAACGTAGTTGTTGGAGGTCAAATATGGCGTCGTTAAAAACCGGGTTTAGATCAAGTCTACCCACAATAATCTCCCGTTCAAGATTGCCGTTGCGGATGATCTCAATCCGGCCTGGATACCATGTTTTTTCCCATTGGCGCCATCCATGATACCGAATCTCAAACGCATTGACAGTACCATTCTCTGTTCTTCCCATAATGATCCAGCGCAGGGGCGTAAACGCATCTTTATCAACCCAGAGCTGAGGATGCATCTCATCGGGATATTGGGCGCCGACCACATATGCCGGGTTTCCGTCCAAACGTCCGAGGCTGGTAACCGCCACATTGACACCCAGAGTGTAGAGTCGTTCTTCAAGTTCAGCCCGTGAATTATATAGAAACAGATCTTTATATAAGTCAAAATCGGTTTCACTGTCGGCCGTTATCTTACCGTCCAGAACGGTTAAAGATTGTCCATTGGCAACCACATGAATGCGGTGCGCATACTCGGATTGAATGTCCGAGCGAAACGCCTTGGGATGAAGATAACGAATGGTTTCATCTAAATGTATGGCCGCTTCTTCGGGCGTAGCACTTGTTATAATGACTTTTTGAGTTACCATCAGCGTTTGGGGACCGGATAGCTTTTCAATCATGATATCCAGTAAATGCGATCCTTTCAGCAAGTATCCACCGGCAGGTGCCACCGGATGAACACAGATGCCCATTAAAAAAAATAAAAAAACGGCTAATTTCTTATTCATGTATTTTTTCATCATCAATAATCTTGAATTAGTCATCAGCGTTGCCCTGATACATATAAAATATTTTTGACCAAAATGATCTTACCCCATTAGAAATATACCGCTTGAAAATCGGGCACCAGCACCCAACTCCTCTTCAATTCGCAACAATTGATTATACTTAGCTACCCGATCGGAACGACTCATGGAACCGGTTTTTATCTGGCCACCATTAACCCCCACAACCAAGTCCGAAATAAATGTGTCCTCGGTTTCACCCGAACGATGTGAAATAACAGTCGTGTACCCAGCCTGTTTGGCCATTTCAATGGCATCCAATGTTTCGGTAACGGTTCCAATTTGATTTAATTTAATCAAAATTGAATTACCAATTCCCTCTTCTATTCCTTTGCTAAAAATCTTAGGGTTGGTAACAAAAATATCGTCGCCGACAACCTGGATGGTGCTTCCCAAACGCTCCGTCATCAACTCCCAGTTGCTCCAGTCTTGTTCAGCCAATCCATCTTCAATCGAAAGGATGGGATACTTATCGATCAGATCGTCATAGTAATCGATCATTTGGGTGGAACTCAGCTTCTTTTTCTCAGACTGTAACCAATATTTGCCACCTTTATAAAATTCACTGGCGGCCGCATCTAAAGCCAATCCGATTTCCTTGCCCGGTTTGTAACCAGCCGCTTTTATTGCTTTGATGATATATTTTAGCGCGGCTTCGTTTGACTCTAAATCTGGCGCAAAACCGCCCTCATCACCAACGGCGGTGTTGAGTCCCTTGTCTTTGAGGATTTTCTTTAAATTATGAAACGTTTCCGCTCCCATTTGCACGGCTTGGGCAATATTTTGAGCCCCAACAGGTATGATCATAAATTCCTGGATATCAAGATTATTAGCCGCATGCGCACCACCGTTTAAAATATTCATCATTGGCATGGGTAAATAGCGTGCATTGACCCCACCGAGGTGGCGATAAAGCGGCATACCAAATGCCTCGGCCACTGCCCGCGCTGCTGCCATGGAAACTCCCAACATGGCATTGGCGCCCAGTTTGGATTTGTTGGGGGTACCATCCAAATCAAGCATGGCTTGGTCGAGCTGGGTTTGCTCAATCGCATCCATTCCCTTGATTGCCGGAAAAATCTTTTTCAAGACGTTGGCCACTGCCGTACCAACGCCCTTGCCCCCATAGCGTTTGCGACGTTTATCACGTAACTCCAGGGCTTCACGTTTGCCTGTTGAAGCACCCGAAGGAACCGCCGCACGGCCGAGGGCGCCGCACGCCAATATTACATCCACTTCTACCGTGGGATTACCACGTGAATCTAATATTTCACGGGCTTTGATCGCAACAATCTCTGTCATTTCCCCTCCTCTCACAGAAAGTTTAAACCGGTGTATTAAAACATGACACTATATTGACAAAAACGCTACAAATGTTACTCTGCGGATACTCGGCTGTCAAGATAGACAAAGTATCCGTTGCACCTTAATACTTGTTTCTAACAAATATCTGTAAGCCATCGTCATAAATAAGGTAGATTGATGAGCATCCCAACCGAGAATTTATACACCAGCGGCCATTTGTTGGTCGCAGCAGTGCGTGTGCTCACGCATCGCCAGACAACCCCGCCAACAATCGAAGAGATCTGTCAATTGATTGACTATTCATCGGAACATACCCATTATATCTGCCGTAAACTAAGCGATATTGGAGCCCTTGAAATCGTGGATAGCCCGGTGGGCCTTCGCTTGTTTCTTAAAAATCATCTCTGTCTGGAGGATCTTCCAAAACAACAAGCTGACAACAAACTTGATGAAGAGCTCAAAAAATTCCAAGAATCCAAGCACAAAATCACCTCTAAAGTATCAACGCTGCAAGCCGACGAGCAGCAACGCAAAAAAGATCTGTTTGCGGAACTGGAAAACAAGCTCAAGAAAGGCTTGGACCAAAACAAGTAATCCCCTTTTAATGAAATAATGACCTTTGCGTTGCATCACCACAGCATTAAATTGCCAATCATATACTTTCCAAAACCCACATCAAAAATCGTTTGCCTGTTTCTGAAGCCCATTGATAACTCGTTGGGCGACGCAAGCTAAAAATGATCTACGCATTCAATTGCAAGCCTAAAAATCAAGCAAAACTGTTCCGACATGTATTTTGTGAGCAATCAACATATCTCACAAGGAACCTGTAATCGTAATTTCGATATTGCGCTTACGTGATCGATTGTCATGGTTGATTGCAACCACCTGCTGCCAAGTTCCAAGCTTAATCTTACCTTGTCGAATGGGCAGTACAATGGAGGGGCCTAATAGGGCGGCTTGTACATGACTGTGTCCATTACCGTCATGCCAAGCCTTTTCATGAGCATACGTCAGACCCACGGGGGCTAAGCGTTCGATGGCCTGTATTAGATCTTCAATAACACCGGGCTCATATTCAATCGTTGTCAAAGATCCGGTGGATCCGATCATCGTGGCAGACAGATTGCCGTTCATTATTTTGGAACGCTGCACCGCCTTTAGCAAATCAGATGTAATATCGATAATATCCGGCCCGCGTTTCAAACTGACATTCAATGATTGTATAAAAACGCTAATATTGTGCATTTAGACTTTCCTCCAAATCCATCATTCAGCCATCCAATGCAATACCTAGCTATTGCTTCACGCTCACCAGCAAAAACGATTCTAATGCGGAATAATTCCTGATTGTTAGTACCACCTCAATCAGTAAACAGTTCTTTATTAGCGTAATCCTACCCTCCAGTTCCACATGCCGGATCGCTTGCGAATTTTAATCCCGGCCGGTGCCGGCTCTTGAAATTTAATAAATAGACGGTAGCCGGCTTTTTCCAAATCTTTGCGTTTTGTATTTAAATCCAACTGCCAATCCGGATATACCCAGTAATGCGCACCGTATTTGCGGACCCACGCCCTTTCCCTTTTGGGGCTAAACAAAGCAGTATCTATTTGCAAATCACCCGCCAACGTTCGGGCAATACAAAGCGGCCACAAACCGTTTGTGACCAAACCCAGTGGCAAGGGACTGTTTTGTGGCAAGGTTATAATTTCTTGGCGACCCAGTTCTGGACTGATAATGGCGCCTTTGAAACCGATTTGTTTAAGAACTTTAACAGCCAAAAAATTGGCAATATTGCAAAAAGGACCGGCCCACAACTCTAAGCCGCGCTTGTTGGCAAAAAATTCTATTTGCCACGGTGCATTGAGAATAAAATATTTGCCACCGGCGGCAAGAACACGTTTGACTTGCGAAAAAATTTTATCTTCATCTGAGGGCCAGGTCACCGGCGGCAACCACCACCATGTGGCGGCAATCCGCCCTTTTGGCAGCCTTATATCGATTTCAGGCACAAGCCATTGACCACAAGTTTGGCTTGCATGGCGTTTGGGTGTAGACCTGAAAACAACTAAGTCTAAAAGTGGGCGGTTTTTTATCTTTATTTGAGGGCGTTTCAAACGAAAAATTGAATCCGGCAAAGCATCGCGTACCGTCATTTTTGCGGATAGATCATCTATCAAAGCTGTTAAGGCTTCATCACGTCGGTCAGTCAAAAAAACTGGCGTACCTTTGGCAGGACGCCTTGCAGCCGCACTTTTTAAATAGAAACGTCCACCTTTAGGAATTGTCTGGTTGATTTTTAGAAGCGTGTGCCACCGATCCTCTTCATATCCAATGCGTAAGGTATCCTTAGGCAACAATTTCTCACGCGGCGAAATAAAGGGTTTTGGCCGAGCCCCCTTGACATGCCCAACCAACAGCCCTGAGGCTGTCTGATGCTCTGTATCGATGGGATTTTGCCGTCGTTGGCTTAAAAAATTATAGTGGGTGCCTTTACGCCCTAGAGCATAGGCTAGCATTTGCAACGCACTTTTTTTGGCATGGGAGTCTGTACTGTAGTCTCTGAGTGTTTGGTAGGCCCTCACAGTATAGTACACGTAATGAGGTCCTTTTTTACGACCTTCAATTTTCCAGGCACGCACTGCCGATACTTTCAGCAGCACCTTGGCAAGCACATCCAGAGACAAATCCTGGCAGGAAAAAAACTTTTTGCGTTTAGAGCCTGATCGATAAAAGCGCCGACACGGTTGTACACATTGCCCCCTGAGACCGCTTTTACCCCCTAAATAACTGCTCCAATAGCATCTTCCCGAAACACCGTAGCACAATGCACCATGGACAAAAACCTCCAGCCCCATTTGGGGCGAACACACCATCGCCATCTGCTTGATTTCATCCACCGTCAATTCGCGGGGCAGCACCACACGATCTACCGGCATTTCTTTTTGCACAAAATCCAAACCACGCCTAAAACTAACGTTTGCAAGGGTCGATAGATGGATTTCACCTTTAAAACCCGATTGATGCGCGATTTCGATTAGGCTGGGGTCTTGTATAATCAAAGCATCGGGATTGACCTGCGCAACGATTTGCCCCGTGGTTTGTCCCACAGAATCAAGTTCGCCCGATTTTATAATTGAATTGAGGGTTAAATAAACTTTGGCATTGTGTTGATGGGCCAGATCGGTCAAGGACACCAGCTCCGTCAGCTTAAAATTTTTGGCCTGCATTCGAGCCGAAAATTGTTTAAAACCACAATAAATCGCATCCGCTCCAGCGGCAATGGCTGCTAAAAAAGATGATTTACTGCCAGCAGGGGCAAGAATTTCCGGCTTAATTGATTGGGATATGTTTTTAGTCGTGTGGGTATCAGCCATTGATTTGGACATGCAAGAAAGTAACAATATCATTAAAGAAAAGCCAAAAATGTATACATCAGTGGATTTCGAATTGATGCTATGCCAGAAATTGGCGCAAGGAAAAGGATATTCTCTGCTCCAACCGATTTCGAAGGTCGCATGTTATGAGATCAAAGAGATCGCACGTACTGTATGTAGCGCTAAATAACACGGTCGTCAACCAAGCACCGCCATCAGCGACAATCAAATCATAAACATGATCAATTTCATCATCACGTTTCGATGATACCGCCGACTTGTTTATGCTTCAGCGTGTGTTATATTACTTCGGGCTTATTCAGAATACATAGATCGGAAAGGAAACTCTAATGAAGATAGCTGTGAGCGGAAAAGGCGGCGTCGGGAAAACCACCTTCGCTTCCCTACTGATTCGGAGTTTAAATGCACAGAGCAAACACGTTTTGGCCATCGATGCAGATCCAGATGCTAATCTGGCCGCCGCCTTGGGTATCAAGGATGCTGATAAGATTACTCCCATTGCCAACATGAAAGATCTGATTTTTGAACGCACTGAAGCTCAGCCTGGTAGTATCGGTGGATTTTTCAAACTGAATCCCAAAGTCGATGATCTGCCTGATTCATTATCGATAAAACTGCATAACATCAAGTTGATGCGCCTGGGCGGAGTCAAAAAAGGCGGGGCTGGCTGCATTTGTCCTGAAAGTACACTTTTGAAAGCGCTGGTAATGCATATCGTTTTAGCCCGCGATGAAGTTGTTGTTATGGACATGGAAGCCGGCATCGAGCATCTGGGACGGGGCACCGCCAAAGCGGTCAACAAGTTATTGGTAGTAGTTGAACCGGGACGCCGCAGCATTGATACAGCGGCCCATATTCGCAAACTGGCGGCAGAAATCGGATTAAATCAGATCGCTCTCATCGGAAATAAGATTCGAGGACCCGAAGACAAAGCCTTTCTGACAACCCATTTAACTGATTTTGAATTTCTGGGATTTATTCCTTATGATAATGCGCTTATCGAAGCCGATGTTCAGGGTATATCGCCATATGATATGAATTCTGCAGCCACCAAAGAGGTTCAGGACATGATCAACAAATTATAAACCGGATGCCAAAACATAAAACTAAATCTTATCGGCACAAAAACAGGTTTAGTGCCAAATCATATCAACGCGCTGTCAAGACCCTGAGGCTTAAGCCGGGTGCTGATGCGCGATTAAAAAAGATTTTTGCTTCTATCGGCGTTCCCTCGCATCGGCCCTTCAAGCCGGATTCCTTTCAACGTAAAGCCATCAAAGCAATTCAACAGACCGATTGCCTGGTCACCGCCCCCACAGGTGCCGGCAAAACCTGGATCGCACTACAAGCCATTCAACGCATACTCAACAAGCAAAAACGTGCGTGGTACGCTTGCCCCCTGAAGGCACTCAGTAACGCCAAATTAACCGAATTTTCAAATATTTTCGGTGCCGACCAGGTTGGCATTCTTACGGGTGATCGCAAGGAAAATCCCGATGCGCCCCTTATTGTGGGTACCACTGAAATTCTGCGTAACCAGCTCTATGATGCCATGCACCGCGGGCAAACCGTTGACACGCACCTGGTAGTGTTGGACGAAGCTCACTTTCTTGGAGATCCTGACCGTGGCGTTGTGTGGGAAGAAATTATGATATATCTGCCGGCACGGGTGGCGCTGTTGATGTTATCCGCTACGATTGGCAATGCCCATCAGATTGCCAATTGGTTGGAATCCAATCGCCAACAAAAATGCATCGTTGTGGTAGAGACCAAGCGACCGGTTCCGCTATTTCCGCTATTTTTGCACCCCACGGGAACGCTTTTGCCCTTACTTTCGCGGCGAAAAGATCCAGGAGGCAACAAGCTCGATAAAAAGATTGTATCCTACCTCAGCAGTAAAAAGAAGGACGCCCTGCGAGCCTCTGGCAAACTTCCACCCTTGGGGCAAATCATACGCGTTATGCGTAAATATAATCTATTGCCGGCTATTTTTTTCCTCAAATCTCGCTCCGATTGTGACCAAGCGCTCGAACAGTGTGGCGATCCAAATCCAAGCATTAAGAGGGGCTCACCACATTTGAGTCAGCGTATTCAAATGCTCACCGCACATAGTGCGCTTCTTGCCAAGCATCGGCAGCGACGGTATTTAGAGCATTTAGCAATCGGCGCCCATCATAGCGGTCAGTTGCCGGCATGGAAATTGGTAATTGAAAAACTGATGTCAGAGGGCTTGTTAGATGCCGTCTTTGCAACTTCAACGGTTGCCGCTGGCGTCAACTTTCCGGCCCGCACAGTGATATTTCTGAATTCAGATCGATTTAACGGCGCCGAGTTTTTACCCTTAACTGCGACCGAATTCCATCAAATGACCGGGAGAGCGGGTCGTCGCGGAATGGACAATATCGGTTTTGCCCTCGCTGTCCCAGGAAAGTTTTTGGATATCCGCTGGATTGCCAAACTGATCAATTCACCGCCCACAGATGTCTTAAGTCAGATTAAGATAAACTTTTCAATGGTATTAAATCTGTTGCTGTCACATAGCCCCGACCAAATCCAAGAATTATTACGCATGTCGTTTGCCTCTCATTTGGTCAAGCAATCTGCATCACGGAAGCAAAAGGTTAAAAATCAATCCACCGCTGATGACTTGTGGCAGGATTTTTTAAGACACTTGGCTGTTTTACAAGCGGCGGGTTATGTCAGCTATGAAGGTCAATTGACCGCAGATGGACAATGGGCTTCGCAGCTACGCGTAGATCAGCCGCTTCTGATTGGTGAAGGTTTTCGCAAGTCTGCAATTCCCACCGATGATCCTGCAATCTTAGCGGCCCTCATTGCCTCATTTGTCTATGAACGAAGTGACGATAGTCGGCTGAGCAGAACCCATCCTTCAGTGACTTTGGTTGCGGCGTTTCACAAATTAAAAAAAGAACTGACACCTTTTGCTAAATTTATGGCACACCATGGATTTGCTGCCAAAATATTAGCCTTTAAACCGGTTATGACTGTTTTTGCTTGGGCTAGCGGTAAGCCATGGGAACAGGTGTGTCATTGGGGCGGTATTGAAGAAGGTGATCTGGCCATGCTCATTGTTCGCACAGCCGACAATTTAAGACATATCCGAGGTTTGAGACATGTATTTCCGCAAGCAGCGGCTGCCGCCGACCGTGCCATAAAATTAATTCTGCGTGATCCCATCACGGAAGATATGCGACGATAAATTGCAGCGGTTATTGATATACTGCTTACCAGTTGATCGACTATGCCTATCAAATGACTATTTTAGGTGCAAATCGAGACCTGATCCCTCCTTAAAGTCCATCCATTGCAGGTTGCAAGCAGCGATGCGGACTAACGTGATGGAATTATGTATCAAAGTTGCTGGCAGGCAATTATATCAGACGTATGTTTGCCGGAATCAAGGTTGCGGCTCAGGGTATCCGGCGAAAATGAAAGTTTCTGAAACAGCCGCTTTTCCAAATTTTCAGACATAACCCATAATCTTCGAATCTGATTGCTATAATCAGGAATCGTACCATAGCGTTTCAGAATATATTGCATACGCTCTTTGAGGGATGCAATTTTATCGTGCAATACCCGTTTATCGGCGTAATTGACAATTTCAGCTTCATTGGGTGAATTGGCCGGTAAATAGCTGTCCAACAATACATGCTGCCGTACAATCGCTCCGACTTCCGGGTAGCCACGGCTCTGGAGCCATTGTCCGCCAGTTAGGGCGTGATTTTCTTTAGTTTGAAAGCTGCGTGTTTTGGTTATATCGTGCAGCAGTGCAGATGCGCGCACAAGGTCGCGATTAATGTTAACACCGATCTCTGCAAAACTGTCCGCCAAAAGAACCGCCACATGCGAAACCAGGATGGAATGGGAGATGATGTGGTCCATCATGTCCATTTCATTGATGAGTTTGAAGCATTCTATTTTGGATGGAATTCTCATTAAAAAACGCCTTCTTTTTTAAAGAGTAGTTTAACAAAGAAATACGGAATTTGAAAGCCATTCACGGATGCCCATCAACCGCCTCGGCACCTTGCTTTTTTCGATTTTATGCCTAGATAGATCGCACTTCTTATTGAAATTAAACATTCAAAAATTTGCAGAGTATCTTGCTATTGGCAATTCCAATTGTTAAAAAATTATATCCAAGATCTGTCTTTTATATTCTATATCTGAAACCGTTAGCCCAAAGCAGATGTAACCAAAATGCTGGAGTGCACCAACTCAATAAAATAAAGGACGCACGGAAATCACTAATATTGCCAATCCAACCCTTCATAACACTTAAAAATGTTACCGTCCGCCTCCGTGACAAGACGTTTCTTCGGGATACGTCATGGCAAATAAATTATGGGGAAAATTGGGCCATACTGGGGCCTAATGGTGCCGGGAAAACGACATTGGGCAAAGCCCTTGCAGACGCTGTGCCGGTAGTCAAAGGCCGCATTCGGCGTCATTACAAAAAACCGGCGGCAAAGATCGCCGCCAACGGCATAATATATGTATCACCCGACCAACATCGGGATATTCTTGCGAAAGAAAACCTATTGCTGGACTCTCGTGATTTCAGCGGAAACATTCATGAAAGGACGACGGTACACGATATCATTTCTGAGCAAGCCTATGGCCGAACTTGCAATTATAAAGAGAATGATCAGCGCCTAAATCGGGTGGTGAACCGATTACAGATTGGATCCATCTTGGATCGCAACATACTTTCCATCTCGACCGGGGAAATGGCTAAAACATTAATTGCACGGGCACTAATGCATCATCCGCAGTTACTTGTTTTAGATGAACCGTTTGAAGGTTTGGATATTCAATCACGCCGAGTCTTGCAGGAATTGTTGCGCCAATTGATGCATAATCATTTGCAAATTGTGCTGATCACGCAACGGCTCGACGAGTTAATGCCTGACATCACCCATGTGATCTTTTTGCGAGGTGGCCGAGTTTACCGAAGCGGCCCTAAAGAAAACGTTTTGACCCCGAAAATTGTAAATTCGGTTTATGCGACATTAAACCATCCAAATCGACATTCACAAAAACTTCAAGCCTATATCGGTGCCTTGCCAAACAAAAAAATTGAGAAGATACATACAAGGGGTACAAATCAGAAAAAAATTCTCATTAGATTACGGGATACAACGGTACGTTATGGCGACATTGTTGTTCTCGATAACATCAACTGGACGGTAAAAGGGGGCGAAAACTGGATGATATCCGGGCCCAACGGATCTGGCAAAACAACTCTATTGAAACTTATTACGGGTGATAACCTGCAAGCCTATGCCAATGATATTTACCTTTTCGGCAAAAAGAAGGGCAGCGGCGAAAATGTTTGGGAGATTAAGCAAAATCTTGGATTTATCTCACCTGAGCTCCAGGCTCGTTATCCAGCCCACTTAAGTGCATTTGATGTAATTTGCTCGGGCTTTTTTGATTCCATCGGTCTTTATCGGCTATGCCGCAGCTGGCAGCAAAATAGTGCCCGCAAATGGATTGAAATAATGGGCCTCGAAGATTTAGCCGTTCAAAAATTTGGACTGCTGTCTCACGGACAACGTCAATTGATCCTAATTGCGCGTGCTATGGTAAAAACGCCCCCAGTGTTGATGCTGGATGAGCCCTGCGATGGTCTCGATCCGGCAAACCGCGATAAGCTTTTGAAAATTCTCAATTTCATCGGCTTGCAAACTCCTACGAATCTCATTTACATAACGCATCGCCCAGAGGAATCACTTGCCTGCATAACCCATATCCTGCATCTCAAAAGGGGAAAAATTATTCAAGTGCAGAAAAAACTATAACCACGACGTTATCGGGGATTCATCCTAATTAGCAAGTATTCACTTAGAAAGAAGAAATACTATGATGTATTTGGATGCCGGCACTGGATTTAAGTTGCTAAAAATTTTATAAATAATTCTGTATTGGGATAAAATTTTTTAAAAGATGATTATTTTAGTGTGCTTGCCCTTTGCCCCAGGTCCTTTACTTGCATTTTCAAACATCTATGATTAGGGTGTAGTTTCATGACTAAAAATAACGAAAAAATACCAGATCCTAAACGGTTGGAAAAAGAGATTGGCGATTTTCTGGCCAAAAAATTCGGTGATAATGTCAAGCTCGTTTCGCCCATGCTGACACCGCAGACGCTTGCCAGCGAAACCGATGAAGCTCCGGCCAAGAGCAAGCATATACTTCAGTTTGATTTGAAACCAGAGGAACTCATCGCCTATCTTGACCAGTATATTGTTAAACAGGACCATGCTAAAGCCATTTTGGCCACCAAAATCTGTACCCATTTTAACCGTATCACTCCAGATCAATCCCGTGCCGATCGGCTGAACGGAATGGTCGGCAGCATTAAAAACAATGTTTTAATGATAGGGCCCACCGGCGTCGGCAAAACCTATATGATCAAGCTAATCGCCCGAAAGATTGGGGTGCCGTTCGTTAAAGGCGATGCCACTAAATTTAGTGAAACCGGCTACGTTGGCGGTGATGTGGAGGACCTCGTCCGAGATCTCGTCCGGGAAGCCGATGGCGACATCAAATTGGCCCAATGCGGTATTATTTACATTGATGAAATCGATAAAATTGCCTCAGCGCGCAATTTGATCGGGGCAGATGTTTCACGCACCGGGGTACAGCGCGCGCTGCTCAAGCCGATGGAAGAAACTGAAGTCGATCTTAAGGTACCCCATGATCCCATATCAATGATTCAAGAAATCGAACAGTATCGCAAGACCGGTAAACGTGAAAAAAATACGGTAAACACCAAAAATATCCTGTTTATTATGAGTGGCGCTTTTGCCGAACTCGACGCCATCATCAGAAAGAGAATTTCGGATCAGGGTATCGGTTTTAGTGCCAACATCGGCAATGACCAGCAGCAATCTGATACTTTACATCACCTGAAATCCGAGGATCTGATTGCTTTTGGTTTTGAAAGTGAATTTGTGGGTCGGTTACCGGTAAGAGCCATTTTTGAAGAACTAACCGAAGATGATCTTTTCCATATCTTAATGAATCCCAACAATCCGATCATTCATGGCAAAAAATTGGACTTTGCCGCTTACGGCATTGATGTAAAGTTCGATAAGCAGTTACTGCGATCTGTAGCTAAGAATGCCCATAACGAAAATACCGGTGCACGGGGTTTGGTCAGTGCCGCTGAAAAGGCACTGCTGCCCTTTGAGACTAAACTGCCATCAACTGCAACTAAGATCTTTCCCGCTACTTTCGATATCGTGGAAAAGCCGGATGAAAGCCTGAAACAACTTGCCCAATCGCCGACACCACCGGAAGTAAACACTCGTTTTCATCAGTTAGTCCAGCAGGAAAAGGACCGCATTCGCGACTATATCCAAGCTAACCACCATGCCCTCTCGCAAAAACATCGGATAACTTTGACCGCATCACGCACCCAATTGGCAGCTGAATACTACAGCAAAAATATTGCCGATATCGGGACTGTGCTCGAGTCGATTAAGTCGTACTATGACCAAACCAAAAAAATTGAATTGATGTTTTTCAAAGATCACGACATCAACCTTGTTCTGGATGAAGATGCCGCTGATCATATCATTGCCACGCTAATTAACTCCCAAGTAGACATCGATACCATCTACCAAAAAATTTCCGGCGATTTTGAACTAGGCCTCAAGCTGATTAAGGAAAAAACCGGCAAAAATCGTTTTTTTATTAGCCTGCAAGCCTTACTTGAACCCGAAGATTACATTAATAATTTGATCAAAACCGGATTAGGCCATCAAGACCAACTCGATTCTGAGGTTTAAATAAATGATTGGAATATCTAAGCTGTATTGCGGCACGGTGGAGCCTTCAGACGCATTACGCTACGGGCGCCACTCGGGAAAGCTGCCGTCCCATCTATTACAGTTTTCAAAAGATAAGCGCCCGGTTGTGGTGTGGAATGCCACTCGGCGATGCAATTTGAAATGCGTGCACTGCTATGCGCACGCCAAAGACATACCTTTCGACAATGAATTGTCAACTGATGAAGGCAAAGCCCTCATTGATGATCTGTCATCATTTGGAGTCCCGGTACTGCTGTTTTCGGGGGGTGAACCTTTGGTTCGCAAAGACCTGCCGGAACTGGCCGACTACGCGGTCAAGCAAGGCATGCGTGCCGTCATATCCACAAATGGAACCCTCATTACCAAATCTATGGCCCATACGCTTAAAAATATCGGCTTGTCATATGTCGGTATCAGCCTGGACGGCATGGAAGCGGTTAATGATCGTTTCCGAGGGGTTAAGGGGGCTTTCCAAAAAGCGTTGGAAGGCATCCAAAACAGCAAAGACGCGGGCATAAAAGTCGGATTACGCTTTACCATCAATCGGTTTAATGTGGAAGAAGTGCCCAATATCTTTAAATTGCTGGAGGATATGGATATCCCGCGAGTCTGTTTCTATCACCTGGTGTATGCCGGACGCGGATCTGATTTAGTTAGGGACGACTTAACCCACGAGCAAACCCGCAAGACCGTTGATTTAATCATGGATTTGACCAAGAACTTGCATGATCGCGGCAAACCCAAAGAAGTGCTAACAGTCGATAATCACGCCGATGGCCCCTATCTCTATCAACGACTCCAAAAAGAAAACCCTGAACGCGCGGAAGAAGTCTTAGCGCTTCTTAAAATGAATGAAGGCAACAACTCCGGCAGAGGCATCGGCTGTATCAGTTGGGATGGAGAGACGCATGCAGACCAATTTTGGCGGCACTACAGCTTCGGAAATGTACGCAATCGTCCTTTTTCCAAAATTTGGACCGATACCTCCAACGAATTAATGGGTAAATTGAAAAATAAAAAGGATCATGTTACCGGACGCTGCGCCAATTGCCGCTGGCTGGACATCTGCGGTGGTAATTTTCGTGTTCGCGCCGAGGCAATCTTTGGTGATGTTTGGGCGCCGGATCCAGCGTGCTACTTGACCGATGAAGAAATTGCCTAAAAGGAGCGTTTGATGCTATTTCCCGATTACCGTCCGCGACGCTTGCGGCAAAGCGACGCCTTGCGGCGCATGGTTCGAGAAACTGTTTTAAATGTCAATGATTTTGTCCTTCCCCTTTTCGCCGTGTCCGGAAAGAACGTCAAAATCCCTATACCGTCCATGCCCGGTCAGTTCCAACTTTCCATTGAAAATTTGATCGAAACGGCCCAATCTGCGTTTAGTCTAGGAATACCGGCCGTTATTTTATTCGGGATTCCCGACAAAAAAGATGCCTTGGGCACTCCAGCGTATCAAAAAGACGGCATCGTTCAAAAAGCCGTTAAAGAAATAAAAAAACACCTGCCGGATTTAGTCGTCATTACCGATGTGTGCCTATGTCAGTACACCGATCACGGACATTGCGGCATTGTTGAAAAAGATGTCATCGATAATGATGCCACGTTGGATCTGCTGGCCCGTACCGCCCTCTCACATGTCCAAGCCGGCGCCGATATGGTCGCGCCTTCCGATATGATGGATGGCCGTGTGGCGGAAATTCGCAACGTGCTGGATGAAAACGGATTTAGCCCTGTTCCGATTATGGCCTATTCGGCCAAATACTGCTCTGCTTACTATGGGCCGTTTCGCGAAGCCGCCGACTCAGCGCCAAAATTCGGTGATCGCCGCACCTATCAAATGGATCCTCCTAATGCCGTGGAGGCCATCCGTGAAGCGGTGATGGATGTTGAAGAGGGTGCGGATATCATTATGGTCAAACCAGCCTTGGCCTACCTAGACATCATTTACCGCATTCGTGAGGAAATCGATCTACCGGTAGCCGCCTATAATGTCAGTGGTGAATATGCAATGGTCAAAGCCGCACAGCAAATGGGTTGGTTGGACGGTCAACGGGTGATGCTGGAAACCCTTACAGCTATCAAGCGCGCCGGAGCCGATCTGATTTTAACTTATTTTGCGACTGATGCCGCCAAAGCACTGCAGGCATAAGGCTTAACAGGAAGAATTCGATGCAACCCCATGCCAAACAATCCTCATCGCACCCTGGCACAAAGGCGAGATCCGCAGATCAACTTCGCTTGGTAGCGTGGGAAATAACCCGGAACTGCAACCTGTCGTGCATCCACTGTCGGGCATCGGCTACCCGAGGCCCTTACACCGGTGAGCTTGAAACCCAGCGCTGTTTGCAGTTACTGGATCAGATCGCCGAGGTGGGTAACCCCATCGTTATCTTAACCGGCGGTGAGCCTTTGTTACGTGATGATATATTCAATATCGCCCGCTATGGAACCGATAAAGGCCTGCGCATGGTCATGGCGCCTAACGGCACCTTAATCAATGCCGAAATGGCCCAAAAATTGGCAGGTGCGGGCATTAAACGCATCAGCATAAGCTTGGATGGTGCTACGCCGGAGAGCCATGATGAATTCAGATGCGTGCAAGGGGCCTTTGAAGGGGCGATTCAAGGCATCACGCATGCCAAAGAGGCTGGCATTGAGTTCCAAATAAATACGACCATCACCAAAACCAATCTCAAAGAAATCCCCAAAATCCAAAATCTGGCGGTTTCCTTGGGTGCGGTTGCGCATCACATTTTTCTGCTGGTGCCCACGGGCCGGGGCAAGTACATTCTGGATCAGGAAATCACGGCCCAGGAATATGAAAAAACTTTAAACTGGTTTTATGACCAGCGCGACCAAACAGCACTGCAACTCAAAGCTACCTGTGCTCCCCATTATTATCGAATTCTACGGCAACGCGCCAAACAGGACGGAACATCCGTGACTTTTGAGACCCATGGATTGGATGCTGTTACGCGCGGCTGTTTGGGTGGTACGGGCTTTTGTTTTATTTCCCATCAGGGCGTAGTGCAGCCATGCGGTTTTTTACAGGTCAACTGTGGCGATGTCACCCAATCTTCTTTTGCTGAGATCTGGAAAAACTCAAAACAGTTTAAATCACTGCGCAATTTTAATGAACTGCAAGGTAAATGCGGTCAATGTGAGTATAAGCGTGTCTGTGGCGGATGCCGTGCCCGCGCTTATGAGGCCACGGGCGATTTCATGGCCGAAGAGCCGTTGTGCAGCTACCAACCCATGGCCCTTTGCCGTTAAACGAAACTTTGTAAAAACGCCTCATTTTTCATCGATTCTCGTCCAAAAAAACTGGACAACCCCCATTGTGACAAGCTATACTTTGCCTATCAGTTCTGCCAATCGTATCTCATTAATTTTATACTGATAATAGGTATTATCATGCGAATTAGATCTCTGATGATCCCTAATCCAATTACCATTACTGAAAATGCCTCTATTCAGGAGGCCATTGAATTAATGAAAATCAATTCCATCCGGCATATGCCGGTTGTATCCGGCGATAATGAACTGATAGGGTTTGTAACCCTGGCCGATTTAAAACAGGGACTTATCCCATCGATGGTAGCGGACATTTCATTGGTTGATTTAATGATAAAAAACCCGATTAGCATTGGGCCCGATGATGACGTGGAGATCGCCGCCCAATTGATCTACAAACATAAAATTGGCGGTATGCCGGTGGTAGAAGATGGAAAGGTCGTCGGCATTGTCACGGAATCGGATATTTTGCGGACCTTTATCGATATGATGGGCATATTAACCAGCAGTTCACGGATTGATGTGGTGATCGGCGATGATCCGGATACCTTTAAAAGAGCACTTCACACCATCCAGGATAACGGTGGGGATATCATTAACGTCGGCATGACCGCCCAGCAAAATAGTAAACGGGTTTACTATTTTCGATTGGCGGCGTGTGACACCAACCAGATCAAAGCAGCTTTGGAAAATGCGGGTTTTACAGTGGCTGAAGCCATGGATTAAACCGGCAAAAATACTTTTTTTACCCTCTAACGATTGCTAACCTTTCCAACACCTCGCCTTTGGCGTTCTTCTTTTTTCTCACATGCAATTCAAGCATCGCTCTTCATTTCGTTCAGGCACCAGCATCAAATGCCATCATGTTCCATCAAGTGAAGCCCAAAAAAGAATGTCTTTATAAGTTTTTTCCCAGCGCGTTGAGCTTGAGGGTAATCGGTCGATCTTCTTCACTGAGGCCGGTGAAACGGATGGGACCGGGCCGCCGATAATTGTCCTCATTTGGCTGCAGCGCCAGCCAGTTTTCTCTTAAGGCCTTCACAATCTGAAAAGCAGGCGATTTCACATCCACTATGCTTTTTTCAATAACCAGCGCCAGCTTCCCCTTGCGCTCTTCCAGGTGCATTAAGGGACCAATCGGTATGCCGATGGGTTGCCATTCAGAAAATTCGTGACCAAGATTTTTAATGGCTGCCATCTGACCGCTAACACCATTTGCAATCAGGCTGAACACCGTAAGTCCTAAATTATAGGTATAAATACAATCAAAGCGTGTCGGATCGGTGCCCCGTCCATCATAGCCATAGAAATGGGTTTGGGTTTTGAATTTAGGAACCGATTTTAAGTATATTTTTTTGATAGGTGCCGGGATGGTGTCATCATGTTTTAAGGCCTTAGCGTCTACTAGTGCCTGGGTAAGTGTTTTTAGTGAAATGATTGTTGGTTTTGTCAGCAGAAAATCGTCTTTAGGATAATTATGAAACAGTATCGGACCAAAAATATTCGGATCAAGGCTATCTTTTTCGAGTACTTTTCGAAAAAACACCCTTGGAATGCCAATTTTGTAGACCCCATTTTCTCTGAGAATATTTAAATAATCTTGGACCAGATCCATGATGACCTTATCGGTCTCTACCAACGAGAATTGGAAGTTGCCATGACTATCCCGCTCGGTCAGCAACCCTTCCTGAAAAAAAGCCGGCAAATCATTAAACAGATCGTCATCGCGTGTCCGCCAGATTTGAGAGCCCTTGCCTTCCCTGGATAGACTGGCCATTCGGCGTAAATATTCGCGCTTGTCCTCCAACATCGGAAAAGCAGTATGAAAATCCACATCGCGTGTTCGATTGTAATTGGCGATGATCGTATTCAGTTTAATGATAAAAACCTGAATTTCATTGATAAATTCAAGTATGCCTTCTGGAAGGACAATCACGCCGTAATTTTTGCCAACCGCCGCACGCTGAACAATACCATGGCAAATAACCCGGGAAAGGTGGCGCAATGTCATACCATAAGCGGTGTAATCTGTTTCCCCCTCGGTCTCTGCTTTGACAATACGCCTCTGATCAACATAGTTGGCCAAATCTTCACCAATCAAGGTCATGTTGGCATGGGTTTGCAACGCAACTTCCATCGCCAGATGGCTGGCAACCCGCCCCATGACTTTGCAAATATGCCAATATTTAATGTCAGAGCTGCAATCGGTACAAAGATTGCTGATATCGCTGGCAAAAGCACGGGCAGCTGAGTGAAATCCAAAGGACATCGCGCATAATTCCCGGTTATCGGCATCGCGAACCTGTATATCGCCATCGATGGTTTTGGGAACTCCAATAACCTGTACGCCATCATCAATCATTTCCTGGGCTAAAAAGGCGGCATTGGTATTTGAGTCATCTCCACCTACTACCACCAACGCATTCAAGTTTAACTTCCGGCAGGTTTCCCGGGAAAAGGTCATCTTATCTTGGGAATCGATTTTGGTGCGGCCGGTTTTAATCATGGTAAAACCGCCTAGGTTGCGATATTTGTCGACCAATTCACTGTCGATTTCGATGACCTCATTTTCAATAATACCATCAGGCCCGACCAAAAATCCAAAAATCCGATTATCCGGATTAGCTTTTTTGGCGGCATCAAACAGGCCGGCGATAACGTTATGCCCACCTGGAGCCGGTCCACCGGAAAAGACAATTCCGATATTGCGCGGTTGGCGATAGCGCTTCAGACTCGGTTCATCTAAGGCTTCACTCCTTTCGACCACTTGAACCTTGCTGTCGATAATTTTCGGCAATTTGATGCGGGCTTCTTTATCGATGTGAAACCGGTATGTGGCATCTTCCTCCAAGCGCGTGTATTCGCCTGAAAAAGCCCGGCACATCGGTGGCGTGTATTCACGCCTTTCAATCAAGTCTTGGTTTACATTGCGGATCACCTCTTGAACATCCGGATGTTTCAAAAACGTTTCAATCTTGATTTTTTTTTGCGTTTGCATCGGGTCTGACTCCAAACCTACAGTTATTGAATTTCAACACGGTTGCGGCCAGCATTTTTGGCTTGATACATGGCCTGATCCATCCGATTAAAAATTGCGCCCGGCCGACGGTCAGATGAAATTACCTCCGTAACCCCCAGGCTTATGGTGACGTTGATAATGTCTTTTTTATGGATAAACTCCATATTCATGATAACTTTACGTAATTTTTCAGCCACCTGCAAGGCTCCCTGCGAAGCGGTTTCAGGCAATAACACTATAAATTCTTCACCGCCATACCGGGCTAAAAAGTCGGTTTCGCGCAGCACGGATGCAATGCGCTTGACAATTTCTTTAAGACACCGATCCCCCACCGCATGGCCGTATTTATCATTAATCTTCTTGAAATGATCAACATCAAACAGCAAAACTGAAAATGCGTGTTTATAGCGTTGGTAGCGCTGAAGCTCTTCCTTGATGCGCCGGTCATAGGCCCTGCGATTAAATACGCCGGTCAACGGATCCATTAGCAGCTCTTGTTCCAGTTGTCGGGCGCGCTCCTGAGCGGTGGCAATTTCATTTTTCATTGAATCAAGATCTTCATGCAGTAGGCCCATCTGTTCATCCGCTTCGCGCGCAAAATCCATATCCCGCTGGCGTTTATTTTCAACCACTTTTTGAATGGAATTTATACTGGAAATAACAGTAGCCTTCAATTCCGATAGGCTTTGGCTAAAATCAACACTACCCCGAAATTGATTGAGCTGGTTTTCCAAATCCACCGCAAATTCAGTATCAGCTTGACGGCTTTCACGGGCCAACAGTAATGATTCAAGCATATGGCTTTCTAATTGCAGCAGCCGCTCGCCGATTTCGCGAATAAAAGTGGCCGCTTCTTCGCGTTCTTCGCTTATTCGGGTTATGTAATGCTGTAATAATGCAAGGATCTTATTGCGAACGGATAAAAGGGCATCGAGACTATCAATGGCCTTGATCTGGTGATCGATTTTCGTGAGTTTTTGAACGGAATCTGCATCCAAATGCAGGGTCAACTCACGTATAATTTCACGGTAGATGTTTTTTACCCGCTCCAGATAAGTGTTTTCAAATTCACCTTCGGATGCCGGTTCAAGTTCTTTTTTGTTCCAAAAAGAAATCTTTGCCAAACCCTTGCTTTGCTTCCGATCGGGCGTTGAATCTCTCAGTTCAAGTTTAAATGCGGTATTTTTCAGATGCGAAAAGGCTTTTTCCAAATCGTTGATCGGGGCATTACGCTTAGCCAATCTTCTAATGCTGGTCAGCGATTCGGAAAGCGGTTTGTTTTCTTCAGTTGGGAAAAGGTCGATCAAGGTATTTATGGAATGGTTATAAAAATCATTGGCTTGTGACGTCTGGTTTTCAAGTTGGCTAATCTGCTTTAGGAGCCGTTCTTTCTGCTCCAACGTTTTTTCTAATTTTTTCTCCAGCCCTTGTCTATCATCTTTGGATCTTACTTCTTTTTCAAATTTAGTTTCAGAGGTGCTGCGGTTATTTTGAAGCAGGGCCTGCACCGTTGAGCGCTTTGATAGGCGCTGCATTAGCGAATCAGAGTTCAGTTCTTTGCCAGCCGTTGCCAAGCCCTTTAACTCTTCAATAATGACGCTGGAAAGTTGCGTTAAATGTTTATCTGTTTTTTCAACCATTCTAATGTTTAGCTTACGGTGAGGTGATTTGCGTGTCAAGCCCCATCAATTGGACGTTGTAATTGGTCTGGTTTGTTGGCCTTTATTGTACTCCAATTCGCCTCTACAGAAATAATTAACAAACAATCGCCGCGCGTATACGTCGTTTCCCGCCCGGCGGCCAAAAAAATCGCTTGCCATTTGGCTTATCTCTGTTTAATATCCAAAAGTTTTCAGGAGCGTGGACCATGCGAGACAAACTCGATATCATTGAGGTAATCTGCCCCCGGTGCCATCGCATTGAAACGGTCTACTTGCCTTTCAAGGCCCCTCCCCGATGCGTGGCATGTGATGTTCGGATGGTCCTAAAAGAACGATTAGATGAAAAAATTCGCGCTTAAATGCTTGCCAATTCATTGACTGCAAGACTGCAATGGCGAGCAACCAATTAAACCCTAAAAGAAGGAGGTTGGCGTATGAAAAGAGGTTTATTTGTTGGATTGGCGGTATTGGTCGTATTTTGCTTTGGAATCCTTTCATCGGCTATGAGTGCCGATATCAGCTTGGCTAAAAAATCAACCATCCAGAAGATCTTATCCAGAGGCGAACTTCGCGTCGGTTTTGAGTCCGGTTATGTACCTTTTGAAATGACCAATAAAAAAGGGGAGTTTATCGGATTTGATATGGATTATGGCCGCCGGTTAGCAAAGGCTATGGGCGTAAAATTCGTTCCGGTCAATACGGCCTGGGACGGCATTATACCGGCATTGGTAACCGATAAATTTGATATCATCATGGGCGGCATGACCATTACCCAGGAAAGAAATCTAAAAATTAGCTTTGCAGATCCGTACATTGT
>JASJAZ010000028.1 GCA_030066785.1 Desulfobacterales bacterium | reverse complement strand
CAGAAACCGAATTGGAAACGGTACCTTCTGGGTATTTTTCGTGAAGTCCTTTTTCCCACCAAATGCGTTCATTGTCGGGAACTATTTAGCAATTCAGCGTTTGAGCTAGATCCAATCAGCGCGGCAAGACATGCGCCCCCAAGCAGCGATTTGTGTTATTTAGCAAACACCTGGCATCGTGTTTTAGCGCCATTTCTATGCCCTGATTGTTTAAGCCAAATCCGTGGTATTGAATCACCCATCTGTTCCACCTGCGGCATAATGTTTAAAAGTCGCGTCGGCAATGATCATATCTGTGGTGATTGTATGACAACTCCGGTTTACTTCAATCGGGCCAGGGCTTTTGGAATATATGACGGACCACTCATGGCCGTCATCCACGCCCTCAAATACGAAGGACAAATCCAGCTAGCCCAACCGCTTGGATTGGTTTTGTTTGAGACTGCATTGCAGTTCTGGCCGGATGCTAATTTTGATCAAATTATACCGGTTCCGCTGCATATCAAAAGACTTCGCCAGCGCGGATTTAATCAGAGTTTCCTGCTTGTCAGGAAATGGTCTGAAGAAAACTGTCAGGCCGCCACGGGAAAAATCCTAAGCAGCATTCCGATTGACTATGGTAATCTGGTCCGGAAAAATTGGACCGATTCTCAAATCGGTTTGAATCGTAAACATCGCTTAGTAAATGTGAAAAATGCATTTGAACTAAAGTGTGCCGATCAGATTGCTGATCAGCGCCTTCTTTTAATTGATGATGTCTACACCACCGGTGCCACTGTGAATGAATGTGCCAAGGTCCTTCTAAAAGCTGGTGCCCGTCAGGTTGACGTGCTGACCTTATCACGAGCTGCTTAAGCTTCGATACGAAGATGTGGATATTCGTCGGAGACTAATGGGTTAAATATAGCCGGGACCATCAAAGACAAATCATATGACGTTTACAACCCAAAATGGCTTATCGATTTACCAATTTAGCGAATGGCGTCGTTTCGGTAGCATCTATCACGGAATTTTTTCGAGAAAGGGAGGGGTCAGCCAGGGTGTCTTTCAAAGCTTAAATATCAGTTACGGGGTCGGGGATAAACCATCGCATGTGCAACGCAACCGTCAGTTGATATCCCAGGCCCTTGGCAGTGATCAGCTATGTTTTATCCGGCAAAACCACGGAACTAAAATTCACGTTCTGCCCAAGAATCACCTCCCGTCATTAAATGTTTCACCGTCTAAACTGTTAACCGGGGACGCCATGATCACTGATATTCCCGGGTTGTTTCTCGGGATACAGGTGGCTGATTGTCAGGCTGTGATGATTTTAGATCCGGACCGGGGTGTGGTGGCGAATGTGCACTCAGGATGGCGTGGAAGTATTCACAATATTATCGGGCAAACGGTCACTCAAATGCAGCAACATTTTCAGTGCCAACCGGATACATTGCACGCAGCGGTCGGCCCTTCACTGGGACCCTGTTGTGGCGAATTTATCAATTATCGGCAGGAAATCCCATCGAAATTTTGGAAATACAGGGTGCAAGACCACCATTTTGATTTTTGGGCCATCAGCCATGATCAACTGATACAGACCGGCATTACGCCACAACATATCCTTTCCAGTCAAATATGCACCAAATGCAGCACATCCCATTTCTTTTCATACCGGGCTGAGAAAACCACCGGGCGGTTTGCATCGATTATCGGCATCTTGTAATTATGTTGAAACATTTAATGGTGTTAATCATTTGATCTTATTTCGGGAATATTGATGATGATTCAATCCAAGGCACAGGTATTATGGAATAAGGCAATCGGTTCACTATACTATAAAATCGGTATGGCTTGCGATGCTGAATTTTCAAAGGCGGTTCCCGGCCAGTTTGTTATGTTATCATTGGACTCAAGTTTGGAACCATTGTTGCGGCGACCCTTTTCAATTCACAAGCCGATTGTGCAAAATGGTCACTATGTCGGTATCGAGGTCCTTTACAAAGTTGTGGGTACCTTTACCCGCAAATTGGTGGCCGCTGGACCGGAAGCGCAAATCGATGTGATCGGCCCCTTGGGAAACGGCTTTCATATTGCCGATACCCCGCAGCGAAGCTATCTGGTAGCCGGTGGTATCGGTGTGGCCCCCATGGTTTTCCTGGCCCAGCGTCTGAAAGATGGGGGAAGCCCCCCGGAGCTGAATACGGTATTTTTAGGGGGCCAATCTACCCAAGACCTGCTGTGTCGAGAAGATTTTGAAAAGCTTAATATGCGGATCCATTTAACAACCGACGACGGCACCAGCGGAGATCAATGCCTTGTGACCGACCCACTCGCACTAGCCGTGCAAACCAAGTGTCCTGACATCATCTATGCCTGCGGCCCACCTGCTATGCTGAAGTGCGTGGCCGGCATTGCCGAACACCATCAGATTCGGTGCCAAATGTCCATTGAAACCATCATGGCGTGTGGCATCGGGGCGTGTTTGGGATGCAACGTGGAAATGCGGCAAGGGCCGCAAAAATACCAACATGTCTGTGTGGACGGACCAATTTTCGAGGCTGATGCCATAGTGATCTAATAAATTCTAGCTTGGACCTTAATTTTCTTCCTTTTTATTAACATCACTTACCTTCCTAAAATGATGATCTGTGTAAACTGATATCATTAGATATAAGTCGCACCGTTTCGAATGCGAGGTGCAACAGTGTTTGGTTCAATTATTTACGTGTAATATCAAGTGTTTCAACGGTTTTATTTTCCTTTAAAGAGATGACAATTTTACATTGACTTGCAAAACTACCTATGTTAGTGCCTGTACCCTTAGTGAGCTCATATCCAGCTATTTGAGTTTGCGTTTTTTGCTATGAAACGGGAAACGCGGCGACATATCAAGGAGCTGGCCTATTACAGCAGCCTTGGATTGCAAGTGTCATTATCCATATTTATTGGATTGGCTTGCGGGATATGGCTCGATAAGAAATTTGATTCATCACCGTGGCTTACGATTATCTTACTACTAATGGGCATTGCGGCCGGCTTTCGAAATATCGGCATTGCCATCAAAAAGAGCCGCAAATTATAATAGATCGGTCAACCCAAAGGCAGTTCATTTGATAATTCAGCAGCGCATCATCACCTTTGTTAGACGAACCAATTGGGCCCTGTTGGTCATTGGCAGCCTGTTTGGTCTTCTTCTGGCACCTCCGACGTTTGCAATGGGAATTTTATGTGGAGGACTGATCGTAACCATTAACTTTCATTTGCTTGCGCGCACACTCAAGGATGCGCTGACCCCACCCCATTTGGCTTCTGCGAATGTTGTACTGGCCAAATATTACATCCGATTCATCATCAGTGGTATCATTATTTTCTTTCTGATTGCCAAACACGTGGTAAACCCTTTGGGCCTGTTTTTGGGCTTGTCGGTGGTCGTTTTCAGTATATTTTTAGCAACGTTATTTGAACTTAAAAACCTATTTTGTAAGGAGGCGGTCTAAGGATGGAACATCCCTATCTATTTCTTGTCAAGCTGTTCGAATTGATCGGTTTAGGACACTTTGCCCATGCATATCCCCATATCCTGTATACATGGTTTGTGATGGGACTGCTCGCTTTTTTAGGGGCCCTTGCGGCAAAAAGTGTCAGTTTAATTCCAACCAAATCTCAGAATGTATTTGAGGTGCTGATTCAGGGGATGGAAGATTTTATGGTCGATATGACCGGTGAAGAAGGGCGCTGGCTTTTTCCGTTGGTGGGCACCGTATTCATCTATATTGCGACCAGCAACCTTTTGGGATTGATTCCCGGCTTTTTCCCACCCACCGCCAGCATCAATACGACCCTGTCATGTGCCCTCGTGGTGGTGGTTTTCACGCACGTTATCGGTATCAAATATCACGGTGTGAAATACATCAAACATTTTTTGGGACCTATTTGGTGGATGGTACCCATCATTTTTCCGATTGAAATTATCGGCCACCTGGCGCGTGTTTTGTCGCTCACCTATCGTTTGTTCGGCAATATGATGGGCCATGAATTGGTACTAGGTATTTTGTTTGCTCTGGCAGGTATGTTTTTTGCGCCTTTGCCGATCATGGCACTGGGTATTTTCGTGGCCCTGGTGCAAGCGTTTGTTTTCTTTTTACTCTCGATAATGTATTTCACGGGTGCCATGGAGCATGCCCATTAATTAGGTTAAATCGCACATATGGGGTGCGTTGTTTTTATGGGATAAATGGAAGAAGCTGAATCATTAACTTAAATTAAGGAGGTAGAATCGATCATGGAAGTTAAAGCTTTAGAGTTTTTTATCGCGTGTGTGACGGCCGCTGGGTTTGGAATTGCAATCGCGGCGTTTGGTTGCGGCCTGGGCCAAGGTATTGGTTTGAAGAGTGCTGTTGAGGGGATTGCCCGCAATCCAGAATCATCTGGTAAAGTAACGGTTACAATGCTCATCGGTCTGGCGTTGATCGAATCGCTGTGTATTTATGCTCTGGTTGTCGCGCTGATCTTAATTTATGCACATCCGCAGGCATCCGCCATCGCCAAGCTTTTCGGCGCCTAGCCGAAAAATCCATATCGCTTCAATTTAAACGGGGTTTTATCCAAAATGGGATAAAACCCCGTTTTTTTGTGCCCAGGCCTCCAATTTTCAAAAATTAAATGTATTTAATCTCTATAATTCCTTTTTAAATAAGGTTTTTTGTATAGTATATTGTACAAAGTGTCTATTTTAATACAAATAAGACATATTATATCTGTAAAACCTTATAAATAAAGGGATTGAACGAGTGTACTTGATAAATACTTGACACTAGAATAGCTTTTTTTTATGATGAATACATATGGAATGAAGATGGGCACTTCGAATTATTTCTACAGTTTTATATGGGCAATTCCGATAAGTTACCAAACACCCACCGACATTTCTGATTTATAAAATATTAGATTAATTTGGTTATGGAGGAACACCGATGATCAGAAAGCTGAAATTCATATCTTTGCTCGTTTTTGCCGTCTTTTTTTTAACGGCTTGTTCCAGTGGCATATATGGAACCGTTCGCTTGGTTGACAATGAAGGTATGGCGGTCAAAGAAGAACCGGCCGGCACCGTGGTGAACATGATCAATACGACGGCTGAGCTCGGACAAGCATCCTATTCGGTTAACGTTGATCAGAATGGAAAGTTTCAATCTGAAAAGGATGCCATTACACCAGGTGTCTGGAAGGTGGAAGCGAGTAAAATTGGCTATTCCACAGAAACTGCCACTGTAGACATTAAAAAAGGTGGTAGTAAAAAGATCGATTTTGCTTTGAAAAAGATTACAGAGGGTAAGCGTAAATCCATTGAAAGTTCACAATCCGATTCCGATAAAATTATTAATCCGGGCGAGGTCAATATTCAGCCACCTTCAATGTAGCGTCCGTCAGCAATAATTGGCAACGGTGGCAATCCAAGATATCAAACGGCGCTAAGGATTGGGTGCTGAATATAAAACCCATCGCCCTGAATGGTGGGATAATACCGATATGATTTAATGGCGGTGGTATTTTGGATAAAGTCGCCGCAAAACGGCAACCCTGCATTGATGCAAGCAACCGCTGACATAGCGGTTAACACTTTTATATAACAATTGATTGTTGGTTACCCATAGTGGAACAAAATTTGGTAAATATTTTTTGATACCTTTCCGGGAGGTACATATCATGATCAAACGTACAGCAACGATCGTTTTGATCCTTTTGGCATGTTTCTCGATTTTTGCCTGTGGACCAGAACAAAAGCCACAGGTTGAAGAAAAAGCGGTGGTCGAAAAAGAGACACCGGCGGTCGTGGAAGAAAAGACCGTGGTTGCGAAAGCACCCGAGCCAATCAAAGAAACGGTTGTTGAAAAAAAAGCAGACCTCGGCGAAGACCTTGAAATTGAAGCGAAGATTTTATTGGACGGCGCACCGGCCAGTGGCGCCATCGTTTTGGTGGATGGTAAAGAAGCCGGCACAACCGATGAAAATGGGCATTTTATCAAAACCATCAAGCGCAGACCCGGTTCCGAAATCGAGGTGGCGGCCGAGATGGAGCGCCAAGGCTACCGCGTCGAACCTTGGAAAGATATGTTTGTGATGAAGCTTCCCAAGGAGGGGGCGGTTGATCGCTATCCCTTTACCATTAATTTAAAAAGCTCCAAATATGTTACGCTGCAAGTGACACACAAAGGCGAGCCGGTCAAAAGCGCCAGTATTCGCATAAATAAGAAAAAAATCGGCGTAACTGATCCAAATGGCAAGGTGGTGTATAATTTCAATACCGTGCCCAGAAAAAAGGTCAGTTTTGTTGCCACCAAAAAGAACTTTGCCTCGGCCAAACGAACGGTCAGGCTTGTTCCGGGCGAGGTTATCGACTTGCCCCTGACCCGTGAAACGATTCTGACCATTAAAGCCTTAAAGGAAGAGTTTGGTTTGACCAGCCGGCTGCCAGGCGTGGATGTCAGCATTAACAATAAGGTCATCGGCAAAACCAATCCCAAAGGTGTTCTGGTTTATAAATACCGGGGGACGCCCGGAAAGAAAGTACAATTGCGACTTGCCGCGGAAGGATATCAGCCGCCGGTTTGGAAGACGACGGTCGAATTGACGGGCCGCAAAAACATCCAGCGCTATTTTTACCCGCCGCCGATTGATCACATACGCGCCGGCATTTTTGGATATGTTAGCAACAGCCCGGAAGCTGATCTTGCAAGCGTTATTCAGCGTTGCGAAGATAGCATTGCCAACAGTTTGTTTAGCTACCTTAGTTTTCAGGAAGTCCAGCAGGAAACCTTAAGGGAAGAAATCCAGAACGCCAAGCTGAACATTGATTCCGTGATGGTAAATGGTTGGGAAAACACACCGCTGATGCGCACGGTTGATCTTATCATTTTTGGCAGTGTCACCAAAGATAACACGGGACTCACCATCGAAACCAAGGCCGTCACTTCCGATGGCAAGCCGGTGGTGGGCCGCATCGATACAACGGCACGCCTTTCTGACATCAAAATCATTAACCAAGAAGCGATTGAGGAACTCATTGAAAAATATCCTTTTAAAGGCGCGGTGGTGGCGGCGGATGACTACCGTCAACGTATAAATCTTGGCCGCAATGCCTTTGAAATTGAACCAGGCATGGAATTTACGCTTGGAAAGGCCAAATATGACCGTTATGGCAAACGAACCGGTTTTAATGAGGTCGGTGTTCTCCAAGTTAAAAATGCCGAAAGTAACGGCTCTTGGACTGAAATTGTGGAGTTACAGAAAGGTGCCAAAGTTAGTGTTGGGGATCTGGTCACCCGCCGGTTTGCCCCCGAACGTCAACGGGCTGTTCCCACAGAAAAACTGATCATCATGGCCAGAGGCGGCATACCACCGGAAATTCGACCGCTAGCTGGTGTAAACATCTATCTTGATCAGCAATGGAGCGGCACAACTGATTCGCGCGGACGCGTCAAGGTTCCTGTCCGCCTGGGGCGCAATTACGACCTAACCCTTTACCGCCACGGGTATCAGCAAGTCAGCGAAATGGTCAGTGCTGATATTGATAATGAAACCAGAGAATTTACGCTAACCATTAACAAGGCCCTGTTAAAACTGGAATCGGAACCATCGGGGGCTTCGGTCTACATTGATGGTAAAAAAATAGGGAAAACACCGCTTATGGCGGGCGAATTGGTCGATTTTGGGTTCCACAACCTGCGTGTTGCGGTGGGCGGTGATTTCCGGGATTATAAAAAGGTCGTGGAGTTTAGCAAACAAGTTGTTGATTTTACAGGTGAAAACAAAATTTACCTCTTCAAGGATTTTCTGAAAGCCGGTAAGAGGGCTGAGAATCAAAAAGATTTCAATAAAGCCATCCGGGAATATTCAACCGTGGACCGATCCCATCCGGATTATGCCGCTTCCCGCACGAGATTGGCCCGGATCTATATGGATGAAAAGAATAATTATGGTGCGGCCATTCGGGAATTTCAAAATGTGCTCTCATTGCCTGAACACCAATTGATTATTTTTAAGCAATACGCGGTGACCTATACCAATTTAGGGCATGCGCAATATGAAATGGGCAACAGTGTGGCAAAGAAAAATCCAAAACTAGCTGCCGAGTACTTTGCCAAGGCAATCAAGAATTTACAAACCGCCGTCCAAAACACGCGGTTTTTTCCGACCGAAACCTATGATGAAGCTGTCCATGATACCTATTATTACCTAGCGATTTCTTATCATAAACTTTACATGGTAACGCGCAATAACGCACTGCTGGTCAAAGCCGATATCGCTTGGCGCAATTATTTCGATTTCTTTCCCAAGCGTTTTGAAAAGAACACTACATTTACACACTTTCGGAAAACCGCTGAGAAATATTGGGCTGAGGTTAAGGATTTAAAGTAATGATGAGTGGAGGTAGTTGGTGTGAAATATCAGTTGAGTGGTTTACGTGTGGCTCTGTTTTTATTGATTTGGTTCTACAGCATCGCATTTGAATTGATACCGGCCCTGGCAGAGGAAACGACATCACCTAATACCGTCTCCGCCAATAAAACAGTCAATGATCCGCCATTTAACTTAACGGTGGAATCATCCTCGCAGGATCATAATTTTGAGGATGCTTTAACCGATTTTTTGGAGGGAATGGCTGATGATAAGTTATCGGCTGCGATTGATCCAAATAACGCGGAGCTGGCATTCAGCGATCTAGAACCGCTTTATACGCGCGCTTTGAATGAAATTGTCGCCGGACGCAATGACATGAATCCGACCTGGTCCCCAACCTCTGAGCTAGTGGCTTTTGAGCGTGGTGCCGGTGATCAAAAGGAAATTCTGATCGTCAGCCCGGATGGCAGCATTGTGCGCAGACTCTATTTACAATCGGAGACGTCAGATAGCGATATGCAGGCTTTTTTGGCCGATCTTGTTCAGGAGGTTAGTTTTAATTCCGGTTTAACCTGGGCACCGGATGCTGAGCGTTATGTATTTATGAGCAATGGCGGTGGTGGCAATTATGATCTTTATTTGGGATCTTTGAAGAACGATACCACTGAAAGGTTAACGCAACATACTGCCAAAGAGGGTTTGGCGCAGTGGTCACCTCAAGGTGAAAACATTGTTTTTGTCTCTGGACGCACGGGTAAAGGCGATCTGTACTTAATGAATATGGCCAATCGGCAGGCAAAGCGTCTGACACCCGGTGGCAAGGCGTATTTGTATCCGGAATGGTCGCCGGATGGAAAAAAAATCGTCATGATATACGGCAGTAATGAAAACCATGACATTTATCTGATCAACGACGTCAACCAGCCCGTTGAATCAATGGAAGCGCTAACGACCTGGGAATATGACGACCTGCGGCCCAAGTGGTCGCCAGATGGCCGTAAAATTGCTTTTTACTCCAATTATAATTCGGACAATGATCCTAAAATATGGTCGATCATTGTGATTGCGGCCGATGGAACGGATGCCCAGGAGGGTCACGGTCTGGTGGCCAAAGTCGTGGCCTATGATGTCATACCCGATATAGCCCGCGGACCGGAATGGATGCCCGACAGCCAACGGATTGTTTATGTTAAAAACGATCGGCGGTCTTATAATCCAATCTATGTCGTAAACCTGGCTCAAGGTACCAATCGCTATTTACGTACCACAACCAAAATGAACCATGATATTGCTTGTTCACACAACGGTATGATTGCATTTCGCGCGCAAGTGGAGCAATGGGATCATATTCACATTACCGAATTACGTAATTAGGATCAATTGAATGCGTCAGTGCATCAAATACTTTAGGGTTATGACCGTTCTGCTGGTTGTCTGGGGCGGTTTTACGGCTTCAGCCATAGGTAAGACGGCCGATCCGCTCAAACAGGCCACACGTCAATTGAAAAAGAATCGTTACCAGAGCGCAGCCGATATATTGCAGCCAAAGATGGCGACCATCAGCGGTATGCAAAAAGATGTTGCGGCGCTAACCTTAGGGTTAGTTTATCTAAAGACGGCTGTGCTGTACCGGGAATTGTACCGATCATCTTTGATGGTCAACGCCGATTATCTTAAACGTTTGAGCAAGGTCACAGCTAAAAACCGCAGTCAAGCGGTTGATTACTATATGGCCGATATTTTGCTGCAAATGGGCCGGCCGGTTGAGGCCCAAAAAGCCTTGGAACGTTTCTTAGCTGCCGAATTTCCGGAACAGGCTTTAAACGAATTAGCCAAGCTATTACAAGGTCAGTGCTATTTTGTGCAGGGTGACACGACGCGGGCTGAAAAGATCTGGCAAGGGGCTGATACCAATCTGGTGGAAGTATTAGCGGAATTAGCCGCTATTTTTAGCCGCCAGCAACGCGGCGATGCTTCCCAAATGATCGATCAGGCCTTGACGCGGTTTCATTCGGCCGGCAAACGTGCGTCTTTTCGAATCGTTACCAATGCCATTGAGGTTTACGCCAATACCGGTCAAATCGAAAAAGGTATGCAACTGCTTCAAAAATCTGATCTAAAAGCGTTTTCATTTGAAGAAATCTTTGGCCAGAATAAGTCCGTACGATTTTATGATGCAGCCTTATTAGGCAATTTGTCGTTTCTATTAGGCCGCGCTAGCATCGCCCATTTTAAAAATATCCCGACACAGGCCCCATCATATCCGGCGGCTCAATATTACCTGGGTGAAGCGCTGGCGCTGGTGGGAGATTACAATCAATCCCGTATGTTAACCGGCATGTTTTTGGCCTCGCCCCAAGCGCCGGCGGTGTTTAAATCCAAAGCGCAAATCAGGCTGGCAAGCCTTGATTATCGTCAAGGCTTGCAGGTCAAAGCCGAAGAGGCCCTTTTGCAAGCAGCTGCAAACAACTCACCCGACATACTGGCCGACGTCTTATTTACCTGCGCCCAACAGAATATGGCGTGCAACGAATTTGTCACCCGTGCCGCATTAGTGGCCAAAGCTGGTCAAGGCAAACGTTTTGCGCCGCTCAATTATGCACTGGGAAAATATTATCTGAATTCAAATGACAATAAGCGGGCCGTGGCTTACATGGAAACAGCCCGGGATAAAAGCAATAAGAGCAAAATTGAGTTCAATTCGCCTTTAATGTTGATTGATTTAGCCCAAGCTTATTATCGAACGGTTCAATTTGCGGAAGCACTCGAAATATACTTTGAGATCAGTAAACAGTTCCCGGCCGTGCGTCAGATTCAAGATGCCATGCAGGGTATCTATTCCATGGAACAAAAAAGCGCCGGCGATGTCAAAATCAACTAACCACCATGAAACACGACCCACTCTCACGGAAATTGTCAGAGTGTGTTTAAATTTAAAAATTAAGTTCGAGGAGGCGGTTATGAAAAAACTAACACAGGTGACATGCTTGGTACTCATTATGTCCCTCATATTGATTGCGCCAGCCATTGCCAAGCTAAAAAGGGACGGACGCCCGAATGGCGGTATGCTGAACTACGGTGAGTATGGCCGGCCGGCGACCTTAGATCCAATAACGAGTAATGACATGATCGCTTTGCGGATTACCGAGCTGATTTTTACCGGATTAACCGGCATTAATGAACGTCAGGAAATTGTACCGGATTTGGCTGAACGTTGGGAGATTAGCGAGGAAGGACGGATTTACACCTTTTTTCTGCGCAAAGACGCGAAATGGCACGCTAAAGCTGGTGCCCCGCCCAAACCGTTTACAGCCGAGGATGTTATCTTTACATACAATATTATGATGCATCCCAAAACCATAACACCGCTGAAGGTGCGTTACGAATTTATCGAAAGCGCCACCATGGTGGACCAATATACGGTTCAATTTACCCTGAAGCGCCCGATTCTCAACGCATTGGGAAAGTTTAGTTTTAAAGTAATTCCGCAGCATGGACCGGAGAACCCGCTTTACTTGACCCGCGAAGATCCTTTTGTCCAGCATCCGATTGGAACCGGCCCGTATCAGATTAAAAAAATTACATCCGAACGGGAGATCATCTTGGTTGCCAATGAAGATTTTTACAAGGGGCGGCCGCATATTGACAAATTGGTGGCCAAACCGTTTGCCGACCAGAATATTATGACCCAAGCACTCATGTTCAACGCCATTGATATGATTGTTTTGGTCAATCCACGCGATATCCCCGAAATACAGGGCGACAAACGGTATGTACTGGAACCATATAATGCACTATCCTATTCATTTTTCGGATACAATCTGCGCAATGAAATGTTGGCTGATAAGCAGGTCCGCAAGGCGTTTACATGTGCGGTTAACCGCCAGGCTTTGTTGGACTCATTTTTCGGCGGTCAGGGAACCATTATATCCGGACCCTTTGCCCCCGGAAGTTGGGCCTATAACCTGGATGTTCAGCCATTACCGTTTGATCCCCAAAAAGCCAAACAAATGCTGGAAGCTGCCGGTTTCAGACAGGGGTCAGACGGCATCATGGAAAGAAATGGTGAAAAACTGTCACTGGTTCTGAAGGTGCCCATTGAAAAGGAAAGCGAAGCCGTCAAGCGGGTGGTGTTGGCTTTTAAAAACAGCCTGCGCAAAGTAGGTGTCGATATCAAAGTTGAGTTCAAAGAATGGCTGGCCTGGAAAGAAGATATTTTTCTTAAGCACGATTTTGACATTATTTTTGCCTCCTGGGTGTTTGACGATTCCGCGGATATTTCTTCCTTGTTTCATTCATCGGAAATCGGCGCTTGGAAAAATAATTTCGGTGCCTATTCCAACCCAGAGGTGGATAGTCTCATCGTAGAAAGTAAACTAACGCTGGATCATGAAAAACGGCGTACGATTTACCGCCGGCTGCATGCCATGCTATCCGAAGAAAATCCGTATACTTTCTTATGGACCTTGACCAATTATGCGGCCTACCATAAAAAATTGCGACATGTGGCCATTCATCCTTACAAATTTTTCTCCTTTGCCGATGAATGGTTTATTCCAGAAGAAGATCAGCGCTAAATCGGTGTGAATTGGAAACCAATGATTTCCTGTGCTGAGGCTGAGGTCCTTTGATAAATGAAACTTTCTGCGATTAGGCCTGTTGCTCTTCTTCTGGCCCGGGAACTCATTATCACCGCGCTGCTGCTGCTGGGTGTCAGCCTAGTTGTATTTATCGTTCTGTATTTATCGCCGGGTGATCCATTTTCCCAGCTGATTGCCACCCAGCAGGCCACCGGCCCATCACAGCCGAAAACCTCAGATGCGCTTCAAACTTTCAGTGCCTTCCAGCAGTATCTGATCTGGTTAACCCACTTACTGCAGGGCGATTTCGGCGCCTCCCTGCGCACGGGACTTCCTGTTCTGAATGAAATTGTGCGGGTTGGTATCAACACCCTTTACTTAACCATCGGTTCCATGCTGGTGACATTGTTGGTGGCCGTGCCCGTGGCCCTTTCTTCGGCCAGACGCGGCATGACGATGCTTAACTGGCCATTTACGATGTTTGCTTACATCATTTCCGCATTGCCGGTTTTTTGGCTAGGCTACGTCGTTATCTATATATTCCTGCATAAATTTAACCTCTTTCCGATTATTTTCGGTTTTTCCAACAATCAAAAATTAAGTTGGCTTTATTTTCTGTTGCCGATTTTTGTCCTGGGGATCGGCAATGGAACGCTCAGTGAAATCGTGCGCTACCTGCGGGAAGAAATGGGGCGGGTACTTGCCGAGGATTATATCCGCATTGCCCGCGCCAAGGGCGCCTCCATATGGAAGCATGCCTTCAAAGAAGGATTTTTACTGCCCGTCACCGAAATCATTGCAGCTAAAATTCCATTTATACTCGGTGGTGCAGTCGTTGTGGAGCAGGTCTTTAATTGGCCCGGCATGGGGCGTATGGCTTGGCAGGCCGCGCAGGACAGAGACTACCCTGTGATTATGGGAATTGCTATTATGGCCGCCCTCATTGTTCGCTGCGGTAGTCTGCTGCAGCGCGTGGTTTCCATCGTGGTTAATCCACGTGCTTCCCGAACGTAATGGTATGGATCGGATTGTGATGATGAAGCATTATCAACAGCAACATACGGACATCGGTGAATTTTCCGATATTTCCTTTTGGAAAAAAACGGATAAGCTTGATCTCGTATATGTGAGCTATGGGCTGGTAATCGTAGTTGCCGTGATTGTTTCCTATATCCTCGGGACATTTAACTGGCTGCCGTATGATCCGCAGGAAATCGATCTGGAATTAATGATGGGCTTACCCGGTGAAGGCGGGCATCTGCTTGGAACTGATTTTCTTGGCCGCGATATCCTCACGCGTTTGATCGTTGGGATTCAAGCCTATTTCCTACCGGGATTACTGGCCATTTCCATCGCCTTAATTTTCGGAACGCTATTCGGGGTTTTAGCCGGATACTGGGGGGGGCGTTTCGATACCATTATTACCTATGGCTCCAATCTGGTCGATTCCTTTCCGCGCCTGGTGTTGATTCTTCTAATGATCGCCGCCTTCAAGCCAGATATTTACTATATTATGGTCGTGGTCGGAATTACCAATGTACCGGTGGTTACTTCCCTGATAAAAGGTCGGATTTTGTTACTAAAACAGCAAAATTTTATTGAAGCCGCCACAGCGATCGGCCTGCGCGACAATGTGATTATTTTCAAACACATTTTATGGTTTAATTGTCGGACGATTTTGATCATTCAGGCCACCTTGGGAATGGCGGAAGCCATATTGATGGAAACCAGTTTAAGCTATCTGGGTTTTGGCGTTCAGGAGCCAACACCGTCTTGGGGCAACATGGTGCAGTCGGGCGCTAATTATTTGCTGAAAGGCAAATTATGGCTTTCTTCGGCACCTGCTTTGGCAATTTTGCTCACTATTCTCGGTTTTCATCTGTTAGGTGATGGACTCAACAACATTCTTGAGAGACGAAGGAACGGGCAAGCAATTTGAGTATTTTAAAGATTGAGGATCTGCATACCTATTTTTATTCTAAGAGCAAGCAGGCTTTTATTCGCTCGGTTGATGGTGTCAGTCTGCAAATCGCGGCCGGCGAGACCTTGGGTATTGTGGGTGAAAGCGGCAGCGGTAAAAGCATCACCGCATTATCGATAATGGGATTGATTGGGGCGGAACCAGGTGTCATTGCGGGCAAAATCGGCTTTAAAACCAACGGGATCCAAAAAAACTTGCTGCAGGATATCAACGAGTACGTAAAATTAAGCAAACAAGACCACCGCATTATGGCGGTCAAAAAAAAAGCCAAAGAGTGGCACCGGCATACCGACCGGGTAATGAAAAAAATTCGGGGTAAAGAAATCGCCATGATTTTTCAGGATCCCAAAGCCTCCATGAATCCATTTATTACCATTGGGCGGCAAATTAGCGAGGCCGTGCGCTTGAATACGCCGATCAAAAATCGCCGGGAAGCCAAGGAAAAAGCTTTATACTGGCTGGAACAGGTTAAAATCGATTCAGCCCGCCTGCGTTTCAACAACTATCCCTATGGGCTGTCGGGCGGTATGTGTCAGCGCGCCATGATTGCAATGGCGCTGGCGTCGGAACCGGCCCTTTTGATTGCGGATGAGCCCACAACAGGTCTGGATGCCACGATTCAATCAAAAATTGTAGATCTCATGGCCGAACTCAAATCCGTTCTGGGCATCACGATGATGTTGATTAGCCATGATATCGATGTCATTAAGCGCTTATGCGATCGGGTGGCAGTGATGTATGGCGGGACCGTTTTGGAATATGGTTCGGCGCGTGATATTTTATCGGCTGATGTTGAAACCAAATTTGAGGATCAGATCAACCGTGAATTTTTGCATCCTTACACGAGCGCATTACTAGCATCAGTTCCCAGCGAAGATCATGTCAAGGGCAATAAACCGCTGCAAGCCATTGAAGGCGATGTACTGGACACCATTAATATCCCCCGGGGATGCCGTTTTTACCGACGCTGCAACCGCGTCAATGCTGCAATTGAAGATAAATGTCAAACCGTGGAGCCGCAACTATTTCAAACAGGCAACCAGCATCAGATACGATGCTGGCTTTATGCGGCTTAGGTGGGGCGATATACCAAAAACAGTCGATCGATACGGGCATCGGCACCCGCTGCCAGTATCGGTAAGGATTTGAGCTAGCGAAACGGTAGCTGTATGAGCCAAACAATTCTTGAAGTTGTTAACTTAAAAAAACATTTCAGCCAGCGCAAAGGTCTTTTGTCCTCGATACAGGGCCGAGGCGATGTCATCACGGCGGTGGATGATATTAGCTTTTATTTAAAAGAAAATGAGACCATGGGGTTGGTGGGTGAATCCGGTTGTGGCAAAACAACGGTAGGCAAAACCATTTTACGGCTAATTCCGCCAACCGCCGGGGAGATCATTTACGATGGCAAGGTCATATCAAAAATGTCGGCCCGCCAATTTCAACCCATGCGACGCGAGATGCAAATGATTTTTCAAGACCTGGATGCCGCTCTCAATCCTAAAATGCGGATTCGAACAATTTTGCAGGAAGCCATCAATGTTCACGGCAAGAAAAGCACCAAGGAGGTGAAACTGCGCACCCAGGATCTGTTGGAAAAAGTTAATTTAAAAGAAAGCAAGCTCAGCAATTTTCCCCATGAGCTTTCCGGTGGTGAAAAACGGCGGGTGGGGATTGCGCGTGCTTTAGCCGTCAATCCCCGTATTCTGATTGCTGATGAGCCTACCAGTGCCCTGGATGTTTCCATCCAGGCCCAGGTCGTCAATTTATTCAAAGATCTGCAAGCGCAGTTAAAACTTTCTTACATTTTTATTTCCCATGATTTGCGCATCGTTGAATTGGTTAGTCACAAAGTGGCCGTCATGTACCTCGGCAAGATTGTCGAAATGGGTTTGGCCCAGCGGATTGCCAGCAATCCACGACACCCCTACACCCAGATCCTATGGTCCTCGCTGGTTGAAAAACAGAGCTTGGAGGCCAATGCAACTTCCGCCGATTTAGGTGGGGATTGGGGTGTTTATGATTTTGAACGTCCTGAAACCGGATGTCGCTTTGCCCCACGCTGTCCGGTATTTATTGACAGAGATCGTCCCAAAATATGTACCGATCCTACCACTGAACCAACTTTAATCGATATCGACAATGCGCATAAAGTGGCCTGCCACTATCCTTTGTAATTTCCAGCGGCGTGAAATGGGGCTGTAGAAATCGATTTAGATAGTATCTTTTTCAAATATTGCCCGGTGTGCGAGCGTTTATTAGCGCTTATTTCCTCGGGTGTGCCATAGCCCACGATTTCGCCGCCCGCATCACCCCCTTCAGGCCCCAAATCGATAACGTGGTCGGCCGATTTGATCACATCCATGTTGTGTTCAATCACGATAACCGTATTGCCGGATTCCACCAGGCGGTTGAGAACCTTCAGCAGCTGTTTAATATCATCCACATGCAGGCCTGTGGTCGGTTCATCAAGTACATAGATCGTATTACCGGAGCCTTTTTTGCTAAGCTCACGGGAAAGTTTCACCCGTTGGGCTTCACCGCCGGAAAGCGTGGTGGCGGGTTGTCCGAGACGAATGTAGCCCAGACCCACATCAACCAAAGTTTGCAGTTTCGATTGCACGATCGCAATATTGCGAAAAAATTTCAGGCTCTGATTGACCGTCATATTCAAAACGTCGTCAATGGTTTTGCCCTTGTATTTTACCTCCAACGTTTCACGGTTATAACGTTTCCCGTGACAGACATCACACGTGACATAAATATCTGGCAAAAAGTGCATTTCGATTTTGATAATGCCGTCACCCTGGCAAGCTTCACAGCGCCCGCCTTTGACATTAAAGCTGAAGCGACCGGGTTTGTAGCCGCGCATGCGCGCTTCAGGTGTTTTAGAAAAAAGCTCGCGGATGAAAGTAAAGACGCCTGTGTAGGTGCCCGGATTAGATCGAGGCGTTTTCCCGATCGGCGCCTGATCGATGTTAATGGCTTTATCGATATGCTCCAATCCTTTAATGGCTTTTAAGCGACCGGCCGGAATCCTTGCCTGGTATAGCCGTTGGGCAACGGCGCGATACAGGGTTTCTAAAACCAGGGTGGATTTGCCTGAACCTGAAACACCGGTAACACAGATAAAACAGCCCAGTGGAAAGGTGACATCAATCTGCTTGAGATTGTTTTGCGATGCACCGCTAATTAATATTTGATGTCCATTGCCGCCGCGCCGTTGATGGGGAACCGTTATTTGTTTGCGGCCGGAAAAATATTGTCCCGTCAACGAGTCGGGGTGTTTAATAAGGTTGTCGGGACGACCGGCAAAAACGACTTCACCGCCATGCATACCGGCGCCTGGCCCCATATCTACGACGTAGTCGCAGGCGCGAATGGTCTCTTCGTCATGCTCGACGATCAACACCGTGTTGCCCAAGTTGCACATGGTCAGCAAGGTTTGCAACAGACGGTGATTATCGCGTTGATGAAGCCCGATACTGGGTTCATCCAGAACATACAGAACACCGGTTAGTTTCGATCCAATCTGGGTCGCCAGGCGAATCCTCTGGCTTTCACCACCTGAGAGGGTGGCTGCTGAGCGGTCCAGCGTTAGATAGCTTAAGCCGACATTATCAAGAAAACCGAGGCGTTCTACAATTTCTTTTAAAATACGGTCAGCCACCAAACGATCTTTGCCTGCCAAGGCGATTGATTTGAAGAAGTCTTGGGCCTGTGCGATGGAAAGGGCAGCTAGTTGTGCAATGGTCTGCCCGCCAACGGTAACTGAGCGGCTTGCCTGATTGAGCTTAGCGCCTTGGCATTCCGGACAGGTATTAAAATTCAGGTAGCGTTTAATTTCTTCTCGGTTCTGGATCGAATCGGTTTCGACATAGCGTCTTTGCAGATTGGGTATAATGCCCTCAAAAGGCTTCGAATAGGTAATCCGCCGGTTATCGCGTTCAAAATAAAAGGGTATTTTTTCCTCTCCCGAACCATACAGCAGCGCTTGCTGAAACCGTTTAGGGAATTCTTTATAAGGTGTATAAATATCGGTACCGTAGTGTTTGGTGAGTGCATCCAAATATTCGACAAAGTGCATGGAATTGCGATTGGCCCAAACGGCTACAGCGCCATCACGCAGGGACAATTCCGGATTGGGAATAATCAGGTCGGGGTCAAATTCGGTTGTGGCGCCCAATCCGTCACAATGCGGACATGCACCTTGAGGGGAGTTAAATGAAAAATTGGCCGGAGAAAATTCAGCATAACTGACGCCGCATGCATGACAGGCAGACGTTTCATTGAAAAAAAGAGATTCGCCGCCCAGCACCGCAACACTGGCCAAGCCATTAGAAAGGGAAAGTGCCAATTCCAGCGAATCCGCCAGCCTGTTCATAGATTTAGCTTTAATGACCAGCCGGTCGATGACCACATCAATGGCCGGTTTTTGGTGAAACGCCAGATTCTCCGCCTGATCCAGCTCTATGATAGTGTCGGCCACCTTAATGCGGGCAAAACCATCCTTTTTCAATCGCTTAAGAATGCGTGTATAATCCCCTTCGGCATCGGCCAGTACCGGTGAGAGAATCATAATTTTAGTTCCCTCGGGCAGGGTCAAAACACGGTCAACCATTTGATCAATGGTTTGAGCGGTGATGGGGCGACCGCACTTAAAACAATGGGCAAGACCGATGCGGGCAAATAATAAGCGCAGGAAATCATAAATTTCGGTTACTGTGCCGACGGTGGATCGTGGATTGTGGCTGGCGGTTTTTTGCTCAATGGCGATTGCCGGCGATAAACCTTCGATGAGATCAACATCCGGTTTATCCATCCGTTCCAAAAATTGGCGGGCATAGGTCGACAATGATTCAACATACCGTCGCTGTCCTTCGGCATACAATGTATCAAAAGCCAGCGATGATTTGCCGGAACCGGACAGACCTGTAATGACAATGAAACGATTACGAGGCAGCGTTAGGTCGATGTTTTTAAGGTTATGCTGCCGGGCCCCTCGAATGTTGATAACATTGGATTGCATACCAACTAACCTCGCAGAATGGTTTGTATGTATGTGATGCAGCCGTATGCGCACAGGGCGTTACGCCACCGAGCATGATTTGCCGCGCGTGAAAACACATAACCGCTGTATAAATAAAAGGTGGTGCCCTAAGAATACTTCCGCGCGAGACGGTATCGGCCATCCACCTGCCAAAAATGTTTAAAGCAATCGGTGAGAGTAGGATTTTAAACCATCTATAATATAAAGGGAACAGCTTTTATCAAATTATTTTGTGAACATGCTATCAATTTTAGAGAAGGACCTACGGGGTTGATTATTAATTCTACTTTTTTGAAAATTAAAGGAAATAGAAGAAAAAAAGAGTTTTTTGAGGATAGTGTAATTGTTAATAATCTGTTTATAATTACGGATATGCCTAAAATAGTTACAGATTTACTTCTTTTCCAAAGTGTAGCAAGTAGTAGTGATTGCCATAAGGATATGATATATTTATAATAATAACAAATAGATATATAATGTTAGTAATTTGTTAGGAAAAGCAATTCAAAACCGACTAGATCCGGTTTGACACCACCGTGAAGATACCCTAAAAAGCAGCATAATTCTTTTTGATCTGAGCGAAAATCTTACTATCTCGCCTGTTTTTAGTTATTTCATCAATAATAACCAGTTTACATGCAGTTTATTGCAATTTTTTTGTTTGCAAAGTGGGTTTATGGAAGCAATTTGGAATAAAGTACAAACGTCGCTTAAAGCGCAGGTTCCCAGTCATAGTTATCGGATGTGGATAGAGCCGATTAAATATGTAAAAAGCGAAAGACAACAGTTGGTGCTTTCAGCCCCGAACCTTTTTATGAAAAAACGCATTCAAGACCACTATACCCCGCTGATCACCTCCGAGTTATTAAAGCAGAGCGGTAAAAAATACAGGTTCACTTTGAGGGTGGCGGACACCAATGCCCCGAATGATTCTGATGAATTAAGCGTGAGTCCGCAAAAGAGCCTGCCGGATGTTGATTATCTTCCCCATTGTGGCCGCCGTTTGCGCAAAGATTTTACTTTTGACCAGTTCGTTGTGGATGAAAACAATAATTTTGCCTACTCTGCGGCACTTTCCCAAGCGGTTCAGGAAAACCTCAATCAAACGGCTCTGCTACTGCTATCCAAAACGGGTATGGGCAAAAGCCATTTATCCCAAGCGATCGGCCACTATGTACTTTCCAGATACCCGAATGACCGAGTTTTTTATATAACGGCGGAAGACTTCACAAATGAGATGGTGCATGCTTTTCGATCCGATACGTTCAGCCAATTCAAAGAAAAATATCGCAATCAGTGTGACGTTTTGTTGATGGAAGACGTTCACTTTTTAAGCGGCAAAGAACGTACCCAGTTTGAGTTGGCCACAACCTTGGATGCGCTGTTTGATTCGGGTAAAAAGATCATTTTTACAAGTTGCTTTACGCCGGCAGATATTCCCAAAATTAGCGATCAGTTGCGATCGAGGCTTTGTTGTGGATTGATTTCAAAGATTGAGCCGCCCAACTTCAAAACCCGTGTTCGGATTTTGGTAAAAAAATCCAAGCGGAGTGGCTACAATATTCCCAAAGATGTTGCCGATTATTTGGCCGGAGAACTTTCTGACGATGTGCGTCAATTGGAGAGTGGTTTGATTGGTGTTATTGCCAAATCCTCGCTGCTGGGTGAACCGATTGATGTAAGCCTTGCCGAAAGTGTTGTCCAGACGATTGTGCGACGTCGTCAAAGCATTACGATTGATGTCATCAAGAAACTGGTTAGCAAACAATACGGTATTACCATCAAAGACCTCATATCACGCTCGCGTAAAAAAAGTGTGGTGCGCCCCCGCCAAGTTGCCATCTATTTAGCACGTCAGCATACCGATTCCTCCCTGCAAGCCATTGGCAAAAGTTTTAATCGATATCACGCCACCGCCCTGCATTCTATTGCAGCGGTTGAAAACGAGCTGAAAGCCAATGGCCCTTTGCAAAAACAAGTCGATATTCTAAACAGCAAACTGGACACTGGCAAATTTTAATCAACGATTCGCACATCTTTACGATCCTTTTCTGAATCGCCCTGGTTGCGCAATGCCTTTAAACAGATAGCTGTTAACGGTAGCGCGCAATGTTGTGCTGGCGCTAAAAACAGCGTGATGTTTATTAACAATGTTTCAGAAATGTGCCGCAAGGGCTGGCAAAATGTCCCCGAGGTGAATCAAGGGCTGGGCAAGAGAGTGCTGCGGTGCTTCGGATAATATGTTTAAAATTGGTTAAGATATAACACCAATTACTGGTAACGAATCAAATGATCCCCGGAAGCCGCAAGATCTTCAATAATTTCCATACGCATGTTTTGATCGCTTACTACGGCGCAACGCAGTCGAACGGCACATCGTGTGCGGCAAATCGGATCATCCATTTCAAATTCACCAAAACAACCCATGTGATCGTTCATGCTTTTTTCGATGTTTTCGTCTAAATTAACTCGCATTGCATCTCCTCAACCTGCAGCAATTGAAGCATGGCGGCGTGAATATAACCATTGGTCGCCAATATTTCCTTCTTCTGGATGTCAAACCGATCGCCGGCAAAATCAGTAACGCGTGCGCCCGCCTCTTCGGCAATCAAGAATCCCGCGGCGGTATCCCAACTATTGAGCCCCGTTTCCCAAAAACCTTCGAATCGACCGCAGGCCACAAAGCACAAATCCAGTGCTGCGGAACCAAGTCTACGAACACCCTGTGACGCCTTCAGACAATTGATAAACTGCGGTACAGCGATGGGAAGCTGTGCCGTGATGCTGTATGGGAAACCGGTCACCAGCAGACTGTCTGCTATGACAGATGTCTTGGATACCGCAATCGGGCGGCCGTTCAATTGGGCGCCCTGTCCCTTGACAGCTGTAAAGAGTTCACCCGAAACCGGGTTTAAAATAATTCCGACCCGAAGCGTGCCTTTTTCAGCAAAGGCGATGGATATCGCAAAAAGATCCACTTGGTGGGCAAAATTGGTCGTACCATCAAGCGGATCGATGATCCACTGCCAATTGTCATTGCCCTCTTGCCACCCGCTTTCCTCTGATAAGATCGCATGTTGGGGAAAGGCGGCACGAATCGTATCGATAATAACGTTTTCAGAGGCTTGGTCGGCTTCGGTAACCAGATCGATGGGACCTTTTTTCTGCACGTTGGTGAGGCGCCCGTAATGAGACATTATTGATTTGGCGCTTTGATAAGCCGCAGCTATTCCCACCCGTTTCGCACCTTCAAGATCCATAAGAAAAAGCTTATTATCCTGATTCTGTTCATACTGTCAACCGCATAATTTGGAGTGACCACTTATTGAGATGCTGAATAATGATTATGACGACTGCATTCGCAGCGGAGTTAGCGTGATGTCAGATGTGTTCATCTACCGCGGTGGGCTGGAAGTCTGTTTCAAATGGCTAATATGATTTTCGGTTTTGCGAATAAGAGCCATGAGGCTGGATTTATCTTGGGCACAAATTGGAATCCCATCATACTGGCGAGCAAAGCGGATAACCTTCTGGGGCGGCAACAGATCTTTTTTATTCAGCACCCGAATGGCAGGGATATGATCTAGCTGCAGCTCGGATAAAATTTTTTCAACCGACTCAATTTGGTCCTTGAATCGCGGGTTGCTGATGTCAATGACATGCAGCAGCAGATCGGCGTTTTCCAATTCTTCCAGCGTGGCGCGAAACGCGGCAATGAGATCTTTGGGCAGGTTTTTAATGAAACCGACCGTATCGGTAATGATCACCTCAATATCGCGGGGAAACCGGAGTCTTCGACTGGAAGGATCTAAAGTGGCAAACAAGCGGCTTGCGGCTAATACATGACTTTGGGTCAATGTATTTAAAAGCGTTGATTTACCAACATTGGTGTAACCGATAATTGAGATGGTCGGCAGCCTCTTTTTATAGCGCTTGGCCCGCTGTTGCTTGCGTTGCTTGCGAACAAGGGTCAGCGATTTTTCTAGATGTCCAATTCGTTGGTGCACGCGACGGCGATTGATTTCAAGCTTGGTTTCCCCCGGACCACGCCCTCCTATTCCGCCGGTTAAACGGGACATGGCCGTATTTTTGGCCACCAATCGTGGCAGTAAATATTTCAGCTGCGCTAATTCGACCTGCAGTTTGCCTTCGCGACTTTGGGCGCGCTGCGCAAATATATCGAGAATTAATTGGCTGCGATCAATTACTTTCAGATCGATCTGATCGGTAATGGATCGCATTTGGGAAGGATTGAGTTCTTGGTCGAAAATGATGGCTGTGGCACCCTTTTGAAGGGCGGCAATGATGAGTTCCTGCAATTTGCCGCGACCCATTAAATAGCGGGCGCCAATCTGGGACCGCTGTTGCAAAATGGTGTCTAAAACATCAATGCCACCCGACAGCGCCAATTCTTTCAGCTCCGACAACGAATCCAAGGCAATTTGCTTAGATGCTGTCGTGACACTGACTAATAGCGCCCGCTCTTTGTGGTGATCGGCTGCGAGGAGGGCCATCGAGCGGGATAATTCGGATTCAAGGGCGCGAATAAGATCAAGGCAGCCAATGTCGGTCCGATTCGGCGCAAGGGGCGGCAGGGTCGTAAACGGTAAGCCTTTTGATGCGCTTGGTAAAATGTGGCTGACATGCACTTGGTGCGGATGCCCATCGATGCCCATCGTAATCGCAGCCATAAGATCCAGACGCAGAAGGGCCAGATCAGTCATGTCGTCATCGCTGAGAGGTTCGCCATTAAGATGGGTGTGCAAGCAACGTAACCCCCGCAAGCGACCCGGTGCAATACGATAATGGCTGATATCAGGGATGACAATGCCTTGGTGGTTACCAATGATTACATGGGTGATATTGCCCTTCCGATTGATTAAAAGTCCGATCTGGCGCCGAATACGATATGCTAGGTGGCTGATATCCCTGGCCAGTTCTGGGCTGATGACATCCTGCGGTGCTACCCGCCGACGGTAGAGGTTTTCTAATTTACGGATGTGGTTGGATTTTAGCCCTCCGGTATTGCCGAAAAGCTTTTTCATGGAATGTCGTGAATTCTGAGGGTGAATGGTTGTTGAACTAAAATTTCAAATGGTCTTAATCTGAATATGATTCTTATCGTGTTAATTGGCAAGCGGTGCCACCTCATTTTTTAATCGCATGCATTGTAGCAATCATTGCTCGGTTATGCGGCCGTCAGCAACATAGTTCTCAAATCGTGTATATTCGCCTCTAAATGTCAGCATGACGTTGCCGGTGGGGCCATTACGCTGCTTTTTCAACAGTATTTCCGCCATGCCTTTGCTGGGATTATTTTCTTCTTTGTTATACATTTCGTCGCGATAGATAAAGGCAACGACATCGGCATCCTGCTCCAGGGCTCCCGACTCGCGCAAGTCGGCCAACTGGGGTCGCTTATCGCTGCGCTCTTCTAACTTGCGATTGAGCTGTGAAAGCGCAACCACAGGTATGTTGAGCTCTTTTGATAACGCTTTCATGGACCGCGAGATTTCGGAAATTTCCAAATCGCGTCGCTCAGCGGAAGTGTGCGATTTCATTAATTGCAAATAATCAACAATAACCAGGCCGATATCTTTATCCATTTTCAAACGTCGGGTTTTAGCCCGAATTTCCATGGCCGACACATCAGGCGAATCATCAATAAAAATGGGCGCATCCGAAAGCACGCCGGCGGCATAAGTTAACTTATCCCAATCATCACGACTGAAAAATCCACCCCTTAGGCGCGATGAGTCGATCCGGGCTTCAGCACATAGCATCCGCAAGGATAGTTGTTCCTTGGACATTTCAAGGGAAAAAACCGCCACAGGTACGTGGTGTTTGATGGCCGCATTGCGGGCAATGTTGAGTGCAAAAGCGGTTTTACCCATACCCGGTCTTGCCGCAATTATAATGAGATCCGATGGCTGCAATCCGGAAGTCAATGTATCCAAATCGTTAAATCCGGTTGGAACGCCTGATACGAGTGTTTTGTTGCCTTGGCGCTCCTCCAGCATATCGATGTTATCAACTATAATCTTGCTGAGCGGGAAAAAATCCTGCTTATTGCTCTTTTGGGAAATCTGAAAAATAGCACTTTCCGCAAAATCAATAATCGCCGCAACTTCGCCCCGATCCTCAAAACAGCGCTTGACAATAATATTGGATTGTTCAATCAAGCGCCGCAGCGACGCTTTTTCCCGAATAATGTTGGCATAGTGGGGTACATTGACTGCCAAGGGTACTGTGTCCACCAGCCGGGCCAGAAAGGCGGCCCCGCCGATTTTTTCCAACTCGCCGCTTTCCCTGAGTTTGTTTGCCAAGGTAACCAGATCCACCGGCTCATTGTGGTTAAATAGTGCGACAGCGCCTTCAAAAATTTTCTGGTGCGATTTCTTGTAAAAATCTTCGGGTGCTAGAAGTTCAATGACTTCAAGCAGCGCATTATTGTCTAATAAAATGGCGCTGAGGATAGACTCCTCCGCCTCGATATTTTGAGGCGGAAGGTGGTACAAGCCAGGATCTTTTTCGGAATGGGAACGACCGGTGGTCATCGGTAATCTTCAGGTATTAAAAAGGTTATACAACCAAAATTAGAATACGTTGGCGCCAGTCGTCAACAGTTATGATTCTTCAGGCAGGATTTCGACTTCGATATTCGGCTCTACATCTTTATAAATCCGGATGGGTACCTGATATTTGCCCAGTTCTTTAATCGGTTCGGTCAGCAGTACCATGCGTTTCTCGACTTCGATGTTTTGTTTGGCCAGGGCGGCGACAATATCGCGCACCGATACCGATCCGTATAAACGATCTTGTTCACTGACTTTGGCAGTGATAGGACAGGAGACCCCCTCCAACTTTTTGGCCATTTCTTCGGCCATTTGTTTTTCCTTGGCAATTTGAAGATCCATTTTAGCGCGGTTCTGCTCCAGTACTCTTCGATTTTGGGGGGTTGCCAAGACCGCTTTTTTTTGAGGAAGCAAATAATTACGTGCATAGCCTTTGGAAACCGACACCTCGGAGCCGATCATTCCTAATGATTGGATGGTTTCTTTTAATATGACTTTCATTTAAGTACCTCCGAAAAATAGCAATGCATGGTGAGCGTGCGACGAACTAGATTGTTAATGTTGATATGTTCTGTTCGTGTAATTTGATTCATTCAATAGTGCGTTTCACTGTACAAGATGAATACAAGCTAATATGCTTTTGGCCCAAACACGACCGTCTGCTCAAGATAAATAAGGACGCCCGGACCAGCGTAACGACTTATTAATGTCCTATCTGCAAGGGCCCGATTGATGCCGGACGGATTCATTGCCAAGTTTTTCCAGTAATAAATAAGCCAAAGGCTTACGATTGGTCTATACGCGGCTTGGCATCCGGTCCCGGTACGAAGGTCGATCAAAACTGCCGACATACGGCAATAAAGCAATGGTGCGAGCACGTTTAATGGCGTGAGTTAGGGCACGCTGATGCTTGGCACAGCATCCCGAAATTCGCCGCGGTATGATTTTACCCCGTTCGGTGATAAAATATTTTAATGTGTCCGGCTGCTTATAATCGATTGCGAGCTTAGCATCAGCACAAAAGCGACACACCTTGCGACGGTGATAGATGCGCCTTTTTTTGCGGACGACTCGCTTAGGTCTTGGTGTGTATGCCATTTTATTGCTCCTCGGTTTCTACAGTTTCTGTGTCCGGCGCGGAATTGTTTGCTGGCGTGCCGACTTCAGCGTCGGTTTCAGCGGCAGGGGTGTTTTCCGTCGCTGCAGGCGGCTCCTCCATGCTGGCTTCCTCTTGCGCAGCCGCAGCGGCTTGCTCCGCAGCTTCCGCCTCAGCCATTTCGGCCTTAATTTTTTCAAGATCGATATCGCCGGCCACTAAAACGGTCATGTATTTCATGATGCGGTCATCGATGCGGAAAAACCGCTCAATTTCATCCACCAGGGCGCCGGTTCCGCAATAGTCTAACCGTACATAATAGCCCCGCGGTTTCTTTTTAATTTCATAAGCTAATTTGCGGATGCCCCAGTCGTCCCGCTTTACCAGCAGACCATCCAGTTGTGCGAAGACATCGGTGATACGATCGAAAACAGGCTGGCGACCCTCTTCAGCAATGTCCGGATCGATAATGAAGATAGTTTCGTAGCGTTTCATGTTACCTCCTTGTGGATATCAAGCCCCTGTACGATTCAGGAGCAAGGAGCATGCGCGAATTTGCGCGTTCTCAAAAATATAACATCAAATTATAGTTAATGTGCCACGGTCAGTCATTCTCACAGATCCAAAAAGATACGGCGCTGTAAGATAAGACAGGCGCCGAATGACTCACGCGTAAGAATCAAATTTACTAAAATCTGGATTAACTACATGGAAACAACGAGGCTGTCAAGTTTAAATTTAGTTACCATTTATACCGCTTGGCATTATAATGTTTCACAATAAAGAGTGGCGGCATAAGTGGTTGTAGAAAAAAATGTTTCCATAACGGACTGTTTTTTAACAACCACGATAGATTCGAATAATCCATGTATAGCTAATTGGTCATAAAAAAATGGGTTAGCCGGATATTTTTGGTAACCCATAATTAGTTGCCTTGGTGGGCCGTGAAGGAATCGAACCTTCAACCTACTGATTAAGAGTCAGTTGCTCTGCCTAGTTGAGCTAACGGCCCATTGACACGAGTCGAATGAATCTGGTCCCTACCAACTAAACAGACACTTGTCAAATCCTTTGTCAGGCCAATTGCCGGCAGGCGTGAAGCAATCACTGACTATCGATAATTGGTGATGGGCAGGCATAAACGTCTTAATTTAAAAACGGCCTTTTTTCTTGTGATGGCGTTGTTGTTTGCGCTGTTTAGCGGCTGCCGCATTTTTGCGTCGGCGATCACGTTTTATTTTGCGACGGTCTACCAAAGTGTCCGATACGTCGATTAAGAAGCTGCCCGGCAAAGCCGCTTGAGCGTTTGTTTCTTCCGGCTTCTTTTTCAGGGTTTCAGATTTAATTTTGGGAAGGGGTGGTCCTGAAAAACATCCGGGAGGTATCCGCTCGGCCAAATAAATTGATTTGCCGCATTGTGTAAAAAAGATTCCCTGCTGTATGGTTTTGCCGGTGTGCACGGTAAGCAAAATTGGTTCAGAATCCCGTCGTCGGCCAATTCGATAGGCAAGCTCTTTTTGAGCCGTGAGAATGATTTGCGGATACTCTGACGGCGTAATTCCTTTTTCCATGATTACAGGATGGGCCTTGCGGCGCACACATGTGAAAAGCAAACGCGGCGGATTATTGACGATATTTTGTTTGGGTAATCGGTTTCGGTTTATGGCCCGAATACAGGATTCTCTAATTTCAAAGGAAGGCTCCGGAAGTGTGAGCATAATTTCATTAAGGTGCGTCCGGCGTACATATTTCCAATTCGGTTCCTCATTGATGGCTTTCAGTAGACGCTTGATTGTGACAAAGCCATTTGCATCCAATACAAGGCCGAATTCGTCCGGGCAACGCCCAAGGACATAGGCCAAGAATTTTGATAGACGGTTAGAACGCTGTTGTTGCCGGCTCATATTGCTAATACCCTGACGCCCTTCAAATCTATAATTGTGGCCTATTATAATTTGTTTTTAAATGCGCCCTATCAAGGTTTCCCATCTTTTTTGCCTATTGATGTCTTCGAAAGTATCAAATCGTAGATCCTGGTTTAAAATAGCCGTCTAACAACCAATGGCGCCTTGACCCTCAAAAGGGTATTTGATATTTCGTTTAAATTCTGAAAATGTCAACCAAATTTGATTACCGGAAAGGACGTTATAATGGCCGACCATGAATTTTCACAAACCCTTTTTTCACGTGCATTAAATATCATTCCTGGGGGCGTCAACAGTCCGGTGCGAGCCTGCAAATCAGTGGGTGCGGATCCGCTGTTTATCAAAAAAGCCCAAGGCTGTTTGATCGATGATGTAGATGGCAACCGTTATATTGACTACATCGGCTCATGGGGGCCGATGATTATCGGACACCGCCATGCGGCGGTTGTAAAAGCCCTGGAAGAGGCAATTCAAAGGGGGACAAGTTTTGGGGCTCCAACCGATTTAGAAGTTGAACTGGCCGAACTGGTGATCGAAGCTGTGCCGTCTATCGAGATGGTTCGCATGGTCAATTCGGGAACAGAAGCCACCATGAGCGCCATCCGCTTGGCACGCGGTTACACCCAAAGGGATAAAATTGTTAAATTCGATGGCTGCTACCATGGGCATGCCGATACGCTTTTGGTTGAGGCCGGCTCCGGCGTTGCCACCTTTGGCATTCCCGGGAGCCCGGGTGTCCCGACGGATGTTGTGGCCCATACCATTTCGTTGCCCTATAACGACATCGAAGGATTTGAGACACTAATGCAGCAACAAGGCGATACGATTGCCTGTGTGATCGTTGAACCGGTGGCCGGAAATATGGGGCTTGTGCCGCCAGTTGAAGGATTTCTCGAAGCTTTGCGCCAACAAACCTCCGATCATGGTTGTGTTTTAATTTTTGATGAGGTCATGACCGGTTTTAGACTGACATACGGAGGGGCGCAATCATTGTACGGCATTACACCGGATATGACCTGTCTGGGAAAAATCATCGGTGGGGGCTTGCCTGTGGGGGCCTACGGCGGCAGGCGGGAAATCATGTCGCACATGGCACCGCAAGGATCGGTGTATCAGGCTGGTACACTATCTGGAAATCCTATGGCCATGTCGGCCGGTATCGCGACTATACAGCAGCTGAAACAGCCGGGTCTTTATGAGGCATTGGAAGATACATCTAAATATTTGGCCGATGGCCTTCAGCAAGCAGCTGCGGCTGCGGGGATTGAGGTTGTCATTAACCGCGTAATGTCCATGTTGGGATTATTTTTTACAAATCAACCAATTGCTAATTTTAATGATGCCAAGACGTGCGACCTGGATCGGTTTGCAGCTTATTACAAAGAGATGCTGGCCCAGGGAATCTACCTGGCACCATCTCAATTCGAGGCGATATTTGTATCGGCCGCGCATCAAACAGCAGATATTGATGCTACCGTCCGGGCGGCCGAACAGGCGATGGCGCGCTTAGCTGGTTAGGATTCCTCCTTCAGATCCGCCAACTGTATATCATACCATTTAATCGCCACTTTACCGGGATCCCTGCTTTTTACATATTCGCCCATACACCATTTGTAATGCCATTCTGGTCGGTTGGAGCCTGCATTCGAATCCGCCTCCCAGACCTTACGTTTCCAGCATTTGCCGATATGCTTATCAGTCGGCAGAGAAAAAGAGTATTCCGGCAGATTATCAAAGGTTTCTTTGTCCAAATATATGATTTCTCTTTGCATTCGAATACATTATTGTTTTGATCGAAAGGGTATGGTCAGAAATTAATCGATGACGGCATCACCCTTCACCTTTAGGGTGCTTTTTTTCAATATCCGGCTGTTCGGATGGCGCCGAATCCATAACTGTTTCTTTAATGGTATGATAAACAGTTTTAAAGACATCCGGAAAGCTCGTTGGCGATACCCTGCCTACTTCGATAAATTTTACAATTATTTCTTTGGAAGTTCTTAGAATTTGCTCATTCAGTGAGGCCATTGGCGATCCTTTCGATTGCAGCGGTAGGTTAAAAGAAACTTTAATCTGAAAACTTTTAACGTGTCAAGCAGCGAAAACCAGAGCGATATTCGGTTCATTCGTTTATACGGTGTCCTTTTTGATGGATTTGACACATGCCATATTTTTTTTTATTAGAAAGCACCGTTTTAGTGAATCTTGGTGTTAAATTAGTCGGCGTTTAATTTGACGCTGAATCGGTTGCCATAAAAATTTCCGGGCACACCCGCATAAAAATAAATTTATGGCCTGTACCGCAACGAAAGCGAGCCATTGGCGCTAAACATGCAATATATACCCTTTGCCCATATCCTTTTCGGATGTGCCAGGCTGTTGATGATCATAATCTGTTGCTTGAGTCTAAGCGGATGTTCTTCTTACCAGCAAGATATTCGCAAAGTCACCCGCAGAGTCACCCAGAAATTTAAAATATCGAAAGGCGGCTATAAGAAAAAAGTTGGCTTTACCCCTTTTGGCAATAATACTTTTTTGGCTGCAGGTGATTTTCAATCTATTTTCGAAGCCAACTTCAACCAAGTTATTACGGGCGAATGCCCCAACAATATCATTATACAGTCAAAGGACGACGATTATCCTGATTTTTTGCGGCAACTGCCGTTACGGCCGTCAGGGCAAATTGACAACTTTACGTTGGCAAAGCAATCACGGTTACGGGGATTGAATGCCATTGTTATCGGCGGATTGGAAGATATCAGCAGCCGCAAAGAGCTCAAAGGTATCCTTTGGTACCGAGACACGCTGGCGTATCTCCAAATTCAGGCCACCGTTATTGTTTATACCTCCGAGACCGGCGCCAAATTGCTGGATCGAAGCATTATTCGCGAGATCGAAGTTGATGAAGTGGATTTAGACCAACTTAAGAAAGGTCGGCTGCAATTAACCGAGGAGTTAACCGCGGCAATGAGCAAGGTGGCCCGTGAAATGGGTCAAGAAATCTGTTATGTGTTGACATCACAGCCATGGCGCGGATATGTGACCACCGTTGCAGGTGATAGAGTGACGTTATCTTCGGGCCAAAGAGTCGGGCTCAAAACTGGGCATTTCCTTGAGGTCTATGACAGCAATGAAATTATGACGGGAGGCGATGGCGTTCAATATTTTATGCCAGGGCCAAACATCGGAAGAATTAAGATCGATACGGTTTATCCGGATACTGCCGAAGGAACCATTATCGAGAACAACGGCATTTCAATCGGCAGTTCCGTGATGGCCAAATAGCCCGCCGGAAGAAGTGGCCGCTTTACGCCCATATCATGATTCGTTTTTTTGGATGACTCGGTTTTAGCCTAAAATGATAATCCCGCCTATATACCCTGCCGACGTTTAAAATCTCATCCAAAGCGATCATTATTATACTAAATTATACATAGAAGCACCCAAAATCATCCATCGGCAACGTATTCGTGCCAAATGGATGGATGAAGATCGGCTCGATGGCTGCTTTTTGGCGTAACGATCATTTGGGCATAAAAATTGTATTCTTTTTCTTCTTCGATCTTGCCTTGGTAACTGTTGATTGGGCTTGGTAGTAATCGGTGCCTGAAATTTGACAGTTACTTTCACACACGCTAACATGGTTCATGAGAGACATTGCTGAAACGTAGCCGGCTACAGTGTGCGCTTTAGTAGCTATTGACATGGTTTTTAGAAGCCAAACGAATATAGATTTAACAACAGGAGGTTAAAATGAGAAAAGCGTTTTTAATGATGGTGTTAACGGCCTTTGGTTTAGTGTTGATGATGTCGGCAACCGCTTTGGCCCAAGAAGGTGCCATTAGTATTGAAGAGGCGGTCATTTGTAAAGACGTGGTTGATCGCACACCGGTTGAGCCCGGCGATGTATTTCCCCAATCCGTTGAGAGGGTCTATTGCTTTACAAAAGTGGTAGGGGCAACGGCAGGGGAGAATATTACCCACAATTGGTATTTTGGCGGCAATCAAATGGCCAGTGTTTCACTGGCAGTGCAATCAAATGCCTGGCGAACATACAGCTCGAAACGAATCCTTCCGGAATGGACCGGCGAATGGACAGTGGATGTGGTAGCACAGGACGGTACGGTTTTGAAGAAGATTATTTTCCTTGTACAATAAGATTACATTTGAATCTTTGCAGAATCTAAGAAGCAGTGCCAAATGGCACTGCTTCTTTGGTAGCATCGCAAGCAATCAATAATACCGGCGGCGTCGCGTTAAACGCCCGGTAATCAATCCCACCAATAAAACACCACTGCCCGCTAAAAACCAGCGAACCAGCCTGCTATTCATCAGACGCGTGTTTTCTTTTTGAATAAGATCCAATTCACTGCGAATCTTTTTTTCGGCAGCCTCCACTTTTTGGTTAGCAGCCAGCAATTGCTTATTTGCCTCCATCAAGCCAGTTACGTTTTCAGAGTTCTGCTTCAGCGTTTCATATTGTTTTTGAACGACCTGCAGCTGTTTGGCCAGGTCAGCGACTTCTTTTTGCTTGGTCGCTAACTCCTGCTGGTTTAAGCGCAGTTGCTGAGAATAACTGTTTTGGGATTCGCTCATTTTGGCATTTAAATTTTTACGGCTTGTTTTCAATTGATCCATTTGTTTCCGAAGCTTTGCCAAATCGGATTTCATTTTTGCTATGATAATCGATTTGGGTGTGTCGGCTGTGATATATCGTTTTTGAACCCAGCCCTCTTCACCCTTTTGGGTTTTGACTTTAAGATAATTTTCTTCCTCAGCCAGTATCTCAACCGGCGTATTGGATTCAAGCACGGTAACCACCTTAAATCCGGTGCCCTTGCCTTCGCGTACGGTAATGACCAGTCGATCGGAAACATACCGCGTGTCGGCAAGGGCGATCTCACCCAACAACAAACAGATCATAATACTTAAGATACTGATGATACTATTGTGGCCACAGCTTCTTTTAGAAATAAGCATGTATTCTCCTCCATATTAATAAACGTAAAGCCCAGGTGACTTCATGCTGTTTCGGTTTATTAACCGCTGTCTCAATTCACTTTCACCGTGTAGCTGTTAACCAATGGTCGAGGGGCGAGTTGACAGCCTGTATAATATATGGCACTATTTTTATTAATAAAAACAAACTTTGCAACGCTATTTGACTATTATATCAGTTGATGGTCAAAAATAAAAATTTATTTATGCAAGTTTTATTCGCATGCGTAAAATAGGTAGCCTTTAACAACTAACCGACAATTATATTTCTTTAGATTGTAAATCACCTGCCAATCAAAACCGGCGACAAAGGAGTAGACCTACTTATGATCAAGCACCTCATCAACATAACCCTGATTATCCTGGCAATCAAAGTTATGACTTCCATTGAATATTGGTGGCAGGATTGGGAGTTTTGGGCCATCGTAGGACTGGTAATTGGCGCCATTATTAACAACTCGCGAATGATCTGGCGCTAGACGGTTATTTAGTGCATCGCGTCATTAACAATTACTTACCCATCTATAGGCAAATGTAAACCTTCCTTTTAAGGCCAAATGTGGTTTTTTCAATTTGAGTGCTCACCACCGCCCACCTTCATCGATTCGGCCTTAACCCCTCGAGTACATTTGCAATAAGATCTTCAAGCACTAGCTTGCGCCTCAGCTGGAAACCCGAACACTAGCACGGCTGTGTCTACGAAGAAAGTCTGCATAGTCATTTATGGCAGCCAATCCCTGTTGCTTGTTGGAAAGGGTTTTGATGGTTTCACGAAAAATTTTGTTCGAATGCAGACCTTTGACAAACCAACCCAGACGGCTGCGCATCATACGACAGCCTTGTTTTTCACCGAGATACTCTATGGATGACTCAAAGTAGTCAATCATTTGTGCAATGTGGTGATCCAAATCAAACGGTTTAATTGGCAAGCCGTTTAACTGGCATATGATTTGCGAAAATATTTGTGGATTGCCGATGGCCGCGCGCCCGATCATCACCGCATCACATCCGGTAGCGCGCAACAGTTTTTGGGCATCAACGGGTGTCATGACATCACCATTGCCGATTACCGGCATGGCAACACATTTTTTTACGGCGGCAATAATGGACCAATCAGCGCAGCCCCTAAACCCTTGCGTCGCTGTGCGTGGATGCACGCAGATAGCATCCACACCGCAATTCGCAGCAACCTGAGCGATATTTTGCGCCTGTTTCCCCGAGCGATCCCAGCCGGTGCGAATTTTAATGGTGAGGGGGATGTGCACGGCTTTTCTGACTGCGGTCAATAACTTTTCCGTCTGCTCGGGATTTTGCATCAAGGCGACACCGGCGCCGGTTTTAACAACTTTTTTGACAGAACACCCAAAATTGATGTCCAAAATATCGGCACCACTTGACGCAACTATCCGCGCTGCTTCGGCCATGATGCTGGGATCCGTTCCGAATATTTGCACTGCCAGTGGTTTTTCCTCCGGCCGGCTGTCCAGCAAACGGAATGTTTTTTTCGATTTGTGGATGAGTCCATTGGCACTGACCATCTCGGAATACACCAATCCGCAACCGGAATTTTTTACCATGAGGCGAAAAGGCAGGTTGGTAATACCGGCCAGAGGGGCTAAGATCACAGGATTTTCAAGTTCTAAAGGTCCGATTTTCATCTGTTCGGATTTGATTCCCCAACCGCTTTGGCGGGATTGGCATAACAGAAGAGGCAGTTATGATAACATGGATGCAACCGATAAGAACCGATATCCACCGATAGTTGGCATCCGCAGCCTTGGCTTAGGCGCTGACCACGGTCTTTCTTCAA
>JASJAZ010000207.1 GCA_030066785.1 Desulfobacterales bacterium | reverse complement strand
ATGATGGATAGATCTTCCTGGCCCTGATGGGTTACACCGTCAGGGCCCGGTGTTATACCACTGTGGCTGGCGGCGATTTTAACATTCAATTTCGGGTAATGGATACTGTTGCGCACCATATCCAGTGCCCGCAAGCTTGCAAAAACGGCATAGGTGCAGGCAAACGGTATGAGGCCGGTGGTCGCCATCCCGGCTGCGGCGGCAAACATATTTTGTTCGGCAATACCGAAATTAAACGCGCGCTCCGGAAATTTAACGGCAAATTGATTGGTTCCAATGGATTTGGACACATCGGCGTCGAGCACGACAACATTCGAATTTTGTTCGCCCAGTTCCAGCATGGTCTTGGCAAAAGATGCTCTGGTGGGCGCCAATTCCGTACGGCTGAACAGATCCTCGGAACTGAGCATCGGTATAATTTCGGGTCGCAGGTAATGATAGGGTGACGAATTGTTATTGCTCACAACTGCACCTCCTGATTTCATTCAGCGCTTTATCCGCCTCTTCCTCACCGGGCGCCTTGCCATGCCATTCGCACACGTTCTCCATAAATGAAACGCCCTTGCCTTTAACCGTATGGGCAATGATCATAGTTGGTGAGCCTTTATGGGATTTGGCGGCTTCCAGCGCCTCAACAATCGCGTCCATTTGATGACCGTCGATTTCAAGTAAGTTCCAACCGAATGCCCGCCATTTGTCAGCAACTGGTTCAATTGGCATCAAATCATCCACGCAGTCATCATTTTGCAGATGATTCCGATCTAAAATGGCCGTCAGGTTATCGACCTTCCATTTGGCTGCCGCCATGGCCGCTTCCCAGATAGATCCCTCCTGGGATTCGCCATCGCCGATAACAACCCAAACATGATAATCCTTACGCTGCAGCTTGCCGCTCAAGGCCATGCCGAGTCCCGCCGACAAGCCATGTCCGAGAGAGCCGGCTGTCATATCAATTCCCGGGGTTTTTAGCATATCCGGATGGCCTTGGAGGATACTGTTTAACCGCCGCAAAGTGCCCAGGTGTGATTTGTCAAAAAAGCCGCGTTCAGCCAGGGCTGCATACCACACCGGACAGGCATGGCCTTTGGAAAGAATAAACCGGTCGCGGTCCGGCCAGTCCGGATTTTTGGGGTCCAAACGCATCAACCGGAAATACAGCGCTGTAACAATGTCGGCGGCCGACAGAGATCCGCCCGGATGACCGGCCTGGGCTGTGCAAATCATTTCAATGATGTCGCAGCGAATGGTGGCCGCCATTTGCTTGAGCTCTTCAACAGACATCGGTATCTGTGCCATCTGTTTATAGACTCCTTTGCTAAATAAGGTTTCTAGTACCTGTTTATGTTAAGGCAAAAATATTGGCCTCGATAAATTTCCAGGTCTCCAAATAATCGCCTTGCTGCATTAACCGTGCAAATTCAGCGCCGTCAATCTGCTCCAGGCGTTGCCAAATCTTATTGGAGATACGGCTGTTGGCTTCGAAGGTCCCTTTGATATCCCAGCGTGTGGGCGAAGTATCCGACGTGAGGTAATCATTATAGTCATATTTCTTTAGATAATAGAGAAACTCCACATACTCCAAAAAGTGCTTGGTGCCGCAAAAGTAATCCCAATCCCACTTGCCGTCGTTGTCGTTGATATGGATGTAGTATTTGTAGGGGCTTTCGGCCAGCAGCACCACCGCCTCGGCCGGGTGTTCGTTGCCGTACATGGAGTGCCCAAAATCTAGCGTGACCCCCATATTGCTGTTCTGAATGTCGTTGAGCAAACATAAGGTTTTGGCAGCAGAATCAACGAAACAGCGCCCCCGGGTCTCGCTGGGTTTATATTCGATATAAAGCGGCACTTCCGGGCGGTAGGCACCGGCTTCGCCGAAAGTCTCCACCAGATACTTCCAGCTTTGCGCATAGTCATACTGAAATGAAAACTCGTAACCATCACCCAGCGGGCAGCAGGTCACTTTATCGGCTCCCACCGCGGCGGCAAAATCTTTGGCTTCTTTGATAAATCGAACGGCTTTGTCCCGCACCGCTTTATCGCTGGACGTCAGGCCACCGTTGCGAAACTCGGGTTCCGCCTTAACGTTGACGTTGATGGCCGCTATATGTAATTGATGCCTGTTTAATATGTCTTTGGTTGTCTGCGGTTGGTTGACCTCATAAGGATAAACGATTTCTACGCCATCGTAACCCTCAATGGTGGTCATTAGTTTGAACTTTTGATCCAAATCGATCGGCTCATTGTACTCATGGAACCGATCTTTTGTCCGGGATAAGAACCCCGTAATAATAGCCAACTTCAACATAGTCTCCTCCTTAAAGGATTTTGTTTCTCTTCTTTGCTTTCAAAAGGTCCTGACCAGCACTTCATTTAATTCTAATTCGATTGAATCTGATGATATCAGATCAACCAGAACTCAAAAAGCAACCACTCTACGAACAATTATGGTATCGTGCCATGCGATGGCGAAATGACAGTCCCCGCCAGATAATCTCCTCTGAATGAATACCCAAAAGGACGACGCCCGTTAACCCTCCTCGGGATCCATTTTGATCTTGACCGGTTTACGTCGCCTTATTTTATCAACCAATTGGTTCTTTCGCTTTTTAAAATAAGGTACCTGGCTGAATACCGTCCATAAAATGGTTAGAAGTAAAATCAGGGCCACCGGCCGGGTAAATATCGGTAGAAAACTACCCTGGGACACCATTAAAGCTCTCCGTAGGTTTTCATCCGCCATGGGTCCCAGAATGACGCCAATTACTAAAGGCGCAATAGGATACCCCATTTCAATCAGAAAATAGCTGATGATGCCCACCGGCAGCATCAGATACAGGTTAAAGATATTGAGCCCCAGGGCATAGGAACCGATGATGCACAATACGCCGATAATCGGCATGAAAATCTGGGTGGGAATCCGCAGTACCTTGACCACCTGCTTTGCCATCAGCATCCCCACTACCCACATGGTGCAGGAGGCGAGCAGTAAAATGGCGGCCACTTCAGTAATAAAGGTGGGATGTTCAAAGGTAATCATGGGGCCCGGCGTTACACCGTGTAACATCAGCGCGCCGAGCAACATGGCCGCCGGCGGACTGCCGGGAATACCCAAATTCAAGAGCGGTATCATGGCACCCCCCACACAGGCGTTATTGGCCACCTCAGTGGCCAATACGGCTTTGATCTCGCCTTTGCCGAACCTTTCAGGATGTTTGGCGGTATTTTTGGCGGCACCGTAAGAAACCCACGCGGCAATATCCTCACCAATACCCGGCACGGAGCCGATTCCCACACCGATCAGCGCGGATCTGACAATGCGTGGAATGTTACGGATAATGGTGCCGAACTCTGGCAATATTCGCTGAAACTTTTGCGTCTCTCCAATTTGAAAGCGCTCTTTCAGTACCTGAATAATTTGGGGAATACCAAAGGCCCCAATCAACACCGGCACCACCTCCACACCACTGTCAAGTTCGGAAATACCAAACGTAAAGCGAGGATAGAATTGCAGCATGTCGCGGCCGACACAGGCTAAAAAAAGACCTAAAAACCCTGCGATCCAGCCCTTGATGACCAAATCCGGACTGGTCAATGTTCCGCTGATAAGAATGCCAAAAAAAGCCAGCAGAAAAAATTCAAAGGACGTAAACTGGAGTGCAAAGAATGAGATCAGGGGAGAGATGCTGACGAGAAATAGCATACTGATAATGGTACCAATGGCCGAGGATGTTGTGGTCAAACCAATGGCACGGCCGCCTTCACCTTTACACGCCAGGGGATACCCATCCAATGCAGTGGCGGCCGAAGCGGCGGTGCCGGGGATGTTGATTAAGATGGAAGCGTATGATCCACCGTATGTGCCGCCAACATAAATGGCCAGCAAACAGACCATGGCGGTGGCCGTATCCATACCGTAGGTTAGTGCCGTCAAAAGCGCCACACCGAGAGTTGAGGTCAGCCCCGGCATGGCCCCAAACATGATGCCTAACATTACCGACCCGAAGAGAATGGCGATGTTTATGGGATCCGATGCCAGATGAAAAACGGTCTGAAAATAAACTCCGATGCGTTCAAGTACCACCATAAAGCTATTTCCCTATACATTCATAAAAGAATCAGAATTCAAGATACCAGAGGTAGTCCAGAAATGTCACAATGAGTCCTTCGCTTGGCATCGGCACCAATAGAAAGTATTTAAAGATCATGCCCACGACAAACGGCGCGATGAAGGCCACGATCATGGCTGTCCGGTATTTTTTGCGTAAAGTGGCGTGCTGGCGAACCAGCTGCCATGCATACACGCAGTAAACAACGATAAAAACGATTGTCAGTATATCGTGGGCAAACGGCAATGTTTTGCCCAGCAGAGATTTCAGGCCAGATACAAAAAAAATCAAAAACGCAAGCGTGCCTGCCAAGTAGAATAGAAAAAGCTGTTTCAGAATGGTCGCGTCGTCAAAATAGAATGATGTTATGAATACAACCAAAAAAAGCGCCGCGCATAAAAAGAAATCAATGCGCGGGATGTATAAGTAGACAAATGATAGAAAGAGCGTAACAATGGCGTAAAAGCGCAGGTTGGGTAAAGAATTTAAAAATTGAAATAGTGTTTTGCTTGTTAACCAGCGCAATGTCTTAACAAATTCCTGCACCCCCACTAGCTTCAAGGCCGTTCGAAAAAGAAAGGCACCTAATAGCGTGATCATGCTACCGACAAAAAGAGGAAATAGCGCCGGCGACACATACCATACGTTTTGAACCCCGCCCCAGCTGTCCTTCATGGGCATTTTTAAGGCCTGTGAGGTTATCCAGACACCAAACAGGAAAATAATCGCTCCCGAGTAAATATCTGCTTTGCGCAGTTTTTCTTTCTCCATCATGATGATCGAGCCTTTAGTTAAATTTAAAGTAAATAAGATCTTCGTTTTTCTCTGGGCCGTATTAGAATTTTATTTTCTACAATGCCTTTCGAGGCATTTTTTTGAATATAATTTTATTCCGCAACGGGGTTTTGCCGCAACCAAAGATAGGCCGGGAACGGAACACCGAACCCGGCCTATTTGAATTCAACCGATTAAGGTTTTGGAATACCGAGTTTAGCCGGATCTACTTTGGCCGCTTTCAGATCCCATAAAGTCCATGCGAAATTAGATTCCAAGCTGTTGAACTCGGCCTTGGCTTCTTTACCGGTTTTACCCGACAACAAATAATAATTCTCCTTGGCCCAGGTTTTTAACTTATCCGTGGCAATCGCTTTCTTAAACGCATCCGTCAACACAGCCTTGACATCGTCGGGTGCATCCGCACGCACGGCAAACCCAATCGCCTGTGAAATGGGTAAGTATTTGGAGAGTCCAGGATAATCATCAAAAGATGATGGGATCGTCCCCAAACCCTCAACCTTAAACGAGTCCGGAATCAACATCGCCAACGGACGGAGCTTACCGCCGCGAAGCAGCTGCTGCTGTTCCGCCAAAGAAGTAACCACCACCGATACTTCACCGGCCATAGCGGCATTCTGGCTGGGCGCAGAGCCGGTATAAGGAATGAAGTTGAACTTAGCCCCGGAGCCATCTTCTACGGCCAACAAGTTGAGGTGATGGATTGAACCGGCTGCACTGGCCGCGGCCTTGATGCTCTTGGGTGATTTTTTGGCGGCTTCAATGAGATCTTTCAAATTTTTATACGGCGTGTTGGGAGTTACGGAGATAACATCCGGTGATCCGCCTACAATGAAGAAGTCCCATACATCCATTCTGTTGTTCCAGCCACCCTGCACACCAGCGGTTACGCAAGATTCTGAAAGTCCGCACAGCGTATAGCCATCGGCAGGTCGCTTATAGGCGAAACTCATTCCAACGGATCCGCCGACGCCGCCGGTTTTGTTGATCACATTAATATTTTTTCCCAAGAACTTGGACATTTCAGCACTTATGATCCGATTGCAGGTGTCGGTACCGCCACCGGCCGACCAGACACAGACGTTGGTTATATCTCTTTTCGGAAATCCCTTGGCGGCATAAACGCCGGTGGCCAAAGCCATCAATACAATCAGACCAAAAATAAGAATCTTTTTCATTCTCATCCCTCCTTCAAATGTTTATGTTTCTGGTTTTCATGAGCCCATTGATGCTACTCATCATGTTTGCCCCAACAAACAACTTTAAAAGTTTCAAGTTTAGCAGCCTTCGTGTCCTTTGATTGCATCCCCCCTTTCAATGGTCTATGGTTCTGCTATTAAGCGTTGAGAAGTGCTCACGGCTAAAACGTTTCAGCGATCAGTTGACAGACACCATCCTCCCTTTGATGTGCCATTGGTTAAGTTTATTTCCAACCTGCGGTGTTAAAGTGGTCAGACACGTAGGTTCCCGGTGGTACCACTGCATCGCAAAACGCGAAGTCAGTATCGTTTAATTCCAGATCCACGGCAGGCAACATATCGGTTAAATGTTTTAGCGTTCGCGGGCCGACAATGGCTCCGGTAACAGCCGGCTGGCGCAATACCCAGGCAACCGCCAGTTGGGCAAGGGTGCAAGCTTTGCGGTCTGCCAGGTTTTTTAGTTCATTTGCCATCTGAACGCCCCGGGATGTAATCCGTTCGGCATAAATATCTTTTTGTGTGCCGCGACTGTTTTCCGGGAATTCGCCGGCTTTTTCATAGCGGCCGGCCAGCATGCCCTGCGCCAATGGTGACCAGGTAATCAGTCCCAGGTCATAGGAACGACTCATTGGTATAATTTCGTTTTCAATGCGACGATCCAGCAGATTGTAAGGTGGTTGTTCGCAAACAAATTTAGGGAAATGATGTTTGTCGGCAATCCAAAAAGCTTCCACCGTGCGCCAGGGGGGGTGGGTTGAACACCCAATATATCGAACCTTGCCCTGTTTGACGAGAAGATCCAGTGCTGCCAGGGATTCCTCTTGGGGTACATTAAAGTCCGTACGATGCAAGAAGTAAATATCGATGTACTCGGTTTGCAGCTGCCTTAAACTGGCCTCACAGGCTTCCATAATATGATACTTAGAATTGCCGGCATCGTTAGGGCGATCTCCCACTCGCAGAAATACTTTCGATGTTAATAAAATATCTTTTCGCTTACCGTCGCGTTTCAAGGCTTCACCAATAATGCGTTCACTGGCACCATTGGCATAGACATTGGCACAATCAAGAAGATTAATCCCAGCTTCTATGGCCGCATCGATGATCTTAAACGATTCACTTTTACTGGTTGGCCCACCAAAATTCATGGTGCCAAGCACCAATTCAGAAATCATGAGACCCGACCGGCCCAGTCGGCGGTAATGCATTATTTTAGATCCTTGCCAAAAATATTGCTGTTTGAGTATAAGAAAGGGCTATTTAAGCCTTCCACAGAATTATTGGCCATTGTTGACGGTTTTTTTTAATAATTTGATCGTGTTGGTTAAGTGGCGTCGCATGAGTTGCTCGGCTGATTTCGGATCCCGATTTTTGATCGCCTCTATGACCGCCAGGTGTTCACGGATGGTTTCACTCGGCGGCCTAATCAGACCTTCCCTGGCCTCCCATTGATAACTGTAGCTGATAATATTGTAGGTCTCGAGGATACTTTTTAAGAATTCTTTGGAGCCCACCTCGGCAACAAAATTGTGAAACTTGCGATCCTCCTGGGCATAGGCTTTGAAATCTTCAATCTCACCATTGACCGTGAAGACATTGAAAAAGCTGTTAAGGGTAACGATGTCATCATCAGAAATATGTCGGGCCGCCCGTCTGGCAGCAAGTCCTTCCAATACTTCCCGCAGCTCAAAAATATAAATCATCTCCTGGGGTGAAAAGAGACGCACATAAAATCCTCGGCGGGGAATGGATTCAACGAGCTTGTCTTGCTCAAGAAATTTCAGGGCGTTTACCAGTGGTGTTCGACTGATCCCCAAATCATGGGCTAGTTTTTCCTGGGGTATCTTTTCACCAGGCAAAAGCTGGCGTTCCATAATCATGTATTTTAAGATTTGGTAGGCTTTCTGATCTAGATTTTCGTGCTCAGCCCCCAAATTGATCATCATTCTTTCCTTTCTATTGTGTTATCTTAGAGGGGCTGTTTATACCGTCAAAAAAGATCTCATCATAAAATTCATGCTGTATATTGAATTTTGCATGCAAAATTCAATA
>JASJAZ010000206.1 GCA_030066785.1 Desulfobacterales bacterium | reverse complement strand
AGCGGGGAGATGGTGTGGCAGCGGCTTTCCCAGCGGGTAAACAAAATGGTGACTATTTTTCGAAATTCATATCGCTTTTTTTGAAAGTCTATAAATTTTGCAGCTACATTTTATATCATATTGTAATAATGTCATTTTATTATCTTTCTCTATTTTGTTTACGATCAATTGGGGTAGCAGCTAGCACCAAAGCTAATATATCGGCCAGATTACCACAGGTTCGGTGCAGGCTTTCTCGGGCGGCTTTTTTAATTTGTGCAACCTTAAAAATTAAAATTATTCGGATCTGGACCCACGCGCTTTCCTTGGTCCAATGCGTCCAACGCGTTCATGTCCTCCTGTGAAAGTTCAAAGTCGAAAATCTGAGCGTTTGCGGCGATACGATTAGGGTGGTTTGATTTGGGAATCGTAACCACTTCATGCTGCAAATCCCAGCGTAGTGTAATTTGTGCTGGGGTTTTATCATATTTTGTAGCCAGCTTTTCAACAGATTGCTCAGTAATAATTTGTCCCTGCATTAAAGGACTCCAAGCCTCTACCTGAATTTTATGTTCTTGGCAGAATTTCAATAAGCCAGGTTGGATAAGAAACGGGTGGAACTCGATCTGATTCACCGCGGGGACTATCTGGCTGTCAGGTAAGATGTCTTCAAGATGATGTACTTGGAAATTACTAACGCCTATCGCTTTTACGCGACCGCTATGATAAATCTTTTCCATCTCATGCCACGTCTCTTGATAACAACCTTTCACCGGCCAATGTATCAAGTATAAATCTACGTACTCAGTATCTAATCGTTTCAGGCTTTCTTCAAATGCTGCCAGTATTCGCTTCCCGCGCTGATCATCATTCCATACTTTTGTGGTCAAAAATATATCCTCACGGGGGATGCCACTTTCTCGGATCGCTTTGCCGACGCCTCTTTCATTCTTATACACGGTTGCCGTATCAATACTGCGATAGCCGATTTCCAAGGCAGCCTTCACCGCATGTACCACTTGCGGACCATCTTCAATCTGAAAAACTCCAAACCCCAACCAGGGCATTTTAAGCCCGTTGTTTAATAGAGTGCAATCTGTAATACTATTAATCATCTTCTTATTCTCCTTTAGCTTCAAAGCAGCCCAGCGCTTGAACTTTGGGGCCCATAATTTTTACGTCCTCATCAGTGATATGCTAATGTTCGCCGGCATTAAAACCGATACGCCTTTTCTTGGGTGGCGGTTCGGGTTCCAACAACTGTTTGCCTTTATTAATTCAATGATCTGTTCATCGTGGCCCGCTAAATGCCCTTCTATCTGAGCGATCTTCCTTGACAATTCTTTGTGCTCAGCAATCATCTGCCGCAGTTTCACAAAAACTCTTACGATATGCACGCTAAAGTCAACGGCTCTCTTTGAATTTAAGACACTAGCGGCCATTATAGCGCCATGCTCGGTAAAAGTGTAGGCAAGGTTTTAGAATATTTCAGATTTGCGAGGTGGTCGCAATTTGCGACCAGTTCGGATTTTTCCTGGGCAGATAATTGAAACATAAAATCATTCGGAAAACGGGCCTTGTTCCTTTTTACCTGTTCGTTTAGGCGCTTGGTGGGCGCACCGTAGAATTGGGCCAAATCAGCATCAATTATAACCTTTTCACCCCGAATCAGCAAAATACGCTGCTCAATTCTCCCAACTGGAACAAGAGCCTTTTTTAATGGCATAAAAAAGCTCCCTCTCGCAACTGGTCGCATTCTGCGGCCAGTTTTATTTTTAGCATTAACGAGCGGTTCACGGGCGGCGAGGTACGAACCGAGTCCGTCACCAGCGAAAGGTTGTGTGTCGGTCGAAGCTATTGGCTAAGCTTTGAACTGGCAATGCGATTTAGGCTTACGCCTGATTCAGCGGCTTGAATGGCCAATTTCCGATGGATATCAGGTGGAATTCTCACCATAAATTTTCCGCTGTAATTCTTGCTTGCAATAGGTTCAGGAATTTTTTCATTATTTTCAAGCATATCGAATATAACCTCTGCAACAACTTTTCGTATTCCACTTAAGGCTTTTTCCGGCGTTTTCGCCAACCAACTCAAGCTTGGAAATTCAGCGCATAAACCGACATATTCATTGTCGTCTTCGGACCAAGTAACTCTATAAGTGTATTTATCTTTTCTTTGTGCCATGGCTGACCTCCAGCTTTTCAATAGCCAAAAGAACCTGCTTTACTTGGTATGCTTTGGCCTTTCCTTTGTTATTTTGGATGTTTACCCTTGGATCACCCTGCCAAGGCGTTTTATAAACTCGGTGACTGCTCTTTTTCTGTCGCGGCTCTCCGAAAAAATGATCGCATATCTTGCATAATTCAGAAAATCGAACATTTTTGGAATTCCGACTTATTCGTTTAAGCAAATCGTCGAATTTTGTCACGAATATATAGTATCAATAATGATATCATTGTCAAGGGGCAAATTCGAAGTTCAATAGACACACAAGGGCCATTTAAAGAGAGCCGCCATTAGAGCAGGCCTTCATAAGCGCATTACCGTGCACACATTACGTCACAGTTTTGCAACGCATCTGCTGGAAGATGGTTACGATTTCCGCACGATCCAGGAACCTTTGGGTCATTCCAATGTTAAAACCACTATGGTTTATACGCATGTAGCCGCTAAGAATCTGATGGGTGTGAAAAGCCCCTTGATCATGAATAAATTATGGTCTGAAACTTTTACGGGTTAGCCAAAAAGGTTGGAAATAGGGTTGGAAAATAGAAATATGAAAACAAAAGGGGTTTAGATTCTTATCTAAACCCCTTAGCTTACTGGCGGGGACGACGAGACTTGAACTCGCGACCTTCCCGGTCTAAGACCGGGACGCACTCACCAATTTTTCAATGTAATCACGCGACTTTTTCCGCTTGATGGCTCTTTCTCGTTGCTGGGCAGACGAACGATCTGCAAATTCTTCAGAATAAACCAATTTCCAGGGTCGCTTCGCTTTGGTGTAGGGTGAACGTCCTTGATTGTGACGCTTCAACCGTGAACTTAGCTCCTGGGTTGAACCGGTATAATAGCTGCTGTCTTGAAGGCTCTGTATGATGTATACATGAAATGGCATCATAAAATAAGCCCGTCATTTCACAATGACAGGCTTAAAATGGCGGGGACGACGAGACTTGAACTCGCGACCTCTGGCTTGACAGGCCAGCGCTCTAACCAAAGCTGAGCTACGCCCCCTAATATTTATATTTTCACCGGCAAAACCGGAACGTCACTATCGAAGTGGTAGGCGGAACAGGGCTTGAACCTGTGACCTTCGGCTTGTAAGGCCGACGCTCTCCCAGCTGAGCTATCCGCCCTTGATGGACTACCATTAAATCCCTTTCGCTAACAACTTCTATTTAAGTTGTCAATACCAATGTTGTGATCATAAAAAAATCTCTGCTGCCAAAGATAGTAACAGGATAGCGCAGCAGAGATTTGATAAAGCTAATTTAGCGTTGGAAGCTGTTCGGCATCATTTGGCTTTTCACCGGCAATATTTAGCGGGATGTCGCTCTTTTTAAACAGGTGACCGCCTTCTTCAACAATCAGCGCATGCGACAGCACCTCATCCATATGCTCCACAAAGGCAATCTCAAGCTCTTTAGAAATTTCCGATGGTATATCGCGTAAGTCTTTTTTGTTTTCTTTGGGGATAACCACCTTTTTAATGCCGCCTCGATGCGCGGCTAAAATCTTTTCCTTCAAGCCACCGATTTGTAGTACCCGACCCCGCAATGTAATTTCACCGGTCATGGCAAGATCGTGGTGAACCGGATGCTTGGTCAAAGCCGATGCAATGGAAGCACACATAGAAATTCCAGCAGATGGCCCATCTTTCGGAATCGCCCCCTCAGGGATGTGGATATGAATATCATATTTTTTATAAAAATCCTTTTCGATCATTAAATTATCAGCCCGCGAGCGCACATAACTAACCGCCGCCTGGGCCGACTCCTGCATAACCTCACCTAATTTGCCGGTTACCGTCAGCTTCCCCTTTCCCGGCATCACAACCGTTTCGATGTTGAGCAACTCCCCACCTACCTGGGTCCAGGCAAGTCCGGTTACCAGACCGACTTGATCCTTTTCTTCGATCTGTCCGTACTTGAAACGCGGCGGTCCCAAATACTTGGCAATGGAATTGCCGGCCACATTAAATGATTGTCGTTCTTTGTTTTTAGCGAACTTACGCGCAATTTTGCGACAAATGGATGAGATCTCCCGTTCCAGATTGCGCACGCCGGCTTCGCGGGTGTACCGCTGAATAATCGTGTAAACCGCTTTTTTAGATAAATGTACTTTTCTATCTTTAAGCCCGTTGGCTTCAATCTGTTTCGGTATCAGGAAATCTTTAGCAATGTGATATTTTTCATATTCCGTATAGCCCGGCAGGCGGATGACCTCCATGCGATCTTGCAACGGTAGCGGAATATCCGGCAACGTGTTGGCGGTGGTGATAAACAAAATGTCTGAAAGATCGTAATCGACATCCAGGTAATGGTCATTGAAACCAAAATTTTGCTCGGGATCCAATACCTCAAGCAACGCTGCGGACGGATCGCCACGAAAATCCATGCTCATTTTGTCAACTTCGTCCAGGCAAAATACCGGATTGTTAACGCCCACTTTTTTCAGTGACTGAATAATTTTTCCCGGCAAAGCGCCGATATAGGTGCGACGATGGCCCCGGATTTCGGCTTCATCCCGGACCCCACCAAGTGAAAGGCGTACAAATTTTCTCCCGGTGGCACGCGCCACAGACCGGGCCAATGATGTTTTGCCGACACCGGGAGGACCCACAAAGCACAGAATCGGGCCGCGAACTTTCTTCATTAAAGATTGAACCGCTAAATACTCCAAGATGCGTTCTTTGGGTTTTTCCAATCCGTAATGATCCTCATTAAGAATCTTTTCAGCTTCATCAATATCAGTGCGTACCTTACTGCGGTCGTACCAGGGCAAGCTGATCAGCCACTCGATATAGGTGCGCACCACGGTGGCTTCGGCTGACATGGGTGTCATTAGCTTTAACTTTTTAAACTCCGCCCTGGCTTTGGCAGCCGCCTCTTTAGACATACGCTTGCGTTTGATCCGCTTTTCAAGCTCATTCAACTCGTCGGCGGCTTCATCCTCAGTGCCCATCTCCTTGCGAATGGCGCGCATCTGTTCATTCAAATAATAATTCTTTTGGGTCTTTTCCATCTGATCCTTGACCCGGCTTTTGATACGCTGATCCATCCGGAACACCTCGATTTCCATTTTCACCAGCCGCAACAAAAGCGCCAACCGATCTTTGGCATCGATGGTTTCCAGCAAAAGCTGTTTATCGTCCAGTTTAAATGAGAAATGAGCGGCAACCGTATCAGCTAACTGCGAACCGTTGGTAATGGCGGAAATGTTGGTGACCAGTTCCTTGGATATGTTTTTGTTGACCTTGGCGTATTTTTCAAAATTTTCAACCACGGCCCGCTGCAGTGCTTCCTCCTCTGCATCCGGAATTTGTATTGCCTCTTCCGGTCGGATTTCAACATTGAAAAAATCCTCGTTTTGCAGAAAGCGGATAATGCGCCCGCGGCTTTTGCCTTCCACCAGGGCTTTAACCGTACCATCCGGCAGCCGCAGTAGCTGCAATACATTTCCAATGGTGCCCACCGGGCTGATATCTTTATCTCGTGGATTATCGACACTGGCTTTTTTCTGGGTGGCTAGAAAAACGCGCTTATCTTTGTTCATGGCGTCCGACAAGGCATTGACCGACTTGGTGCGGCCGACAAAAAGCGGCGCTACCATATAAGGAAAAACAACAATATCGCGCAACGGCAACAGCGGTAGGATAACGTTTGAAGTTGATTGATTTGGTTTAAACAAGCTCACTATGATAACCCTTTATGAATTTATGATTGACACCTGCCGCGCAATCAACCAGGTGTTTATGCCTGCTTTTTGGTTTGTTCGTAGAGCAGTATGGGATCCTCTTTGCTAAGCACCACATCCTCACCCACAACGCATTCTTTCAAATTACCAAGCGAGGGAATTTCATACATGATGTCGAGCAGACTTTTTTCTAAGATGGCGCGCAAACCGCGTGCGCCCGATTTGCGCTTCAAAGCTTCCTTGGCAATCGCGGATAAAGCGCTGTCGGTAAACCGCAAATTAACACCTTCGATTTCAAACAACATCTGATACTGTTTGACCAAGGCGTTTTTGGGTTCCTGTAAAATCCGAATGAGGGTCTCTTCGCTCAATTCATCCAGCGTCGCCACCACCGGTAAACGCCCTAAAAACTCGGGGATCAAGCCGAATTTAATTAAATCTTCGGGTTGTACCATTTCCAGGATTTCCCCAATGCGTTTTTCATCACTTCCCACGATATTGGCACCGAAACCCATGGCTTTGGAACCCAGACGACGCTTGATGATTTGTTCCAGGCCGGTAAAGGTGCCGCCACAAATGAATAAGATATTGGAGGTATCAACCTTAACGAAATCCTGCTGGGGGTGTTTACGGCCACCTTTGGGAGGTACACTGGCCGTCGTGCCTTCAATTATTTTCAGCAATGCCTGCTGAACCCCCTCACCGGAAACATCGCGGGTAATGGATGGATTATCCGATTTGCTGGCGATTTTATCAATTTCATCAATATAAACAATGCCCCGTTTGGCTTTATCGACGTCATAGTCAGCTTTTTGCAGCAAGGAAAGAATAATATTCTCAACATCCTCGCCCACATAACCCGCTTCGGTCAGACTGGTAGCATCCGCAATGGTAAAGGGCACATTTAAGAAGCGTGCCAGTGTTTGGGCCAGCAGCGTTTTACCGCAGCCGGTGGGCCCGATCAGCAATATGTTACTCTTTTGGATTTCTACATCGCCCGTATGCACGGATGAATCCAAACGTTTGTAATGATTGTGGACAGCCACGGCAAGTATCTTTTTGGCCGGTTCCTGTTCAATGACGTAGTCATCAAGCATAGATTTTATTTCTTTGGGAACCAGCAGGTGCTCAATGCCGTCGCCGCTTTTTTCTTTTTCTTCTTCAATAATTTCACCGCACAGCTGGATACACTCGTCACAGATGTACACCGCTGGTCCGGCAATCAGTTTTTTAACTTCCTTTTGGCTTTTACCGCAGAAAGAACAGAACAAATTATCACTGGTATCGTCTTTTTTCGCCATTACGCCTCCGCAGAGTCCAATTTATCAATCTGGTCCAGATCATCTCGATTGGTGATGACATGGTCAATAATTCCATAATCTTTGGCTTCTATTCCGGACATGAAAAAATCTCGGTCCGTATCTTGCTGAATTTTCTTAATGTCCTGACCCGTATGCTTGGCCAAAATGTCATTGAGGGTATCCTTCATCCGAATAATTTCACGTGCTTGAATCGCAATATCAGATGCCTGGCCTTGGAACCCTCCCATAGGCTGATGAATCAAGATGCGTGCGTTGGGCAATGAATAACGCTTGCCGCCGGCACCGGCGGCCAAAAGCACCGCCCCCATGCTTGCCGCCTGGCCAATACAGACCGTGGCAATATCAGGTTTGATGTATTGCATGGTATCAAATACCGCCATACCGGCCGTTACCACACCGCCCGGGGAATTTATATAGAAATTGATATCCTTATCAGGATCTTCCGATTCAAGAAAAAGTAGCTGGGCTATCAAGAGATTGGCGATTTCATCGTTAATCGCTGTGCCCAGAAAAATGATGCGATCCTTTAAAAGCCGGGAATAGATGTCATAGGCCCTTTCGCCCCGGCTACTCTGTTCAACAACCATCGGTATTAACGGCACAAAGATCCTCCTTATATAGGATTTTTATAGAGTTTGAGGGGAAAATCAAGACCAAAAATGATATTACGCAAATCCGAAAACGTAACCTTATTTCTGGCAATATCACCTGTATTATACCCTATATCTTAAAAATAGGCATTCATCTTTATAGATGAAACCGATCATTTCTTCGGTTCACTTATTTTATCAGATTTTTTAGATATTTTCTCGGGTTTGACGTCCTTAATGGCACTATTTTCTATAATAAGTTTAATAGCCTTTTTTTCAAGTAGCGTCTGTTTAAACATTTCAAATCGATCGGGATCTTGGCGATAAAATGCTTTAATTTCATCAATTTTTTG